>DIHI01000161.1:12005-22043 GCA_002420085.1 Lysobacterales bacterium UBA5700 | reverse complement strand
CCGGCTTGTCGCCCTCGGTTGCCAGAAAGCGCAGGGTCACACCGCCATTGCCACCGCCTTCGCTGGCCGCAAAGAACACGCCCTCCCCGGTAGCAGCCAGCCCGGTGTAGTTGCCGGGCGGCGCCTTCAGCGCCTGTACTCGGGCATTGAACCCGTCCACATCGATGCGCACCCGCACCGGACCCGCCTCACCATTGCTGGCCTGACCGTTCTTGGCCGATGGCTTTTCCGATGACCCACCCGCACCTGATTTCTCCGGCGCTGCCGCTGGCTTGGCCTCGTCGCTCTTCGGCTGGAACAGGGCCGGACCGTCCGCCGCCAGTGCCGCCGCGTACAGCCGCTGCGGATTGGTGTAGTGGAAGTTGAACTCGTAGCCGCTGAAACTCAGGTTGTAGTCGCGATTGGACACGAAATACAGCCAGCGGCCCTTGGGGTCGAACACCGGATCGAACTCGCTGGTCTCGTCCGGCGTGAGCTGGCTGGACTGCCCGCGTTCGAGATCGTGGACCCAGATCGACGTATTGCGACTGGCCCCGGTTTTGACGTAGGCCAGAAAGCGACTGTCCGGCGACCAGGTGTAGCTGGTCAGATCCTGCTGCCGACTGCTGTCCACCTCACGGGTGCGGCCATCGAGATCGACCACCCGCAGCCGCTGCTTCTTGTCTGCGTAGGCCAGCAGGCGAGAATCCGGCGACCACTTCGGCGCGAACCGCCAGACATCACCATCACGGGTGATCCGGCGCGGCTCGCCGCTGCCATCCTGTGCCCGCAGATACAGCTCGTACTCGCCCGAGGCATCACTGAGGTAGGCGATCCAACGGCCATCGGGCGACCAGGCCACGCTGTGTTCGCGGGCATCCGGACTGCGGCTGAGATTGCGCGGCTCACCGTCCTTGGCCGGCAGGGTGAACACCTCGCCACGCGCACCGAATACCGCCCGCTCACCGCCCGGCGACAGGTCATAACTTTCGACGAAGCCAGCCGCCTTGATCCAACGCGGCCGTGCCTCCGGAAAATCACCGGTCAGGCGCACCGGAATTTCCTGGCTTTCGCCACTGGCCGGGTCGAACCGCCACAGCCCACCACCCTTCTCGAACACGATCCGATCCGGACCCGCGCTCGGCCACAGGATATCCTCGCCGAAATCGGTCAGCCTGCGCGGCTCGCCGCCTGCCGGCGCGATCGCATACAGATCGAGGTGATAGTCGCGATCGGACAGGAAATACACCGTATCGCCCACCCACATCGGCTGATGATCGGTGGCCCGGTGATCGGTCAGGCGGATCGAACGGTCGGCCGTGAGGTCGTACACCCACACGTCCTGCGCCCGCCCGCCGCGATAGCGCTTCCAGGTCCGGAAATCCCGATCGATCGGCGTGTACACCAACTTCGTCCCATCCGGCGACAGCATGCCACTGCCGATTTCCGGAATCGCCAACGGCGTCTCCATGCCGCCCGCGAATGGCACCCGATACGGCCGGCCATCGCGCTCACCGGTCGGATTGCGGTTGGCACGCACCAGGATGTGTGTGCCATCCGGCGTCCAGTCGAGCACCCGGTAATCGGTGCCACCACGCGGCGGCATCGGCCCGACATCGGTGTACCAGGTGAGCTGGCGCGGCTCACCACCCGCTGTCGGCATCACATGCACCTGCCGGGTGCCGCTGTACTCGGCCGAGAAGGCGATCCAGGCGCCATCCGGCGAGAATTTGGGGTACAACTCCTGCCCCGGATGCGAGGTCAGCCGGACCGCCTCACCGCCCTCAGCCGACACCCGATACAGATCGCCAGCGTGGACGAATACCACCTGCTGGCCGTGGATATCGGGAAACCGCAGCAGCTTGCTCTGAGCACTGACGGTCAGCGGAAACACCAGTGCCGTCAGCACGACAGCAGCGGCACGGAAGGATCGGATCATGGCGGCCTCGCCGGACAGAAAACCAACCGCGAGTGTAGCCGGGCCTCGACCACGGCAAGTGTGCGGATGGTCATGGCGGCCGGTAGATGCAGGGCCAGTAGTACCCACGTCATCCCGCACGACGGCAACATCAGTCCCTGATGCTCTGGGCTCACCGGACTCGGTTATCCTCTCGCGACAGCCGGATCGATGACCCTCGACGCCATGGAGGAGGGACCAGGACATGACCGCATCCAGCAACATCCTCCCGCCCCAGACCAGGCGCCACTGAATGGACGGCACATTCACCCTGTACGGCACCGAAGTCTCGCTGTATTCCGGCAAGACCCGCGCCTACCTGCGCTGGAAGGGCATCCCGTTCGTCGAACAGCTTTCCACCCTCGCCGTGTACCGGCAGATCATCGTCCCGAACATCGGCCGGCGCGTGATTCCGGTCGTGCGGACCCCGGAAGGTGACTATCTGCAAGACACCACCGCCATCATCGACGCCTTGGAAGCGCGCTTTCCCGAGCCATCGGTCTACCCGACCCGCCCAGCACAACGGCTGGTTTCGCTGCTGCTCGAACTGTATGGCGACGAATGGCTGGTGATGCCGGCCATGCATTACCGCTGGCAGCGCAAACGCCAGAACCTGCGCTTCATCCTGAGCGAATTCGGCCGCACCATGCGCCCGCAGACACCGCGCCTCCTGCGACCCGTGCTGGGCCTGCTGCCGGCGCTGGTGTTCGGCGGCCTGTACCCGAACTACTTCGGCATCGGCAAGGCGATGCACGCCGCCGTCGAGCGCAGCTACCTCGGGTTCCTCGACGACTTCAACGCCCACCTGGCCCAGCACGCCTTTCTGCTCGGTGCCCGGCCCACGATCGGCGATTTCGGCCTGATCGGTCCGCTGTACGCCCACCTCTACCGCGACCCCGCCCCCGGCGCCCTGATGCGCCAGCGGGCACCGAATGTCGCCCGCTGGGTCGAGCGCATGCAGCAGCCCGCCGAGTACACCGGCCCGCTGCTGGCCGACGACACCATTCCCGAAACACTGCTGCCGATCCTGGCCCGCCTGCTCCGCGAGCAGATGCCCGTGCTGACCGACACCATGCGCGCCGTCCACGCCTGGTGTCTCGACCACCCCGACACCCACCCACTGCCGCGCGTCATCGGCCGCCACCGGTTTCAACTCGAAGGCCAGCACAGCGAACGCGCCATCCAGCCCTACGCGCAATGGATGTTTCAGCGTCCCGCACGGTTCTATCAGACCCTCAGCGACACCGAGCGACTGACCATCGACCGGCAACTCGCCAGACTCGACGGCTTCGACGCCCTGAACACCCCGATCCCCACCCCACTCGCATTCGAGCACTACCGAATCGTCCGCGCCACATAGCCCACAACTCCACGCGCACACCGATCAGCAACGAACCCACCGGCTGTGCTCCCCCTCCCCTCTCCCGCCCAGCCACCGGCTTTTCTCCCTCTGCCCTCTCCCGCCCAGCCACCGGCTTTTCTCCCTCTCCCGCTCGCGGGAGAGGGCCGGGGAGAGGGTGCGCCAACGGAGCGCGCATCGCTAGAATCGACCACGGTCGATGATTCGCATCGTCCCTTGCGGCATGTAAGAGACATGCGGACAACGATCGTGGCAGAGCGGGCCATGGCCCGAAACTGAATCGTGAGGAGCGTCAGAATGCCGACCTCAAACATGCCAACGGCACGAAGGTGCCGGTGCGCAGCATTCCCCACTGGCACAAGGAGTCAGTCTTGATCACGTCGAGTCGCATGGTGGTTGTATCCGCGCTGGTGGCCTGTGCTGGCGTGGTGGTGTCGTTCGCGGTTGTGCCACTGATCGCCCGGACGGCGGCGATCGCCGATTCGGTGGGTTTCCTGACGTGGTTTGCTGCCATCGCTTCGCCGGAACTGGCCAGTCTGCTCTGGAGTTTTGCCGTGGTCGGCTTGCTCGGGGCTGGTATCGCGGTGTTCCTGGCCTGTCTGGTCGTGCTCAGGGTGGCCGGCACTTCGCGTGTGCTGACTCTGGTGGTGTTCATCGCTGGCTTCTTCATCGGCCTGAACGTACTGGTGTTCTACGACCATGATCAGACCGACCTGATCTCCAGCGTGTTGCTGAACCGCCCGTGGTGGGGCTATGGCGTTGAACTGTCCGTGGTCTTCTCGGTGGCAGCGGCGGCCCTGGTGCATTCGTGGTTGGCGTCTCGTCGCGGCGTGCGCTGAAACGGTCGGCGGATGGCATTTAGCGGCAAGATGAGTCGTAGCACGACGCCACTGGTGTCGACATGAAGGCCACCCCGGCGATCACGTGTGTGGCTGGGCCAGGATTCGCCACTGCCCGGGGGCCAGTCCGTCGAGTCGATGGCGGCCGATGGCGATGCGGATCAGTCGCAGAGTCGGCAGGCCGACGGCGGCGGTCATCCGTCGGACCTGGCGATTGCGGCCTTCGTCGAGGACCAGTTCGATCCAGGTGTCGGCCACGGTCTTGCGGAAGCGCACGGGCGGATCGCGTGGCCACAGCCAGGTCGGTGGTGCCACCCGCTCGGCGCGCACTGCCCGCGCCGGGCCATCGTTGAGCAGCACCCCTTCGGTCAGCCGGCTGAGGTGATCAGGCCGTGCCTCGCCCTCGACCTGGACCAGGTAGGTCTTCGGCTGCTTGTGGCGCGGATGGGCGATCCGGGCGATCAGTGCGCCGTCGTCACTGAGCAGCAGCAAACCCTCGGAGTCACGATCCAGTCGTCCGGCGGGATAGACGCCTGACGGCAGGTGCAGGTCGGCAAGGGTCGCTCGCGCCGGACCGTCGTGGCGCTCGTCGGTGAACTGACAGAGCGTTCCGTAGGGCTTGTTGCAGGCGATCAACATGACGGCCGGAAATCGCGGCTGAAAATCGGGATTGGGATCGGGGGCGGCGCCGAGTGAATGCGACGCCACCCCCGAATCCCGAATCTCGAATCCCGGCCGCAAGCCTCAATTCGGCTTGCGGAAACGCAGGGTCATGCGATCGGATTCGCCGATCGCCTGGTACTTCTCACGGTCCTTGTCGCCCAGCCGATAGGACGGCGGCAGACTCCAGACACCAGCTTCGTGGTCCTTGGTGTCGGCCGGGTTGGCATTGATCTCGCTGGCCTCTTCGAGGACGAAGCCGGCAGCTTCGGCCATGGCGATGGTCTGGGCCTGGCCGACGTAGCCGCTGCGGTCGCCGGGTTGAACGTCGGCGGCTGCGCGGTGTTCGACGACGCCGAGCACGCCGCCCGGCTTGAGCACATCGAAGAAGCCCTTGAACATGGCTTCGGCGGTGCCGGCCATCAGCCAGTTGTGGACATTACGGAAGGTGACCACGGTATCGACCGTGCCGGGCTCGCCGAACACTGGGTTGGCGATGTCGAGTTCGCGGATTTCCGGTTCGCCGTAGACCTCGGGGTTGGCGGCGAACTTGGCGCGCAAGGCGACGTTCTGCTCGCTGTAGAACGCCTGGGCGCGTTCGTTGCTGGCGGTCGCCGGGTTGTTGACGGCAGCGATGTAGTGGCCGTCGTCCTTCAGCAGCGGCACCAGAATTTCGCTGTACCAGCCGCCGCCTGGGTAGATTTCGAGCACGCACTGGCGCGGGGTGACGCCGAAGAAGGCCAGGGTTTCGACGGGATTGCGGGCGTCATCACGGGCAACATTTGCCGGGGTGCGCCAGGGGCCGGCTACGGCTGCTGCGATGGCGGCGCGATCGGTGTCGGAAATGCCGGCGCTGGCGGGTGTTGCCGGTGCGCTGGCGGCGGTGTCGGCTGCCGGTACCTGAGCGGCCTGCTCGCTGTCGGATGCGCCACCGCAGCCGGCGAGCAGTGCCGTCGTCAGCGCGATACCGAGAAGATGCATGTGCATGGGCTGTACCTCCCTGGAAAGAGGCGAAAAGACTAGCACAGCCGTCACGCTGGAAGGTGTCGGGACCGGCCTGGCCCGGCAGGTCGGCTGCCATCGGCTGATGACAGGTTGCCACCCCCGTGGCCAATGCCCGTCACGCATTCCTGTCGTGCGGGAGATGACCAGTCGGCGCCGCAGGGCGGCGCCGCTGGCTGGTTCCGATCAGGAACTGGTGGTCAGCTTCGTGACGTAGGTATAGGGTCCGTTCGGGCTCTTCTCGGCAATCCAGGCGCAGTACCAGTTGGAACCCCAGGACAGGCCGGTATCCCAGCCGCTGCCGCCGCCGTTCTCGTTGTCCCAACTCCATTTGTCCACGTTGTCGGTCGGATTGCTCGGGAAGCTGGTGCTCTTGTAGACCGTGATCCGGCCCTGCTGGGCACGGAACGGGGCATTGGTCTGCCACTTGAGCCAGAGGTTGCCATGCTGCTGGTAGGCTTCGAGGGTCCAGGTGTATTGATTCGAGGACATCGTCAACTCCTTGTGTGTGGTGTGATGTGTGATTACGCCGCTCGCTGCGGTCTGCGCGTGGCGTTCGGTGCGATTCGGGTGCGGAAAGCCGCCCCGATCGCGTCGATGGTGTTGCCACATGCATCGCCTTTGGCGGCGGCGCGGGCGTCATCAGCAGAAACCGTGCCAAGTCATCCGATCACCCGTTCGGCTGCCACGCGATTCTTGCTTTCATCAAACGAAACAATGAGATGCGGCTGCCTCAGGGCACGCCCTTGCGGCTGCCGTCGGCAGGCTGGGGGAGGGTCCGAACGGGGTGCCGGCGGTGGATCGACATGTCGGCCGACATGTCGCCATCGATCACCGCTCAGTCGCGATCGACGCCGCGCGGTGCAGGCAACCGGGCCGACTCTGGATAGGGCGGGATGTCGGCATAGGCACCGGCCAACAGGTCCGTTCGCACCTGCTGCCACCAATCGACATCGAAAATCTCGCCGTGGACATCGAGCAGGAGTGCGCGCTGCTCGGCGGCCAGACCCAGGAAGCGCGGGAACTGGGCCGGGAAGACGTCGTTCTCGCCGACGTGATACCAGGTTTCGTGGGAAAACTCGTCTTCTTCGTAGCGTGCCTGTGGGATGTGGCGGAACCGACATTCGGTGACCAGGCACAACTCGTCGTAATCGTAGAACACCGCGCGTCCGGCGCCAGAGATGCCGAAGTTCTTGAACAGCAGGTCGCCGGGAAAGATGTTGCTGCGGGCCAGATCCTTGATCGCCTGGCCATAGTCGAGCAGGGCCGCGCGAGCGTTCTCCGGCGGTGCTTCGCGCAAATACAGATTGAGTGGGCGCAAGCGCCGCTCGATGTAGCAGTGGACGATCACCAGGTCGTCGCCGTCGAACACCACGCTGTGCCGGCAGCCCTGCTCCAGTTCGGCCAGCAGTTCGTCAGTGAACTGGCGGCGTGAGAAGCGCAGGTGGCGGAATTCCTGGGCATCGACCAGGCGACCGATGCGGTCGTGACGGAACACCAGATCGTACTTTTCCCGAACCTGTTCGCGGGCGATGTTCTTGGGGAATGCGAACTTGTCGCGGATCAACTTGAACACCAGCGGGTAGCTGGGCAGGGTGAATACCGCCATGACCATGCCGCGTTCACCGTCGGCATGAACGAAGCGCTCTTCGCCGTGATGGCCGAGATGGTGGAAGAAATCGCGATAGCGCTCGGTCTTGCCCTGCTTGGCGCGCCCGAGCACGGTATAGAGTTCAGCGACCGGCTTGTTCGGCAGCAGGCCGCGCAGGAACACCACGGCATCGCCGACGGTCGGCAGATCGGCGTGGAAGTAGCTTCGGGTGTAGCCGAACAGAACCGAAACGTCGGCACGATCGGTCAGCACCGCATCCACCCGGATGCCGGCATCATCCTCGTTGACCAGGGCGATCACGAACGGGCTATGGCGCTCACGGCCGAACAGTCGGCCGACCAGGTAGGCGCGACGCTCCCGGAAGAACACGGTTTGCAGCAGCTCCAAGGCGACCATCGGCGGTTCGCCGACCCAATCGCGCAGCCGCAGGCGCAGGGCGGCGGCCGTCGCTTCGGCGCAACGCGCTGGGTTGGCATAAGGTACGGCGAACGGGTAATCGGCCAGCACACGCTGGAATAGGCGGGACAGATCGTCGCCGGCAACATAACTGTGGCGAGCGACCGGATGGGTGATGCGGTCGGTCGGCTCGATATCGAGGGCGACGAATTCGATCGAGGGATCGACGCCGCGCATCTTGAAGGCCCGTCGGGTCAGGGTGTTGAAAAAGGTCTTGTTGAGTTCGGCGTCGAGTTTCTCGGCGATCAGCCGCGCGTACTCGCCACGCACCTGGGTCCACAGGCTGCGCGAGAACATCCGGCCGCCGAGCCGGCGTTCCAGTCGCTCGAAGGTTTCCGCAATGCACTGGTCGTACAGGCCGATGCGGGCGACCGCATCCTGCCGAGCGCCGGCCCAGTCGCGTCGCTCGAAGCGGCGTCGGGCTCGGCGGGTGATGTCGGCGAACCGGGCATCGTAGTCGGCGAAGGCATCGACGACCAGTTCGGCAGCCTGGAGAACGATGGGATCGGTCGGGCGGGTGGGCTCCATCCGTTCAGTGTACGGCCATCGCAGGCGATGCCCGTGGGCCAGCACGCCCCGATCCGGCACACATGCCCCACCGGTAACATCCGTATCTGATCCGGCTTTGACACGGTTGTAATACGGCGCCGGTCTGGTTAGCATGCCTACAGATCGTCGAGCGACTGCCCGTGTACGCAGGGGCATCGTCCGCCGTCCCATCGTCGTTCGTGAATCCATAGCGTTCCGGGGGTCGCACTGCCATGGCCGCAGAGAAGTCCGCACCGAAAGGTGTTCGCAAAGTCACGGTCAATCTTCCGGAAGAGCAGGTGCAATTCCTGATGAAGACCGCCCAGGAGAACCATCTGACGGTCACCGAGGTGCTGCGTCGGGCCATCAACTCCGAGCGCTTCTTCGTCGAGCAGGAGCAGTCCGGGCGGAAGATACTGATCGAGTCGGAAGACAAGCGCCTGCGCGAAGTGGTGCGCCGTTAAACCGCACCATGCAACGTCACAGCAGCACCTGATACCGCTTCGCCGGCCACCCTCGCTGTTCGATGGCTGGCTGCGACCACAGACTTCGCGGCACGCCAAGCTCGCTCCGCAAGCTCGCTCCGAGCCACCGATTCAGCAGCCACCGGATGAAAATTCATCCACACGAAATGGCATCGTCCGCCAAGTTGCCAGTCACTTGATACAGAAGGCTATTCAGTCCTCATGCATACACCGAAATCTTCCGTGTTTACCAGAGCATTGAAAAACACTCTCTGGTCACGCACATTGCGGGACAAGCTCCAGATGGAGGGCATCAATGTCACTCCAGTCAATTTTTATGCGACCGTGCCTTCGATCGCGGAGATCGAGTCTTCGTTCGAGTACGCCGACGGTGCCGTCCCCTATCTTGATGATCGGCTGTTCGATCACCCCAGGATGCTGGAACAACTTGCCGAGCTAACTGACTATTCCGCGAATTTCGCGCCAGATGAGGAAGGCGACGAGGAGACCTGTGAAAATGGATTCTTCTGGAAGAACAGCCAGTTTTCGTACTCCGATGCGATGTCCTACTACGCATTTGTGAGAAAGCTGAAACCAGGGAGAATCGTTGAAATCGGCAGTGGTTTTTCAACGTTGGTTGCGGCGCGCGCGGTCGAGGAAAACGGGCACGGCTCAATCACCTGCATCGAACCGTTTCCCCGACCGTTTCTGAAGACACTGAATGGCATCACGCTCATTCCACGCAAAGTGCAGGATATTTCCGCCACAGAGCTGGACGCCATGCTCGAAGATGGCGACATTCTGTTCATCGATTCAACTCATACGGTAAAGACAGGTAGCGATTGCGTACACATCTACCTGCGGCTGTTGCCCAAGCTGACCAAGACCGTCTACGTCCATATCCACGACATTTTTCTGCCATTTGGCATGCCGAAAGCGTGGCTGCTCGACCTGCACATCTACTGGACCGAGCAATACCTTGTGCATGCCTGGTTGCTGGACAATCCACGGGCTACGGTGCTTTACGGAAGCTGTTACCACGAGCATTTCAGTCGCGAGGCACTCACGGCATTCATGCATGGCCGCGCTCTCGCAGGTGGTTCGAGTCTCTGGCTGAAGTACGACGGCCCGCGCCGTTAGTCTTACTGTGCCTTGAATCAGCGGCAAGGATCCGGCACGTT
>DIHI01000161.1:0-11841 GCA_002420085.1 Lysobacterales bacterium UBA5700 | reverse complement strand
TGTCCATCCGAGCGGCAATTCGGCGGGTCCGGGGCACGGCAGGTGCGGGGCTGGGGAGGATTGGCCGGGCTCCTCGCGCCCGGATCATGCGGCGGCGGACGACGGGTCTTCCCAGGTTCCTGGGGACGTCCTCTTGGCTGCGTACACCGCTCTTCGCGCCGGTGGGAGGGCGGCTGGCCGAGGCGCTGCTGGCTGGGGTGCTGGTGCCGCTTGTCCGACTCGAACGGACGACCTACTGATTACAAATCAGTTGCTCTACCAACTGAGCTAAAGCGGCAAGGTGATGAGAGGTTCTGGTCTCGGCCCGAGCCTCTGGCTGTGCCGGTCGGGTCGGACGAGTCCGGGCTCGACGGGTCGGGCCGAGTGGACAGTTTAGCAGGCTGTCAGGGCTCGGAAGTCAGTGTCGCGCAGTCGAGGGCGGTTGCGGGCGGGGGCTGGCTGCCGGCGAAGGCGGCGCGCCAGTCCTGGCCGCCGGCAACGGCAATGTCCAGCCACCATTCCGGAACCACGTCGCGACGGGCTTCGAGTCGCGCCTCGAAGCCGAGGGCGACGACTGCATTGAGCCGGCGGCGGGCGTTCTGCTCGTTGCGGAAGACGCCGAGCGAGATCGAGTTCTCCCATTCCCCGCCGGTGACGACGAAATAGTCGCGGACACCCTTGTCGTTGAGTTGGCGGGCCAGGGCCAGGGCGGCTTCGCGGTTCTCGGCGGTCGCCAGATAGACCCGGAAATCCTGGGCCGATTCACGCGAGGTCTCGCGCTCACGGACTCGGGCGACCTGATCCTGCAATCGCTCACTGGCGCGGCGCTGGCCTGCCGGGGTGTCGAACGGTCCGAGCCTGAAACAGGCCGAGGCGCCGACCGCTACCGCAAGGCCGGCGGTGCCGTCGGCAACGCCATTGCCATCGGCACCGGCACGATCCACGCCGGGCAGCGTCGGATCGGCGCGGGCGGCGGCGATCGCCTGCTGTTCATCGGTCGGCTGTTGATCGGTCTGCGGGTCGTTCGACGACACCGAGTCGGCGACTGTGCCATCCATCGACAGGCCGTCGCTCGACGGTTCGTCGAGCGGGAGGGCGGGTGCCGGCGAGCTTTCGTCGAGGCCACGGGTGATCGAGGCTGGGTCGGTCTGCTCGGCCACGTCAGCAGGTGTACGTTCGATGGCATCGGCTGGGCGTTCGGCTTCGGTCACCAGGCGCAGGTTCGGGCCGGAGTTGGGTTCGGGCGTGCGCCGTTCGCTGGCGTCCGGACGCAATGCCAGCCACGTGCCAGTGGCGATGACCATGCAGGCCAACATCAGGACGAGGGTGCGGGCAATCATGGCGGCAGTGTATCCGCTGCCGCCTCGGTCAGGCGATCGGCATAGAGGGCAAGGCCGGTCAGTACCAGATCGGCGACCGGGCGATACGGCACGATCAGGCCAGGCAGCAGGGCTTCGGCTCCACCGCCGGCGATCAGTACCGTCGGTTGGCAATCGAGTTCGTCGCAGGCCAAGGCGTAGCACCGCTCGATCATGCCGAGTGCGGCCGCTTCGACACCGCCGGCGATGGCATCGCCGGTGCTGCGGCCCCAGGTCCGGGCCTGACCGGGCGGGACGCGCAGGCGGTCGGCATGCTCAGCCAGTGCCAGACGCATCAGGTCGGGTGCTGGGGCGATCAGGCCACCGAGATGGGTGCCGTCGGCGGCCAGCAGATCGATGGTCAGGGCGGTTCCGACACTGACGAGCAACCACGGGCCGTCGCTGCGATGACGCGCGGCGAGCAGGGCCAGGAAGCGATCGATACCCAGGGCGTCTGGGTCGGCATAGGCGATCCGCACGCCCTGGCATTCCGGCAGGGTGCGTGCGTATTCGGTCGGGATGCCGTGACGGTGGCACAGGGCGGCGACCCGCGCGGTCAGATCCGGAGCGGCGACACTGGCGATCAAGGCTGAATGCGCGCGCGGGGCTTCCGTCATGGCACGCTCCAGCCGACGCTCGAAATCGGCTTCGGCATGGGTGAGGGTGGGCATCGGGACGATCTCCCTGCCCTCCAGGCACGCCCATTTGAGCCGAGTATTGCCCAGGTCGAACAGCCAACGGGTCATGCCGGGGCCGCGATCTTCGGTTCGCGTCGGAGATGGGTCTCTCCGGCATAGAGGCGAAACACGCCGCGCTCGGTCCGCAGGATCAGGGCGCCGTCGTCGGCCACGCCTTCGGAAACCCCGGCGAGCTGACGATCGCCATCACTGGCTTCGACCACCCGGCCACGCAGGACGTCGCGGGTGTGCCAGGCCGGCAGGAAGGGCGTCAGGCCGTCGCGGTCGAACAGCGGCAGGGCCTCGATCAGGCCGGCGATCACGGCGGCGGCGATCGGGTTGCGGTCGATCGGTGCCGGCAGGGCATCGCGGAGGTCGGTCCAGGGTCGGTCGATCTCGGCGCCGGAGTCGGGCATGGCGATATTGAGGCCGATGCCGATCACCATGGTCGCCGGGCCGCTGGCGGCGGCGGTCGATTCGATCAGGATGCCACCGAGCTTGCGTTCGTTGCGCAGGAGATCGTTCGGCCACTTCAGTGCGACGTCCTCGATGCCAAGCCCGGCCAGGGCCTCGGCCACGGCCACGGCGACCGCCAACGGCAGGCCGGCAAGTGCGGTCAGTGGCCGTCGAAAGCCATGCCGGAGCGACAGGTACAGGTTGCCGCCAGGTGGTGAATGCCAACGCCGGCCCTGGCGACCGCGCCCGGCGGTCTGGCTTTCGGCGAGCAGGACGCAGTCGCCGCCGCGATCGCGACGACGCAGCAGTTCGGCATTGGTGGAATCGACCTCGGCCATGACCTCCATCGTGGCCAGGGCGCGACGGGCGGCGATGGGCATGGTCCGCAGGATGCGGGCAACGTCGAGTGGGGCGGTCAGTGCGATCATCGGTTTCCCTTCCGAACGGGGTATCACGGTCTGTGCTGCGATCGGCCTGGCCACAGCAGGCGGGCGCGATGGAAGCGGCGCTCATTGCCAGCCAGCAGACGATCCAGGTTGCTGCGGTGGGTGAACAGGATCAGGGCCGCTGCGCTCAGACCGAACGCCAGGCGGACCGGATCGCCGTTGAAGCCGGCGAACGCCGGCACGGCCCAGGCGGCCAGGATGGTTGCTGCGCTGACGTAGCCGGACAGGCCGAGCACCAGCAGCCAGACTGCCAGTACCGGCAGCAGGGCCAGCGGCCAGAGCAGGATCAGCGCGCCAACCAGGGTGGCACCGCCCTTGCCGCCGCGAAAGCCATGCCAGAGCGGCCAGCAGTGGCCGACGATGGCCAGCAGCCCGGCCAGGAAGGCCGTCTCGGTCGGCGCCAGCGGCGCCTCACTGGGTGTCAGATGCTGGGCCAGCCAGACTGCCAGTGCGCCCTTGCCGACATCGATCGCCACCACCGCCAGCGCCAGTTTCAGGCCGAGAATGCGCAGGGCATTGGTGCCACCGGCATTGCCGCTGCCATGTTCGCGGATATCGACCCGGCGCAGCCGGCCGACCAGCAGGCTGCCGGAGATCGAACCCAGCAGGTAGGCGAGACAGATCAGTGCGATGGTCATCAGCATGCCGCGATTATGCCGACGAATGGCAGTTCTGGCACGACCCCCGGCATTACGCCGAATTCATCCGTCGCCGTTTTCCCGCACCGGCTGCAAGGACACCACCAGGGTGCCCGGTCCGGCATGGGCACCGACCGCCGGTCCGGTCTCGACCAGCCAACTCTCGGCACAATCCAGCCGCTCACGCAGGGCCTCCAGCAGGGCGTGGCCGTCGTCCGGGCAATCGCCGTGACCGACGATCAGCCGCCAGCGCTGGCCAGGCGGCACCCGCTTGACCACGTAGCCGGCCATCCGGCTGGGCACGGCCCGTTTGCCGAACAAGGCGCCCCCGACCTTCAGGGTGCCCTGGGCGGTGACCTGGGCGATCGGCGTCAATCCCAGCCACTCGGCCAATGGCCCGACCCAGCGCGGCACCCGGCCGCCGCGCACGGCATGCCGAACATCGCGGGCGGCTGCCCAGACCAGGGTCTGCGGTTTCAGACGTTCCAGTTCGGCGACGATCCGCTCACGGGTTTCGCCCTGGGCGGCCAGTTCGGCGGCGAGCATCGTCAGCAGACCCTGGCCACCGGCGGCACGCGCGGTGTCGAACACCTGAACCCGGTCGCTGCCCAGGCGCGCCGCCGCCGATTCGGCCGCCTGCAGGGTGCCGGACACGGCGCGCGAGAGGCCGACGTAGAGCACCTGCGGATGGTGTGCCAGCAGGAATTCGAACTGCCGCCGGAAATCGCCGACCGGTGGCTGGCTGGTGCGCGGCAAGATGCCGTCGCCGCGCAGACGCCGGAAGAAATCGCTGGGCATCAGGCTGATTCCATCCAGATAGTCGCGTTCGCCGAAATTGATCCGCAGCGGCACGATGTCGATGTTCAGTCGTTCGGCAGCGCCAGGCGGCAGGTCGGCCGAACTGTCGGTGATGATCGCGACCTCCTGGTGCAGGCCGGTGTGGCGCTGCTGAGCGAACATGTCGTCGGCCTTGCACGCCTCCACCCGGCCGAACCGGGCGCAGGTATCGAACAGGGTGCGGGCATCGGCGACGTGGGCATGCAGCCGTGCCCGGGTGGTGCTGCCGGCGATCACCACGCAGGACGCGCCGAGTGCCTCGACCGCCGCACGCAGGGCCTGCCGATCGAGCCGCTCGGCACCGATCAGACATTCGCTGCACCAGCGGTGATCGGGGTGCTCGGCGTCGATCGCATCGGCATGGGCTGCGCTGGCCAGTTCACCGGCTTCGGCGCGCTCGGTCGGCGATACCGAACGGCCATGGCGCATGAACTCGGCGATGCCTTCCAGCAGATCCACGAAGCCCCTGGCGCCAGCATCGACCACGCCCGCCCGCTGCAACACCGCCAACTGCCCGGTGGTGTCGTGCAGGGCCTGCCGGCTGTGTTCGAGCGCCCGCTCGAACCAGTCACCGAGACCGCTCCCGGCGCGCGCTGGCTCCAAGGCGTCGGCAAAGACTCGAATGACACTGAGGATGGTGCCCTCGCGCGGTTCACTGAGCGCCTGCCGGGCCGACTCGGCACCGGCCCGGACGGCTCGGCTCAGTCCGTCGGCATCGAGCCGGACCGTATCGCCGACCGCCTCGGAAACGCCCTGGAAGAACTGCGCCAGGATCGCTCCGGAATTACCCCGAGCGCCATCCACCGCCTCACTGCCGACCCGTTGCAACAATTCGCCGACGCCACGGGCACGCTGACTCAGGGCGCCGGCCAGGACGGCTTGCAGGGTGAAGGCCATGTTGTTGCCGGTGTCGCCATCGGCAACCGGAAACACGTTGATGCGGTTCAGCGTGTCGCGGTCGGCGATGACCCGGCGGGCACCGGCGATCAAGGCCCGGCGCAGGGTCGGGGCACCGATGTCGGGGATGGCGACGATACTGGCATGCATGGCTCAGCCCCCTGCGCCGCACGCCGGTCGCCGTGCTGCCGGCAGCGGCCGACGCGGCATCTGGGGGCGGTCGTGACACGTGTACTCGCGGTTCGCGCGGTTACGATGACCGGGATGGCTCATGATCGGTTTCAACGTGGTCGTAGGCATGGTCGCCGAGTCTGCCGCATGTCGCGGCGCCTGCCATGCTGCACTGCAACGCAAACCCACCGGCCGGGCCGGTCTTCACATGCCGTGAAGATCGATACCGGCTAGACTGTGCAACCGATCGACCCAGTCGCGCATCCAACTCGTGACCGGGAGCAAAGCCCGGCCCTTCCTCGACTCATTGGAATCGCTCATGTCCCCCCTCAAGGCAACGGGTTTGGTTCTCGCCGCAGTGCTTGCGGCTGGCGCAGTCTCCGAAGCGGTCGCAGCCGTGGGCGACGAACCGCCAACCCCGCCGCACTGCCAGGTGCGGACCGACGATGCCGATCCCAGCACCCCCGAATCCCCGTCGGACAGTGCTACCCGCAGCACCCGCAGCCCGAGCGTCACCCCGCTCAAGGCCAGCCCGGCCTCGCCGCCGGGCATGCATCCGCGCTGGCACCGGTTCCTGCCGGGAATGTTTCGCTGACCGATACCGTACCCACCCTTCGGCTGCGTTCGATGGCCGGACTCTGGCGCCGACTGCTGGGGCTGGCTCACCGTTCGCCCGCCGTTGAACTGGGCGATGCCGACTGGCAGGCACTGCTCGATCACCTGCCCTGGGTCGCCGGCCTCACGGATTCGGCACAGACCCGCCTGCGCCATCTGATCGGGCGTTTTCTGGCCGACAAGACCATCACCCCGACCGCAGGATTGCACCTGGACGGCGAGCAGCGACGGATCATCGCCGCCCTGTGCTGCCTGCCGGTGGTGGAATACGGCTATCACGGCCTGCACGGCTGGTCGGAGGTGATCGTCCACCCCGACACCTTTCGCGCTCACCGCAGCCACTACGACGAACCGACCGGGGTAGTCACCGAAGGCGAGGAAGAACTCGCCGGTGAAGTCTGGGAACACGGCCCGGTGGTGCTGTCCTGGGGCGACATCGAGGCCGATCTGGCCGAGCCGGAAGCCGGCTTCCTGGTCGCCGTCCACGAAATCGCCCACAAACTCGATCTGCTCGATGGCGTCTTCGACGGCACACCCCCGTTGCCGGCGGACTGGCATCGGCGTTGGGTCACGGATTTCCAGTCGGCGTTCGACACCCTGGTTGCCCAGGTGGATGCTGGGCACGACACCGCGATCGATCCCTATGCCGCCAGTTCGCCGGAAGAATTCTTCGCGGTGTGCAGCGAATACCATTTCACCGCGCCCGACCTGCTGGCGGCCGCATTGCCGGCGGTGGCCAGGCATCTGGAGCGTTTGTACGGCCGATCACCGATGCACAGCAGGCTCGACTGACCGTCCGGCTCAGCGCCTCGGCGGAAAACTCAGATCGAAACGCGCGCCGCCCATTTCCTCCGAGCGCGACACCCGCAGCTCGCCCTGGTAGGCACGCACGATGTCCTGGACGATCGCCAGGCCGATGCCATGACC
The DNA here is from genome assembly GCA_002420085.1 of Lysobacterales bacterium UBA5700. GTDB lineage: Bacteria > Pseudomonadota > Gammaproteobacteria > Xanthomonadales > Xanthomonadaceae > UBA11164. The sequence goes on along the minus strand of DIHI01000161.1, from coordinate 4,840 downwards.
GTGGACCCGCTCGTCGCCGCGCACGCCGCGCTGGAGCAGCCGCTCGACATTTTCCGGGGCAATCCCAGGGCCATCGTCCTCGACCGACAGGCTCAGGCCACGCGCGCCCGGTTCCGGAGCATTGCTGCCGGCGACGGTCAGCAGCACACGGGCGCGTGCCCACTTGAATGCGTTCTCCAGCAGATTGCCCAGCACCTCCTGGAGATCGCCCAGTTCGCCATGGAAGGCCGCGCCTTCGGCGATCTCGAATTCGCACAGGATGCCCTTGTCGGCATAGACCTTCTCCAGCCCGATCACGATTTCCTCGGCGCGCGGCGCGATCGCCTGGGCCGCCGCGAACGGCGAATGACCACCGGCAACCGCGCGCGAAAGCTGGTAGGAAACGATGTCGCTCATCCGTGCGACCTGGGTCGCGACCTCATCACGCAGTGCCGCCGGATCGCCCGGTGATTCGATCCGCGCCCGCAACACCGCCAGCGGCGTCTTCAGACTGTGGGCGAGATCGGCCAGGGTATGCCGATAGCGATCGCGCTGCTGACGCTCGGTATCGAGCAGGGTGTTGATGCTGTGGGTCAGCGGTTCGAGTTCGCGCGGATGGCAGTCCGACAGGCAGTCGTCCAGGCCACGCCGGACCCGATCCAACTCGCGCGCGACGCTGCGCAGCGGAGTCAGGCTCCAGCGCAGCACCAGCACCTGCACGCCGATCAGCAACAGGGCGGCAGCACCGAGATAACCCCACAGCGCGCGGCGGAAGACACTGACCTGGTATTCCAGCGCGGCGGCGTCCTCGAACACGTGAAAGGTGAAAGCAACCTCGGGATCGTTCGGTCCGATCTCCCAGATCAGACCGATCGCATAGTGATACGCCTCGCCACTGCCCTCGCCATGGTCCTCGACCACCACCGGCCCCTCGAAATACTCCTCGGCCGGTGCCAGTTCCGAGGTCAAGGGCAGTGAGTGGCCCAGCGCCGATGTCGATTCCCAGAGCAGATCGGAGCCACTGGCAGCAGCATACAGACCACTGCCCGGCGTGTTGAAGCGCGGATCCGGCGGCACTTCCGGCTCGATCAGACGACCGCCACGGGTGAATTCCATGCCACCGAAATAGGCATAGGCATAGCTGCGCAGACGATCGCGCAGGGCCGCTTCGGCGGTCTGGGTGAACGCCTGGTCGAGCGCGTAACCGGTGAGCCCGAGGAAGGCGATCAGGGCCATGCCGGCAGCCAGCACCTGGCGCGCCTGGAGCGAGAACGGGCGCCAGTCGATCAGAGCCATGACCGGCCGTGCGGCAGCGTGCCGAGCTTACTCGTTGCGAGCGATCGCGAACCGATAGCCCCGGCCACGCACGGTCTCGATTGGCTTGAGGCTGCCCTCTGGATCCAGTTTCTTGCGCAGTCGGCCGATGAACACCTCCAGCACATTGGAATCGCGGTCGAAATCCTGCTGGTAGATGTGTTCGGTCAGGTCGGCCTTGGAGACCAGTTCGCCGGCATGCAACATCAGGTATTCGAGCACCTTGTACTCGTAACTGGTCAGATCGACCGGCGTCTCGTCCACCGAAACCGTCTGAGCGGCCAGATCGAGCTTCACCGGTCCGCATTCCAGGCTTGGCTTCGACCAGCCGGCGGCACGCCGCAGCAGAGCATTCAGGCGCGCCAGCAGTTCCTCGACGTGGAAGGGTTTGACCAGATAATCGTCGGCACCGGCCTTGAGGCCATCGACCTTGTCCTGCCAACTCGACCGCGCGGTCAGGATCAGGATCGGGTACTTGCGGTTTTCCTCCCGCAAGCGACGCACCAGGTCCATGCCGGAAAGTCTCGGCAGGCCGAGATCGATGATGGCGACATCGAACGGAACCTCCCGGCCCATGTACAGGCCCTCTTCGCCGTCCTGCGCGGTATCGACCGCGAAGCCCTCGCGCTTCAGCCGTGCCGCCAGGGTCTCGCGAAGGGGCGCTTCGTCCTCAACCAGCAGAATCCGCATGCTCGCTCCTCATCGGTGGTCCATGGAGACCGGTCCAGTCGGATCGGCCTCGCTGCTCAATCGTCGCGGCCTCGCTTGCCGCCGCCCTCACCGCGCTCATCGCGACCCTCCGATTCGTGCCGGATCACCCGGACTCGACCTTCAGGGGTGACAACCTTGACCCGGTCGATATCCCGCTGCCCGCCACGAATGCGCTCGGCACCGACCACCCGCCCGCCGGTGTTGCGCTCGACCCGGCGCACCGATTCCGACAGCGAGCGCTGCTCGTGATCGTCGCGCTCGGGCGGCGGCCGATCCTTGGCAGCGACCGGACCGGCGAGCAACACGGCAATGATCAATGTGCAGAAGCGATTCACGCGCGGCACTCGTTCCGGATCGGCGGGTCGGCAGGCTGACTCGACACCCCGCCAAGTGATGGTAACCATGGGCGGGGCATCAGGGAAGCCCAGGCTTGCATTCGGCCCGAATCCCGGACGACGGGCCGACAGCCGGTCGGGGTCGCTGGGTTCAGGTTGAGGCCAGTCTGGGCGGGCTGGGGTGAATCGGCGCTTAAATCACCCGATCAATCGGATCCGGCTTCAGCAGCTACTCACCCGCACCACCGACCGACCGCGTGATCGCCCTGATCGATCGCGGCTTCGGCGATCACCGCGCCGGCCCCGGATATGACCCGAACCGGCAACGGCTGCCGGTTCGGGCCGTCGTGCCCTGCCGAACTGGATCGGGTCAGATCTCGTAGGCCTTCTCGCCATGCGTGCTGATGTCGAGACCCTCGCGCTCACCTTCCTCGTCAACCCGAAGGCCGACCACGAAATCGACCGCCTTGAACACTGCGAAGGCGACCAGCCCGGACCAGACGAGGGTGATGCCGACCCCTTCGGCCTGCAACAGCACCTGCCCGACGATGCTGAAATCCTCGCCACCGGTGCCACCCAGGCCGGGCGCGGTGAACACACCAGTCAACAGGGCACCGACGATCCCGCCAACCCCGTGGACACCGAACACGTCCAGGCTGTCATCGGCACCGAGCAGGCGCTTGAGACCGGTCACGCCCCACAGACAGACCGCACCGGCGATCGCCCCGATCAGCAAGGCCCCCATCACCCCGACACTGCCGCAGGCGGGGGTGATCGCGACCAGACCGGCCACGGCACCGGAAGCGGCACCGAGCACCGATGCCCGACCACGAACGATCGCCTCGGCCGCCGACCAGGACAGCACCGCCGCCGCCGTCGCGACCAGGGTGTTGATGAATGCCAGTGCGGCACCACTGGTGGCCTCCAGATTGGAACCGGCATTGAAGCCGAACCAGCCGACCCACAGCAGGGCCACACCGACCAGGGTCAGCGGCAGGTTGTGTGGCGGCATCGCCTCGCGACCGTAGCCCAGCCGCTTTCCGAGCAGCCAGGCACCGACCAGGCCGGCGACACCGGCATTGATGTGGACCACGGTTCCACCCGCGAAATCGAGCGCGCCCTTGTCGAGCAGATAACCGCCCTCACCCCAGACCATGTGCGCGATCGGGAGGTAGCACAGGGTGAACCACAGCGCCGAGAACAGCAGAACCGCACTGAACTTCACCCGCTCGGCCAGCGAGCCGACGATCAGGGCACAGGTGATCCCGGCGAAAGTCGCCTGGAAGGCGACGAACACATGCTCGGGAATCGCCACCCCCTCGCTGAAGGTTGCCGCCAGCGAATCCGGCCCGACCCCGGACAGGAACAGCTTGTCCAGACCCCCGATCACCGCCCCGGCACCCCCGAACGCCAGGCTGTAGCCGTAGATCATCCAGAGCACCACGATCAACGAGAACACCACCAGCACCTGCATCAGCACCGACAGCATGTTCTTGGCGCGCACCAGACCGCCATAGAACAGGGCCAGGCCAGGCACGGCCATCATCGTCACCAACAGGGTCGAAACCAGCATCCAGGCGACATCACCCTTATCGACCACCGGCGCGGATGCCTCCTGGGCCAGGGCGGGTCCGACCATCGACATTCCGACCACGGCGGCAACGCCAGCGTGGCGGAGGGCGGCAGCGGCCGCCGAACAAACCTCAGAGCGCGTCATCGTCGATCTCCCCGGTACGAATGCGGACCACCCGCTCCAGCGGGGCCACGAACACCTTGCCGTCACCGGTCTTGCCGGTGCGCGCCGAAGCCAGGATGGCATCGAGCGCCGATTCGAGTTGCGCCTCGCTGACCGCAACCTCGATCTTCAGCTTGGGCAGAAAATCGACCTGATATTCAGCGCCACGGTACAGCTCGGTATGTCCTTTCTGTCGTCCGAATCCCTTGACTTCGGTGACGGTCATGCCCGATACCCCGGCTTCGGTCAGGGCCAATCGGACATCGTCGAGCTTGAATGCTCGAATGATGGCGGTAACGAGTTTCATCGCACTCCCCTCTGGAATGGTGTCGGTGGATTGCCTCTGTCTTCTCCCTGCCCAGGTCGTCGCACATTTTTCTGGCACAGCCGAGCCCGCCCGCACCGGCGACTGGCGCGGAGGCTCTTTCCACGATTCAGACCGCGCCGACCGACGCGGATCAGGACTGCTGCGGGCTGCCGGTCAGCGATCGGATCGCTCGCGACCGCTGACCGACCCGTCGATCACAGGCTCAGTTTGCGTAGTACAGCTTGTACTCCAGCGGATGGGTCGCCGCCCGGAACTGGGTGACTTCCTGATGCTTCAGCGCGATGTAGCCATCGATGAAATCGTCGGAGAACACATCGCCGGCCTTCAGGAACTCGCGATCGGCATCGAGCGCCGCCAGCGCCTGATCGAGCGAACTGCACACGGTCGGGATGTTCTTCTCCTCTTCCGGTGGCAGGTCGTAGAGGTTCTTGTCCATCG
>DIHI01000091.1:1160-4435 GCA_002420085.1 Lysobacterales bacterium UBA5700 | reverse complement strand
CGCAGATTGAAGAACTCCCGGCGGGTCTTGGGACCGAAGGTGCGGAAGTGCGGATCGGGATTCTCGCGGTAGTCCTCGCGCAGCCGGGCGACCCGGTCGCGCCCGTGGTGGACATCGAGGAGGTCATCCGGCACTGGATAGATTCGCAAGGCGTTGCCGCCAAAAATCTTGGCGCGGATGGCCGGGGTGATTTCCGGGTAACCGAACCGCTCGCGGAACTCCTCGGATATCTGGAAGCTCCGGAACGCCTGGATCTGGTCCTGCGGACTGCCGTACCAGATCGAATCGGTGCCCCACAGGATATTGTCCTCGCCGACATGCAGCAGCAGCTTGCCCAGTGCGTGCGCGGCCGAGTCCGGGTCGCGCATCAGGAAGCGCCAGGTCGAGCCCAGTTCGGCAAATACATTGTGTCGGCCGCTCAGCCCGGCCCCGCGAACCGCCGTGACCAGGGCATCGATGCCATCGCTGCGGTTGGGATCGTAGGGGCCTTCTGGCGTGGTGGTAACGAAACCGGCGTGATAGATCAGGAAATTGACATCCGGGAAGCGCTTGGCGACTCGACCGACATCGACGCAGGTGCTGTGCTGGTAGCTGCGCGGCCCGAACGGCAGGCCCTTGTGGATGGCGATGGTGCGGATGCCGAGCACACGCGCCTTCTCGATCATCGCCAAGCCGACGTTGTCGTCGAGGAAGAATCCGGGAGCACCGTCCGGCCCCCATTGGGTGTAGGTTTTCCAGGCGGCGATGCGGTAGTTCTCGGCCATCCAGTCCATCCGGTCGAGATCGCCGTCCTGGTTGGGATTGACCCGACCGTGCAGGTACAGACGATGACTGCCATCGAGCTTCTCGACGATGGCGGCCGTGGCCGCCGCTTCCTCGATCTTGAGCGGCTCGCCGGCATAGGTTGAGGGGACGAAGGACAGCACAACCAATGAGGTGTCGGAATCGAGGAAAATGTCTCGGACGAATGCATCCGGCCCCAGGCACTGGAGATGATCGAGCCGACCGGGCAAGCCGGCGGCGACGCAGCGATCCTCGGAACGGGTAAACGACAAGGGGGTGGCCGTGTCGGGCAGGGTCTTGACCCAGGCGCCAGTGGGATTCACGAAATGGCCCTGGACATCAAAGATGAACTCGCCACCGTCAAGTGCGGCACCGGCAGCGGCGGGATCGAGTGCCGCCTCCGGCGGCAGGACGAAACGACCACCGGTCTTGCCGACCGCTGCATAGGCAGTGTTCATGGCCATCAGCGCGGTTGCCGCGCCGCAGGTTGAGACCATGAACCGGCGCCGGGACCAGGCCAGGCGACGGGCGTTGTCATTGGCGGCATCACGTGCCAGGCGATTGGCCAATCGGTGGTAGTGGGCGAGCGGGATCGGCTCGAACTCACCATTGGACGTGCTGTCGAGTTTGATCGGCAGACGGTTGCCATCGGGATCGTTGCTTGACTTCACGATGCGCTCCTCCGGGACGACCGAGCAATGGTAGCGCGTCCCACCCGGTGTCGCCGGAGTCGATGCTTGACCAGCGTGCAACCGATGCCGTCCCGATGGCGAGCCCAGCGCGGCATGTGGACGGCAGCGGCGGTCCATCCCCCGCTCGCGGTCGCTACCACCACGGTGTTGCCGGTGGTGCCAAGGCTGGGGGTGGTCGGCTCTGGCGCCGACTACGGCATGCAAGGCCAGAGCGGACTGTGGGTGAACGAGCCGCAGACGGCAATCGCCGCCCTGATGCTCTATTTCGTCCTGCTCGGGCAGACCCGACTGTGCAACTGGGACGAGTCCTGGGGACGCCAGACCGAACGGCAACCACGGCCCTCACTCGATGCCTGATTCGATCGACACCTGATTCAATCGAGGATGGGCCGAGTCGAGATCGCTCGACCGAGGTGGCCAACGGCCCTGCGGTCCAGGCAAGGCCGTCGCCGTTGTGCTGCATGGTTCTATCCCGGCGGCAGGTTCCATGGCAACCGGAGTTCCAAATGCCGGCAACGACGTCAGGAGACCGGAAGCTTGATGGTCAAATTGGTCGCGTAACGGCTGTCAGCCAGACCGGCGAGGGTCATGATTCGCGGATAATCACGGCTGATCAGGGCCTCGATTTCGTCCTCGTTGAGGCCGGCGCGGCTGGCAAGCAACCTGGGATTGCGCCGATGGGCGGCTTCCATGACCGCATTCTTGCTGATTTCTTTCAAATGAATCAAAAGGTTGGACATTTCATTTCTCTGATTGAAAAAACGACGCCGGTCATTACGGCGCGCAGATTCTGTCATGCTTGCCGTCGGGCTGGGCCAACGTACTGTGAATCGCGCCACGAAACTCTGCGCACCGACACGGTTTTCCCTGCCGGAGCCGGCTGATGTCAGGAAAATATTCGAAAAATCAGAGATGTTCGTCACAGAAGCCGGGGTGACTTCTCCTGGACGACAGCCTACCGACTCGACCAGATCGATTCGAACCGGTTGTGCCATCGAACCTGGCGCCGACGGCTTCCAACTGACGTTTCCAGCTATCCTCAGTCCGGTATCTTCAGTCATGACCGACCACCGGAGCCCACCGTGCAACACGAGTTGTTCACCGACGACCCCTACCGGCGCAGTTGCCAAGCAACCGTGATCGATCGCGACCACGATTCGATTGCCCTGGACGCCACCGTCTGCTATCCGACCGGCGGTGGTCAGCCGGGCGACACCGGTCGGCTGACCCTGCCGGATGGCCAGGTACTGACGATCCTCGATACCCGCCGCGATCGCGAAACCGGTCGCATCCGGCACCGGCTGTCTGGTTCGACCGAAGACCTGCCAGCGCCGGGCAGCACCGTGGAGATCGCGATCGACTGGCAGCGGCGTCATCGCCACATGCGCATGCACACCGCCCTGCACCTGCTTTCGGCCGTGGTCAAGGCCGGCGTCACCGGCGGCAATCTCGGTGCCGACAGCGGCCGTCTCGACTTCGACACCGGCGGCGCCGGCCTCGACCCGACCGAGATCGAGCAGCGTCTCGCCGAACGGATCGAAGCCGACCTGCCGGTCCGCACCCGGCTGATCGCAGGCGAGCAACTGCGCGCCCAGCCGGAACTGATCAAGACCCTGTCGGTAAGTCCGCCGCTGGACGCCCCGATGATCCGCCTGATCGAAATCGTCGGTGCCGACCTGCAACCCTGCGGCGGAACCCATGTCGCCCGCACGGGCGAGATCGGCCGACTGCGAGTGGCCAAGATCGAGAGCAAGGGCAGCCGCAATCGCCGGGTGGTGCTGGCCTTCGTAGACGACTGAC
>DIHI01000091.1:292-1051 GCA_002420085.1 Lysobacterales bacterium UBA5700 | reverse complement strand
GCAATCGCCGCCCCGGCTTGCCGCGCATCGCAGGCATCCGGGTAAAATCCGGCAATGCCTGTTCGGCCGTGCTGCGGCTGGCGATCGCCGATGGCGACCACATCGTTGGCCTCGAACCGACCCCGAGCGCCGCCGATCCCGAGATCGTGTTCGAGAACTGCCCCGCCAGGCCCGCCCGGTCGGGGTCAATGCGGAAATGAAACCATGAGATTCCCCGACCGCGTCCAGATCGTCGAAGTCGGCCCTCGCGACGGCCTGCAGAACGAAACCGACATCGTCCCCGCTGCCGATAAGATCGCCCTGATCGAGCGCTTGGCGCGCTGCGGCCTGAAATCGATCGAAGCGACCAGCTTCGTCAGCCCCAAGTGGGTGCCGCAACTGGCCGACGCCGAGCAGGTCTTTCGCGGCATCCAGCGTCATCCGGACGTGCGCTACCCGGTGCTGGTGCCGAACATGGAGGGCTATCGTCGCGCGCGTGCGGTCGGCGCCACCGACATCGCCGTGTTCGCCGCCGCCTCGGAAGCGTTCAGCCGCAAGAATGTCAACGCCTCGATCGAGGAGAGCATCCAGCGGTTCCTGCCGGTGATCGAGGCCGCACGCGCCGATGGTGTCGCGGTTCGCGGCTATGTCTCGACCGTGCTTGGCTGCCCGTATCAGGGCGAGGTTCCAGTCGCCGACGTGGTGGCGGTCGCCCGACGGCTGCACGAACTCGGCTGCTATGAAATCTCGCTCGGCGACACCATCGGCGTCGGCACGCCG
>DIHI01000091.1:0-206 GCA_002420085.1 Lysobacterales bacterium UBA5700 | reverse complement strand
GGCGACACCATCGGCGTCGGCACCCCGGCCAAGGCCAGGGCGATGGTGCGCGCGGTCGCTCACGAAGTACCAATGCGGGCACTGGCAGCGCACTTCCACAACACCCGTGGTCAGGCGCTGGCCAACATCCATGCCTGCCTGGAGGAAGGCGTGCGGGTGATCGATGCCGCTGTGGCCGGGGTCGGCGGCTGCCCGTATGCGCCCGG
>DIHI01000040.1:431-2879 GCA_002420085.1 Lysobacterales bacterium UBA5700 | reverse complement strand
GACCATCAACAAGTACCTGGGCAAGGATTTCCAGGTACTGGCCTCCTATGGCCATGTTCGCGATCTCGTACCCAAGGAGGGCGCAGTCGATCCCGAGCATGACTTCGCCATGCGCTACGAACTGATCGACAAGAACGCCCGCCACGTCGAAGCCATCGCCAAGGCCGCACGCAGTGCTGACGCCCTGTTCCTCGCCACCGACCCGGACCGCGAGGGTGAAGCGATTTCCTGGCACATCGTCGAAATTCTGCGCGAACGCGGCCTGCTCGACGGCAAGGGACTGCATCGGGTGGTGTTCAGTGAAATCACCCCGCGCGCCATCGCCGAAGCCATGACCCGACCGCGCATCATCGCCGCGCCCCTGGTCGATGCCCAGCAGGCACGGCGCGCGCTCGACTACCTGGTCGGCTTCAATCTCTCACCGGTGCTGTGGCGCAAGGTTCAGGCCGGCCTCTCGGCTGGCCGTGTGCAATCACCGGCCCTGCGCATGATCGTCGAACGCGAGAAGGAAATCGAAGCCTTCGTCGCCCGCGAATACTGGAGCTTCGACGCCGACCTCGCCCATCCCCGGCAACCGTTCAGCGCCCGCCTGGTCAAGCTCGACGGCAAGAAATTCGAGCAGTTCACCATCACCGACGGCAAGACCGCCGAAGCCGCCCGCAAGCGTCTGATCGCAGCCGCCGACGGCAGTCTGCGGGTCACCGACGTCCAGTCGAAGGAACGCAAGCGGCGCCCCGCACCGCCGTTCACCACCTCCACCCTGCAACAGGAAGCCGCCCGCAAGCTCGGCTTCTCGACCAGCCGCACCATGCGGGTCGCGCAGAAGCTCTACGAAGGCATCACCCTCGGCAGCGAAGGCTCGGTCGGCCTGATCAGCTACATGCGAACCGACTCGGTCAATCTGTCGGCCGAAGCCCTGACCGAACTGCGCGACGTGATCGCCCGCGACTTCGGCACCGGCGCCCTGCCCGATCGACCCAATTTCTACCAGACCAAATCGAAAAACGCCCAGGAAGCGCACGAAGCGATCCGACCGACCTCCGCCCTGCGTACCCCGGCCCAAGTTGCCGGCTTCCTCGACGAGGACGGCAGACGCCTGTACGAGCTTATCTGGAAGCGCGCCGTCGCCTGCCAGATGATCCCCGCCACCCTCAACACGGTCACCGTTGAACTCGCCTGCGGCAACGAACATGCCTTCCGCGCCAGCGGCACCACGATCGTCGATCCTGGCTTCCTGGCTGTCTACGAAGAGGGCAAGGACAGCAAGGGCAGCGAGGACGACGACGAAGGTCGCAAACTGCCAGCCATGACACCCGGCGACACCCTTCCACTGACCGCCATTCGCGCCGAACAGCATTTCACCGAACCGCCCCCGCGCTATTCCGAAGCCTCCCTGGTCAAGGCCCTGGAGGAGTACGGCATCGGCCGACCCTCGACCTACGCCAGCATCATCCAGACCCTGCTGTTCCGGAAGTACGTCGAACTCGAAAGTCGGCGCTTCCGCCCAACTGACGTCGGACGCGCAGTTTCCAACTTCCTCGGCAACCATTTCGCCCAGTACGTCGATTACGACTTCACCGCCCGAATGGAGGACGACCTTGACGCCGTCTCGCGCGGCGAGCGCGACTGGGTGCCGCTCATGCATGAATTCTGGCGCCCATTCCGATCGCTGGTCGAAGACAAGATGGAATCGGTCGATCGTGGTGAAGCCACCGGCGCCCGCGATCTGGGCATCGACCCCGCCAGTGGCAAGCCGGTCAGCGTCCGTCTCGGCCGGTTTGGGCCGTTCGCCCAGATCGGCACCCGAGAAGACGCCGACAAACCACGCTTTGCCAGCCTGCGACCCGGCCAGAGCATGCACTCGATCAACCTCGACGACGCCCTGCAACTGTTCAGATTGCCGCGCGACCTCGGCCAACACGACGGCGAATCGGTCAGCGTCGGTGTCGGCCGCTTCGGCCCCTTCGTCAAGCTCGGCAAGACCTACGCCTCGCTCAAGAAGGACGATGACCCGTACACCATCGACCTCGATCGCGCCATCGCCCTGATCCGGGAGAAGGAAGAAATCGCCGCCAATCGCATCATCAAGCGTTTCGACGGCAGCGACATCCAGGTACTGAACGGCCGCTTCGGCCCCTACCTGAGCGACGGCAACCTCAATGGCAAGATTCCCAAGGATCGGGAGCCGGCCTCGCTCACCCTTGAAGAAGCCGAGCGCCTGATGGCAGAGACCGGCAAACCCGCACGCAAGGGCTTCGGTCGCAAGACCGCCGGCAAGACCGCCGGTAAACGCAGCACGGCCCGCAGCGAAACCGACACCGAAACCAGCGCCAACACCAGCCGCCCGACGAAGAAGGCCGCCGGCAAGAAAACTGCCGTCAGCACCAAGTCCACCCCGAAGACAGCGGCCGGCCGAACCACAACCGGCAGCAAAACCGCCGGCAAGAA
>DIHI01000040.1:0-313 GCA_002420085.1 Lysobacterales bacterium UBA5700 | reverse complement strand
AAAGCAGCCAGCAAGAAACCCACCGCCACCGCCACCCCGAAAGCCCGCACCCGCAAAGTCGCCGGCGGATAGCCCTACTCTGGATGACGGCCAGCAACGGCCACCGATCGAGTGTCATCTACCAGACCGTAGTGCCACCACGACGCGCATAGTCCCAGGCTCGGGGCGGAGATGCCCGCCTCGCGATCGAGGCTGGCGACGCTCTGGTTGTTCCGGTGTATGTATCGGAGCGGCAACTGGTTTGACACGCACCGCCGAACACGTCCTCGACCACCACCTCCACCGGGTGCGTCCCAACCTCCGGCACCGGCCA
>DIHI01000076.1:9404-24793 GCA_002420085.1 Lysobacterales bacterium UBA5700 | reverse complement strand
CGGTACGGGTACACGCCGCCGGTGTAGGGGTAGCTGCCGGGCAGATTCTCCTTGCCGAGGAAGGTCAGTAGCTCGCCCCAACCACGATAGCTCGGTGCGGCGATCTTCGGAATCTTCTGGTGACTGAGCGATTCGCGGTAGTTCTCGACCCGAATGGTCCGGTCGCGCACCTGGTACTGATTGACATCGTCGGTGATCGACTTGCGTCGCTCCGGCCACTCGCGCAGCAGGTCGAGGGCGTCACGGGTCAGCGACTGGACGGCGTCGTTGTAGCGCTGACGCAGGGTGTACATGGCCCCGCTCGCTGCGCCCGCATCTTCACCCTCGGTCCCTTGTGTGGGCGGAGGAGGAAGCAAGGCGTCGGGGTCGTACAGGTCCAGCGCCTTGGGCAGCACGGGATCGCCGAGGTCGCTCAGCACCTGGTAATAGCTGTGCGCTCGATCGGCGATCTCGGCCTGGCTTTCGATGGCGCGGTTGATCGCCCGGCCCTGTTCGGCAATCTCGGCGAGGTAACGCACCCGCTGACCGGGAATCAGCACGGTGGCGCGCGGTTCCTTCAGCGAGGTGTCGATGGTCGGATTGAAGTCGCAGCGCGCGCCTGCAATTGCCGATTCACCATTGCCGATTCTCATCTTTGCCGCCACCAGGCGGCAGAGGTTCACGAACATCCAGGTGGTGCCGGGGTCGTTGAACTGGCTGGCGATGGTCGGATAGACCGGCACGTCTTCGTCCTTCATCGCGAAGGCGGTGCGGTTGCGCTTCCACTGCTTGCGGACATCGCGCAAGGCGTCGTCGGCGCCGCGCCGGTCGAACTTGTTGAGCACCACCAGTTCGGCATAGTCGAGCATGTCGATCTTTTCGAGCTGGCTGGCAGCGCCGTATTCGCTGGTCATCACATAGATCGGAAAATCGACCAGATCGACGATCTCGGAATCGGATTGGCCGATGCCGGCGGTCTCGACGATCACCAAGTCATAGCCAACCGCCTTCATGAAGGCGATGCAGTCCTTGAGCACGGCGCTGGTCGCAACGTGCTGGCGACGGGTCGCCATCGAGCGCATGAACACCCGCCGACTGCGCAGTGAATTGACCCGGATGCGATCACCCAGCAGGGCGCCTCCGGTGCGGCGACGGGTCGGATCGACCGCGATCACGCCGATTCGCATGTCCGGGAAACAGTGCAGGAAGCGATTGAGCAGTTCATCGGTGACGCTCGACTTGCCAGCGCCGCCGGTGCCAGTGATCCCCACGACTGGCGTCGCGGGGATCCGGGAATGGGGAATGGAGAATCGGGAATCGGAGGAGCCGGCGACCCACTCTTTGCGCAACGTGGCGAGTTCGGTTTCGCTGTAAACGCCGTCTTCGATGGCACTGAGCACGCGGCCGATGCCGATCTCGTCGTCGATCGCGGGCAACGCTGCACTCCCGATTCCCGATTCCCGACTCCCGATTCCCGGCTTGAACGATTCCCGCGCGCCAGCGGTGCGCCGCACGACATCTTCGATCATCGCCACCAGCCCCATGTGCATGCCGTCGTTGGGGTGGTAGATGCGCTCGACGCCGTAGTGATGCAGTTCAGCGATCTCTTCAGGCGTGATGGTGCCACCACCGCCACCGAACACCCGGACATGGCTGGCGCCGCGTTCGCGCAGCATGTCGATCATGTACTTGAAGTATTCGACGTGGCCGCCCTGGTAGCTCGACAACGCGATAGCGTCGGCATCCTCCTGCAGGGCGGCGCGAACGACATCCTCGACCGATCGATTGTGGCCGAGGTGGATTACCTCGGCACCTTGTGCCTGGATCAGCCGGCGCATGATGTTGATGGCCGCATCGTGGCCATCGAACAGGCTGGCTGCGGTGACGAAGCGCAGCGGCGACGACTCCGTGTGGGCTTGCTCGACGGTCTGGCGGGGTTGGGCTGCGGTGCCGGTTGGCGGATTCATGACGACCTCGACGGGCGATTGTCGGACTGTCGGCCATTGTAACCGTCCGCCCTCGGCACCGAGCCTGGTCCGATCAGCCGGACCGCACAGCGATCCGCTGTCGGGTGTTCACTGTGGGGGCTGAATGTCGATCAGCGCACTGAAGTCGTAGATCAGGCTGGACGCCTCGCCGACCGGCTGAACTCGAATCGGCAGGCCGGTCGCTATGCACACCGACAGCAGCACGTCCTGGCCGGGCCGACCACCGCCGAAGTCCTGGCTGTCGGAACGATAACGATAGGTTCTGGCCGCGCAGCCCTCGACCTGTTCCTCGCCGACCAGCACCACCGTACCGATGTCGCGCTGAGCCTGGGCTTCGGTCGGCGCCCGGTAGTTCTGCATCATCGCGGTCAGATCCATCGGCAGCTTCGTCCACTGCCCACCCTGCCGGGTCCAGGTGCCCTTCGGGTGGACGATGAACTCGCCATCAGCCGAGCGCATGTGGAAGGTATCGGGCATCATCACATCGACCGTGGCGGTGCCGCCACGACCGTCCATGTTGCGCAGTTCGAGCCGATAGGTCTTGTGCTGGAAGGCTTTCATGTAGGCGGCGATGACCTCGCTGCGGTCATCGGCACGGGCGTTGCCGACCAGGGTCAGGGCGAACACCAGCAGCATCATGAGGCTGGGGCGATTCATCACATGTGGTCTCCTGTTGCGCCTTGGGGGGAAAGGATGTCGAGACGGGCCGGCTCCGGCAGCCACGATGAGCGCCCGAAGGTGTCCGGCTAAACTCTACGCCATGAACGCAAATGATCCGAGTGCGCGGCCAGAATTCGATCCACACCGGCTCGCTCAAGCCGAATCGGGCGATCCGCAGGCACAGTTCGCCCTGGCTCAGGCCCTGATCGGCACTGGGCGGCCGTCGGATGCCCTGCCCTGGCTGAAACGCTCCACTGCCGCCGGCCATCCGCCGGCAGCGGTCGAACTGGCGCGCATCCTGCTGTTCCTGACCCAATCCGACCAGGACATCGCCGATGCGGTCCGCTGGCTGCACTGGGCCGACGCCAAGGCGTCGCCGGCCGCACCCTACTGGCTGGCCCTGGCGGCACTCGGCAATCGCGCCCTCGAATGCGATTTCGGGCGGATCGGCGGCTGGCTGCTGAGCAGTGCCCGACGCCGGTTTCCGCCCGCCTTGCGGGCGCTGGCCCTGTATTTCGGGCGTTCACCGCATCCGGCCGATCGCACCGCCAGCGAACGCTTGCTGCGCGATGCCAGTCAACTCGGCGATGTGGTATCGGCCCGATTGCTGGCGGAGCGGGCGCGCCACGGCGAGTCGATGCCGGCCGATCCGGCCCTGGCGACGCAGTTGGATCGACAACTGGCAGCGGCCGGGTGCCCGAACATCGCGCAGGTGGTCGCACAGCGCGACCCGGTAGCGGCCCCGTTCGAGCGGCCGCAGCACTTGGCACTCGAAGGGCTGCTGAGCGTTCCGGCACCACAGACCCTGCATGCATCGCCCTGGGTGCGGGTGGCCGATGGCGTGCTGAGCGCCGAGGATTGCCGATTGATCTCGGCGATCGCCGCGCCCCATCTCCGGCGCTCACGGGTGTTCGACCCGCAGCAGGGTGACGCCATCGAATTCGAGGTCCGCACCAGCCAGGATGCCTCGATCGACCCGATCATCGAGGACTTCTGGCTGCGTCTGCTGCAAGTGCGGATGGCGGCGATTGCCGGTGGCCGACTGATCGAAGCCGAACCCCTGGCGGTCTTGCGGTACGGCCCTGGTGAGCAATACCGACCGCACTACGATTCCCTGAACCCGAATGCCGAAGGCCAGCACCTCGACCACTACGGACAGCGTCGGACCACCCTGTGCTGTTACCTGAATCCGGTCGAGGCCGGCGGCGCCACCGATTTTCCAAACATCGGGGTTCGGGTCGAACCGATTCCCGGTCGGGCCGTGGTGTTCGACAACCTCACCGCCGATGGCCTCCGCCACCCGGACAGCCTGCATGCCGGCATGCCGGTCGAAGCAGGCGAGAAATGGCTGGCCACTCTGTGGTTGCGGGAACGCCCGATCCGGCGCTTCTGACCGGGCGGTAATCCGTTCGCATGCGTATGGTCCATGCGCTCTCGAATATCGGATCGCCAATCGCAGTTTTCGGCCCCCGCGACGCCGCTCGCCCTGGCCTCGCCATTGGCGTTTCACGGTAAAATGCCGGCCTTGATTCCGCCAGCCGCCCTATCGCGTGCGACCGAAGTCGTCTTCCACACGATCCGCCGACGCGCACCCGCCCCGTTCCGCACCACACCGCCCACGGGCGGCCCCACGCATTGGAGTATTCGCCCATGATCTTTGAAACCATCGCCCACACCGCGCACGAGGAAGTGGTGTTCTGCCACAACGCCGACGCCGGTCTGCGCGCCATCATCGCCATCCACAACACCGTGCTTGGCCCGGCTCTCGGCGGCACCCGGATGTGGCCCTACGCCAGCGAGGCCGAGGCGGTCGAGGATGTGCTGCGGCTGTCGCGCGGGATGACCTACAAGGCGGCGGTGTCCGGTCTCAACCTGGGCGGTGGCAAGGCGGTGATCTGGGGCGATCCGGCCAAGGACAAGTCCGAGGCGCTGTTCCGGGCGTTCGGCCGGTTCGTCAATTCGCTCAACGGCCGCTACATCACCGCTGAGGATGTCGGCATCGACGTCAATGACATGGAGTGGGTGTTGAAGGAAACCGAGTACGTGACCGGCGTCCATCAAGTCCATGGTGGTTCCGGCGATCCTTCGCCGTTCACCGCCTACGGCACCCTGCAAGGGCTGATGGCGGCACTCAACCGCCGCTTCGGCAACGAGGAAGTCGGCAAGTACAGCTATGCCGTGCAGGGCGTGGGACATGTCGGGATGGAATTCGTCAAGCTGCTGCACGAGCGCGGCGCCAAGGTCTTCGTCACCGACCTCAACCAGGATGCCGTGCAGCGGGCCGTCGATGAGTTCGGCGCCGAGGCGGTCGGCCTCGATGAGATCTACGATGTCGATGCTGATGTCTATTCGCCGACCGCGCTCGGCGGCACGGTCAGCGAACGCACCCTGCCGCGCCTGAAGTGCAAGGTCATCTGCGGTGCCGCCAACAACCAGCTCGCCAGCAATGCCATCGGCGACGAACTGGAAGGTCGGGGCATCCTGTACGCCCCCGACTATGCGGTCAACGCCGGTGGCCTGATGAACGTCTCGCTGGAAATCGACGGTTACAACCGCGAGCGCGCGATGCGGATGATGCGGACCATCTACTACAACGTCAACCGCATCTTCGAGATCGCCGATCGCGACGGCATTCCAACCTACAAGGCGGCCGACCGCATGGCAGAAGAGCGGATCGCGGCGATCGGCAAGCTGCGTCTGCCCCATCTCGGCCAGAACGCTCCGCGCTTCATGGGCCGACGGCACGCCTGATCCCATGAACCCGTTCCCACTTGGAGAAGAGATCGACGCGCTGCGCGAAGCCGTGCGTCGATTCGCAGAAACGGAAATCGCTCCGCGCGCCGCCGAGATCGATCGGGACAATGCCTTCCCGCTCGATCTGTGGCCCAAGCTGGGTGCGATGGGCCTGCTCGGCATCACCCTGCCGGGCGACCTGGGTGGTTCGGAGATGAGCTATCTGGCACACGTGGTGGCGATGGAAGAAATCTCGCGTGCCTCGGGCAGTGTCGGCCTGAGCTACGGTGCGCACTCCAACCTGTGCCTGCAGAATCTGTACAGCAATGGCAGCGACCGGCAGCGCCAGACCTATCTGCCCAAACTGTGCAGTGGCGAGTGGAAGGGCGCGCTTGCGATGAGCGAGCCGGGCGCCGGTTCGGATGTGGTCGGATCGATGGCCTGCCGGGCCGAACGGCGCGGTGACCGCTGGATCGCCAACGGCAGCAAGATGTGGATCACCAATGGCCCGGAGGCCGATGTCCTGATCGTCTACATGCGCACCGCCGGCAAGGAGGCCGGTAGCCGTTGCATGACCGCATTCATCATCGAGCGCGGGATGAAGGGCTTCTCGACCGCACAGAAGCTCGACAAACTCGGCATGCGCGGGAGCAACACCTGCGAACTGGTGTTCGAGGACTGCGAGATCCCCGACCAGAATGTGCTCGGCGAGGTCGATCAAGGCGTCAAGGTGCTGATGAGCGGCCTCAATACCGAGCGGCTGGTGTTGACCGGTGGCCCGCTCGGGCTGATGCAGGCGGCGCTCGATGCTGCCCTGCCCTACGTGCGCGAACGCAAGCAGTTCGACGCGGCGATCGGCACGTTCGGCATCATGCAGGCGAAGATCGCCGACATGTACACCGCCTTGCAATCGAGCCGTGCCTTCGCCTACCAGGTGGCGCGCGACTACGATGCCGGCCGGCGCAGCCGGATCGACGCTGCCGCCTGCCTGCTGCATGCCTCGGAGGCAGCGGTCCAGGTCGCCCTGGAAGGCATCCAGGCGCTCGGCGGCAACGGCTACATCAACGAGTATCCGACCGGGCGGATTCTGCGCGACGCCAAGCTCTATGCGATCGGTGCCGGCACCAACGAGATCCGACGGATGCTGATCGGACGGGAACTGTTCGAGGGGAAGTCTTGAGCGGGGCCGGGATCCGCATCCGCAATGCGTAGCCGCTGGGATTCGTGCAAGCCGGGCGGGTCGCTGGAGCGATCCGGCCTGGCTCAATCCACGAGGTGCCACTCGGTCTGACGGCCGGCGAGGTACTGCACGCGCTGTCCGTCGAACAGGGCGCTCTGTTCCAGTTTGATCTGCACCCACTGGCCACCCCACTCCGCGACCTGCGCCTTGATGTTGCCTTCGATCGCATAGGCCGTCATCGGGTGCAGCGGCCAGTCGCCCTGAATCGGGGTCGGACCCTGGTTGTCCCACATGCCGATGGTCGGGCCGGGGGCATGGCCGAACAAGCCGAGCGGGTGGCTGTAGGTACTGGCCAGCAGGCGCTCGGCTTCGGCTGCACGACGGGTCGCGGCCAGAATGGCATTGCCGGTTCGGCCGGTCACGAACTCGGCGGTCAGCAGATCCTGCCAGCGATTGCCCTGGGTCAGCGCAGCACGCAGCCCGGCCGGCGGCTGCTGTTCGCCCGGACGCGCGACATAGGCCATTTCCTGGGTGTCGGTGCAGAGCTTCAGATAGCAGATGCCGACATCGGTGTGCAGGACATCGCCCGGCTGGATGACGGCCTCGATTCCGCAGAACGGCTGGTCGCGCGCGCAGGCCACGCCGGGGCGCTGGAGGTTGACGTAGGGCATGAACCACACCGGCAGATCGAGCGCCTCGAAACGCTCGCGGATGTACCAGGCGACATCGCTGGTATGGGTCACGCCGGGAACGATGACCCGTCCGGAAAATGCCTCTGCGATCACCCCTCGGGCCAGGGCGACGATCGCCGGATAAAGGGTCGCCTCGCTGGCAATGCGGCTCTCCAGCCAGCGCACCACCAGGGTTTCGGCCGAGGTCAGGCGAGCATGGTGGCTTTCCGGCAACACCTTCAGCAGGCGCTGATGCAGGCCCTTGGTCAGGCCATCGGCGACCGCCCAGTCAGGCGAGACGTTGATGCCGATTCGGGCCGGATCGCGGGCCACGATCAGGTCGGCCAGGGCCTGCCATTGCTGATCGAGGTCGCCGCCCGACCAGGCCGATTCATAGGGCGGGCCAAGCGGGTAGCGGTTGACCGAAAGCCGATCGACACCGCCATCGGGACGGCGATGGAAGACCAGCATCGTGGTGCGGCGGGCGGCATGACTGGGCTGCGGCACCAGGGTGAAGTAGACCGGATCCTCGGCGTACTCGCGGGCCAGCACCAGCCACATGTCGAGACCGGCCTCGGCCATCAGGCCGGGCAGCAGATGGTCGAGACGCTCGCTCAGAATGCGATTCTCCGGCTCGATTCGATCGCGTGGCGCCAACACCGCGCGGGCGAAACCGGTCTCGGCGGCACCGGCCACGGTGACCGGCAGCAGGACCGGCAGCACGGCCGAAGACACACTGAGGATGGCGATCAGGATCGCAGCGAGCCGCCGGTTTCGACTGGCGTCGTGGCGATGCGGCGATTGCCGTACTGGGTTCACTTGCCCTGCTCGCGCAGCAGTTTGCCGAGACCGCCGAGTTGGCCGCCCTGGACCCGATCGACCACTTCGATGAAGGCATCGCGCTCCTGCGGCATCTGGCCGGAGAAGCGGTATGACAGGGTGATCGTGCTGCCACCGCCGAGGATGTCGTCGATCCGGAATTCCAGGATGCCATTGATGCCGATGCCCTGGAGCGGACCCAGGCCGCCGGTGAGACGCAATATCTGGCCAGGCTCGACGAACACCACCCGCATGTGCTCGGCCTGCCGTTCGCCGTCGATCTCGCAGAAACAGCCGCCAGCCACCGGGTTGATCGACAGCTTGCTGGCATCGCCCCACCAGGTGTGGCCGGACGGCCACCAGCGCGCGATGTCGATCAGGGCCGCCCAGACGGCATCGCGGCCGACCGGGACGGTCTCGACATTTTCGAGAACGAAGCCGTGCTCGGAACTCTCGCGAACCTCGGCGCGCGCGCTCGGTGCCAGAGTCACGATCAGCAGGGCAGCCAGGAGGACCAGGGCCATGCTCAGGCCGGTCCGGGGCATGGGTTCGGTACGGATCATGTGCGTCTTCCTTGCAAGAACGGGTGGCGGAACTATAGCGTCGGTGTGCCCGCTGCTCCAGTGTGATCGGATCCGTGTGATCGGATCCGGATCAGGCGGGCGCAGGGTCGGAGCGGAACATCGGTCGCGGCTCAGGGCCGCCGCGTGCGCAGTGCGCGCGCGACCCGCTCGAAGGCATCGGTCAGAGGATCGCGCCAACCGGGGGTGATGTGCGCGGGCCAGAATGCCGGTTGCAATCGCTCCGGCGGAGGCATTTCGCCCCGCCAGGCGAATACCACCCGGTTGCTCATCCCCGGTTCGGGAACCACCCGCAGCCGGGAACCGAACACCCGACGCATGCGTTCGATATGGGCATCGACCCCCGCGCCGAACAGATTGCTGGCCAACACGCCGTCGGCCGTGAGCGCATCTCGACAGGCGGCATGAAAGCGCACGCTGGACAGAGCGGGCGGCACACCCTCAGCGTCATAGCCATCGATCAGCAGCAGGTCGTAGGCGGCCGGGCGCTCGGGCAGCAGCACGGCGGCATCGGCCTCGATCACCCGCAGTCGGGCATCATCATCGGGGATGCGGAATTTGCGACGCAGGGCGATGACCCTGGGATCGATTTCGATCGCCTCGATGCATGCCTCGGGCAACCAGCGACGGCAGAACCTGAGTTGCGAACCGCCGCCCAACCCGACCATGCCGATCCGGTGGGGTGCCGGGCACCACAGCAGGCCAGCCAACATGGTCCGGGTGTAGCCGATCAGCAACTGATCCGGGTGCCAGCGCGACATCCGGCTCTGTGCGGTGGCCTGTGCGAAATGCAGGGTGAGATAGCGCCAGTCGCGGGTGACCCAGGGCGATGGCGAGGTCGGTTTGCCCAGGCTCGGACTCGGATCGGCGGCTGTCACGGGCGATCGATGTCGGCGCCAGGCGCGCCGCAGCCAGTCGATCATCGCACTCCTCCGGTGATCGAATCGCCGATCCCGGCCTCGACCAGGAAATCGGCAATGGCTGGCATGCCGGCATCGCCGCCGACACGATCGGCAGACCCGCAACCAGCCCCTGAGCGAACCTGAAACCATCGCATTTTCCAGCCTGAGACGAACTGCGACAGCATGATCCATGAGCCGAACGGGGTAGCCACACACTGTAGCCCGAATCGGCTGGCGAGACCTACCGGGGGACGGGCAGCGCAACCGTGACCGACACCTCAAATTTGGCGAATACGCGCAAACCGACGACAATTGCCGAGTCGGCTGAGCGGCACGGCACAGGCAGGGGGATCACCGGTGGCCGTGCCGATGTCCTGCACGGCTGTCAAACACGCCATGACCGGTATGGCCAGTGTCCTGCGTATGCCTGGACAGACCGCGTCCCTGACGGGATTCACGGCGCGCCGCAGTATCCACACCGCATCCACCTGATTGGAGATAGGAATGAACCCTGGCATCGCTCGTCTGCTGATCATCCCGGCCCTGTTCGTGCTTGCCGGCACGGCCTCGGCTCAATCCAACCGTAAGAATCAACCGCCGGAACTGCTTCGCTGTGACCAGCCGGTCGGCACCGTGGCCATCGAAGAGCCGGAAATCCGCTGGTGGGATGCCTTCGGACTGGGCAATCCGGAAGCCCTGATCAAGATGCTGGCCAGCCGCTCGGGCTGCCTGCGGGTGGTCGATCGTGGCCGCGCCCTGGCCATGCGGGTCGGCGAACGTGACCTGGCCGATTCCGGTGAACTCCGGCGCGGCTCGAATGTCGGCAAAGGCCAGATCCTGGCGGCCGATTACGCCATCATTCCCGACATCGTCGGTTCCGATGAGAACTCCGGCGGCAGTGCCGTCGGCGGCGCGATCGGCGGGCTGGTCGGCGGCCGCGTCGGTGGCCTGATCGGTGGTCTCAAGACCAAGCGGCTGGAAGCCCAGACCCTGATCACCCTGGTCGATATGCGCACCACCGAGCAGATGTACGTCGCCGAAGGCAATGCCAAGAAGACCGACATCAGCTTCGGCGGCGGCGGACTGGTCGGCGCCATCGGTGCGGTCGGTGGCGGTTATTCCGACACCGAGATCGGCAAGGTCATCTCGATCGCCTACATGCATGCCTTCAACGATCTGGTCGGCTACATGCAGGGGCTCGATCGCAATGCCTCGGACGAAGCCGGCATCCAGGCATACACGGTGAGCAAACCGACCGCCCTCAAGCGCACCCCGGTAGCCAGCAGCGGCACCGTGCGTGAGTTCGAGGTCGGCGACCTGGTCTACCCGACCGGGGTCAAGGAAGGCACCTGGTGGGAAGTCGAGGACGAAAACGGCAATCCAGGCTGGGTCAGTTCCACCGACATCACGCCGCGCGGCCTGTAATCACGGCAGGCGGCCGTCCGATGGGCCAGCCGTTCCGACTGGTCCATCGGCGTGCTCGACACAGGGCCGGGGAAGGCGTAGCCCGCCGACCCGGCCGAGGGCTGCACCGCTCGCCTCGCATGGCCCGTGCAACCCTCGAAGCCCGACAGATTTTCCGGCTCTTCATCAGTATGTTCGATCACTTTTTTAAGGTATAGTGTGAACCCGCGCGGATGGCGCTCCGCCCGCCACGACGACGCGCTCATCATCACGACTCAGGCAATCGAGCAGATCGGCAACAGGTACCGACGGACGTACCCGGAAAGGCGTATGGATACAGCGGCCCAGCGGCGAACGACAGACTACACATCGAGCTTCGCCGCCACCCAGCCGTTCGCCGTGGACGGGTCGATTGCTGCGCTCGATACCTGCCCGACCCGGCCGTCACGACCGCGCGTGTGGCATCGGCGGAATCCAATCAGATCGGGGCACCGAGGGGCATCGCCAGGTGGCTTGACCGAGGCCGAACGCTCGAACCGAATGATACCGGGCCAGATTGATGCGCTCGGCGACGATCCGCTCGGCGACACTGCTGCATCGGCCGGCAACCACCGATCGACCCAGCCCGAACCGGAACGCAGGCGGATCCTGGTCATCGAGGACGATCGGACGATCGCCTTCCTGATCGACTTTCTGCTCGAACGCGAGGGATTTGAAGTGCTGCTGGCCCGTGACGGCATGGAGGCCATGGCGGTGGTCAACACCCTGCATCCGGTCAACCTGATCCTGCTCGACGTCATGTTGCCCTACCACGATGGCTTCGAGTTGATGGCTCTGATCCGATCTCGGGAAGCCTGGCACGACGTACCGATCGTGATGCTGACCGGGGCCAGCCGCGAAGACGATATCGTGCGGGCGCTGGCTGCCGGTGCCGAGGACTACATCCTGAAGCCGTTCAAGCCGTCGGAACTGGTCGCCCGGCTGAAGCGACTGCTGCGGAGGGCGGCCTGAACATGGCCGGCATCCGGATCCGACCGCTTGCGACCCTGCTCTGCCTGATGCAGATCGCTGCGCCAACAGCGGCGATCGATCTGACCGAGCTGCGCGCCCAGGCCGAGGACCAGGCTCAGCGACACGCGGTGAGTCGCCAACTCGATGCTCATCTGCGCAACGCGCCGGATGATCTCCAGGCGCGCCTGCTGCTGGCCCAGGTGAGTGCCTGGCAGAACGACTGGCCGGCCGCCAGACGGCATTACGACCAACTGCTGGCCCGTCAGCCCGAGCATGTCGATGCTCTGCTCGGAAAAGCCCAGGTCGAGGTCTGGTCCGGCACGCCGGACGCGGCACTGCCGCTGCTGGCCCAGGCGCGAGCGGTCGCGCCGGACTATCGCGACCTGTGGCGGCTGGAACTCCAGGCCCTGGCGATGATCAGCGGTCATGCGGCACGCAGACAGGCCAAGGCCGTCCGTGCCGATGCTGCCGCGCGGTTTCCGGATGAGGACTGGCGGCATGTGCCGGCCCTGGCCGGCGCACCCTGGCCACTGGCCTCCGAACACGGCATCGAGATCAGCCTGGGGGGTCACTACGAGGCACTCGATCGCGGTCAGCAAGACTGGCAGCACGGCTCACTGGGGGTCACTCATGTCGCGCCGGATGCGCGACGCAGCTTCGTCGCATTGCGCAACAGCCGCCGGTTCGGACGCACCGACACGCAGATCGAGGCGGGTCGGTGGCAGCCGCTGTCGGAGCGAATCTCGGTGCAGGCCGATGCCGCTGTCAGCCCGGCGTCGGATGTCCTGGCCCGCTGGTCGGTCCATGGCCAACTCAGTCATGACTGGCGCAATGGCTGGATCGCCCACTTGAGCGGACGCCACAGCCATTACAGCGATGTCGATGTCGATACCATCCGGGTCGGCGTCGAACGCTACTGGCGGTCATGGCGGTTCGCCTATGGCCTGAGCCAGTCCTGGCCAAGCCAGGGGACAACGACCAGCAGCCACGATCTGCGCCTCGATCACTACTACCAGGATCACAGCTTCATCGGAATCGGTCTGAATCGAGGTCGGGAGGTGGTCGCCGTAGCCGCCGAGACCCGTGCCACCGACCGTCTGCGCGGGATCCGGCTGATCGGACGCCACTGGTTCGATCGCCGCTGGGGTATCGGCTGGGAACTGGGCCAGTTGCGTCAGGGCGATCTGCACACCCGCAACGGAATTCGACTCGACGTGCATTACCGGTACTGAGCCGCTCCGAACCATGCTTCAGACCGTAGTATGGACAGCGCTCGCGACCATCACCCTGTGCGTGTGTACCTTTCTGCTGGTGGTTCTGGTCCGTCTGCATCACGCCCTGCTGACCCGTCACGAGCAGCGCACCCTGGCGCGATTCACGCCGGTGCTGGCCGCAGCCCTGATCGAGGTTCCACGCCAGATTCCTGCGTTCTCGCGACGCGAATTGCAGGTCGTCGCCCGGGAATGGCTGCATGCCCAGACCATGCTGCGCGGCGATGCCCAGGCTCGACTCAATCAACTCGGCATGGCAATCGGCATCGACCGCCACGCACGGGCACAATTGACCAGTGCCAGTCAGGGCCGACAGATTCTGGGCGCCATGGCGCTCGGCCATCTGCGCGAATCCTCGGCGCTGCCGGCCCTGCTGCATCTGGTGCGCGAGGGCGAGCCACTGGCTTCGGTCTCGGCTGCCTGCGCGGTGATCCGGATCGATCCGGTTGGACATTCACTGACCATCATCCGGCTCGCCATCCGGCACAAGAAGTGGCCATTGGCTCGTCTGGCCGAGGCCCTGGCCGAAGCGCGTGAACCGGCCTGCAAGGCCATGGCCGAGGCGTTGCGAACGGCATTGCCGGACCAATTGCCCGGCCTGGTCCATCTGCTGGCACGGATCGGCTGTGAGAACTGCGGCACGATCCTCAGTCGGTTGCTGGCCCACAGCCCGGATGCCGAGGTCGAGGCGGCCGCCTTGGCCGCATTGAACGACCCGGCCCGCATCCATCTGGTGCGCAGCCGGGTCGATCACCCGGCCTGGTTCGTGCGCTTGCAAGCGGCATCGGCGTTGGGGCGACTGGGCCGGCATTCCGATATCGAGCGCCTGCTGACCCTGACCACCGACCCGGAATGGTGGGTGCGCTACCGGGCCGCCCAGGCACTGGTCCGACTGCCGTTTCTGTCGGCCTCGGCACTGGACGAACTGCGGGCAGGGCTGACCGATCCCTACGCCCGCGACATCATCGATCAGGCGCTCGCCGATCGGGACGCCGAACGATGATGCTGGAGGCCGTAGTAACCGCATCGGAAGTCGTGTTCCTGGCCTATTTTCTGACCTTGCACGGCGTCTACCTGCTGCTCAATGCCGCGTCGGCGATCAATATGCTGACCAGTCTGCGGCTGTACGAGGACAAGGCGCTGATCCAGGTCAAGACCCATCTGGACCCGCCGATCAGCCTGCTGGTGCCGGCCTACAACGAGGAAGCGACGATCGCCGCTTCGGTGCGGGCACTGTTGCAGATCGACTACCCCGATTACGAAATCCTGGTTGCCAATGATGGCTCGCGGGATGGCACGCTCGACGCGCTGATCCGTGAATTCCAGTTGCACCCCTACCCCGAAGCCTATCGAAACCGCCTGACCACCCAGCCGGTCAAGGCGATCTATCGGTCGCGTCGCTATCGCAATCTCAAGGTGCTGGACAAGGCCAACGGCGGCAAGGCCGATGCCCTCAACAGCCTGATCAACATCGCTCGTTATCCGCTGTTCGCCTGCGTCGATGCCGATTCGGTCCTGCAACGCGACAGTCTGTCGCGGATCGTCCTGCCGTTTCTGACCGATCCCGACACCATCGCGGTCGGTGGCACCATCCGGATCGCCAACGGCTGCGACATCCGCCATGGTTTCCTGGTGCGCACCGGCCTGCCCAGCAATCCGATCGCCGTGGTCCAGATCGTCGAGTATCTGCGCGCCTTCCTGTTCGGCCGACTCGGCTGGTCGCAGTTCAACGGCGTGCTGATCATTTCCGGTGCGTTCGGCCTCTTTCACAAGGAGACCGTAATCGGCGTCGGCGGTTATCGCCACGACACCCTCGGCGAGGACATGGAACTGGTGGTCCGACTGCATCGCGTGCTCAGTGCCCGAGGCCAGCGCTACCGGATCGTGTCGGTGCCCGACCCGGTGTGCTGGACCGAGGCACCGGAGTCGCTGCGCGTGCTCTATCGGCAACGGACCCGCTGGCAGCGTGGATTGGCGGAAAGCCTGTGGACCAATCTCGGCCTGCTGTTCGCCCGCCGCAGCGGCGCTGCTGGCTGGCTGACCTTTCCGTTCATGCTGGTGTTCGACCTGTTCGGGCCGATCCTGGAGGTACTGGGCTATGTGTTCGTGTTCGGCGCCTACTGGACCGGCTTCCTGAACCTGCAGGCGATGCTGCTGTTCCTGGCGGTGGCGATCGGCTTCGGGGTGCTG
>DIHI01000076.1:0-9182 GCA_002420085.1 Lysobacterales bacterium UBA5700 | reverse complement strand
ACCGGCATGAGCACGCGGCACGCGGTCTCGATACCGCCGATCACGCCCAGCGCGACGATGGCGGCGGCGATCGGTCGCGTGCTCGCCGGCCCGATCGCGCAGCCGCTCGGTGGCTTCCCGCGCGAAGGTGCCGAACAGCCAGTCGCCGAGTGGCCAGGTGATGTTGAAATTGCATCGGCTCATCAATTCCGGGTCGTGATGCGCCTGATGCAAGGCACGCAGCCGAGCCAGGATTCGGGCTCGCCCCAGCCGGGACTCGTCCGGCGCGTGATAGGCCAGATGCAGCAATTCATAACTGAGGTAGTAGGCCAGGCCGGTGGCCAGGAACAGCCAGGCGACATTGGCCGATACCGTCCAGGCCAGCAGGAACCAGATCGGCCCGGCAAAGCCACCGAAGAAGAACACCACCAGCGATGGTGGAAACAGCACCGCCCGGAGGTCGCGAAGTCCGTCCAGCGGCATCGATTCGTGGGTAAAGAACCGATGGTGCTGCCCGGCATGCCGCCGGTAGATGACCTTGAGTCCGGGATAGGGTCGATGCATCGGGTAGCGATGACCGATGTACTCGACCAGGTTCGCATAGAGGAAGGCCAGGGGCACGGTCAGCCACTCGACCGCCTGCACGGTGTCCAACGCTGCGATGCACCACAGCAGGGCCAGGCTGCCGGCACCGAAGGTGAAGCCGAGATGCAGGATCGGGCGATACCCGGCGGGAATCTCGGTGCTGCGATAGGTCTCGCGATAGCGCCGGATCGGCTCGGCGATGCCGCCGACGCTGCGGGTGGTATCGGCGTTGGAGGTGGACATGTGGCTGGAATCGGCCATGGCGGGCTCGTGCGATCGCGGCATCGGTCGGCTGACCGAGAGAGTCCCAGCCTACCCGCTCGATCCGGGTGCGACAAGCGCTCCGCGCGCACGCGGCGAGCCACAGCGCCGCTGTCGGGTGCGCCGCTGTCCGGTGCGGTGCAGCGAATGCGTTGCTTTACTAGGCAGGGGTCGATCTTCACGTTGGGAGAACCACACCATGAATGCCTTGGTCATCCTCACCCTGGCCGTCGCCGGACTGCTGGCTGTGAATCCAGTCCACAGCCAGGACAGTCGAGAGTCGCCCACCCGCACGACCGTCAAGCCCGCCAGCGCAACGACCGCCGATGGCCGATTCACGCCGGCCTTTCAGCGGGCGCTGGAATCGGATCGCCCCGAGCAGGCACGGGCCTTGTTGCTGCCGGCCGTGCAGAAGGTCCGGGCACGGGCCTCCACCAAGCCATCCAGCGCGCTCGACATCGCGGCAGCCAACGGCGGCCTGGGCTATGTCTGCAACAGTGGCAATTGCGCCTGTGCCGGCGCCGATGACTGCGTGACGATGATTGCCGCCGACGGGGTCTGTGCCGAGGGCACGGTCGGGTGCAACGATTTCGGCTGCACCTGCCAGGGAAAATGAGTCACGCCAGGTCGGCAACCGCAGCGCACTGAACGGTCCGACCGGCATCCGCCGATCGGGCCGCTGGCTCGGCCTCAGTCCAGCCCGAGATGCTCGCTCGAAAGCGGTGCCAGGCCAGTCGCGCCGAACGGCCGTGGCCGGCCGAGGATCCGGCGGTCGGCCGGCAGCGGCGCGCCGGTTTCCAGGTGCGCCCACAGTGCATCGAGGGCGCGATAGGCATAGGGCAACAGCGGCAGGTAGCGGCCGCCGAACTGCGGGAAGCCCAGGAAGGCATCGAAGTGCTGGGCCGGGCTGACCGTCCAGTAGCTCGGTGTCCGGCCGTTGTCGCGCAGCCAGGCGGCATAGGCGCCGGTCGCCTGCGCTTCGGGAATCAGGCCATCGTCGAGGCCGTGGATCAGGATCATCGGCAGGTCCGAGGGCGGCAAGCCGACCCGCGTGGCGGCAACGCCGGTGCGCAGCGCCTCGGCCTGCCCGCCCCCGCCGTCCCACAGTCCACGCAGACAGAGCAGGCCGGGCAGATGGGCATCCGGGCCGGTGGCGAAGGCATCGATCAGGGTGACCCCAGCGGCCGGCGGAATGCCCGCACTGTCGCTCCACCAGGCGGCCCGCTCCGTCGGGCTGGCCGGACGCGGCAGGCCGTTCGGGTCGAGCATGGCATAGCCGTAGCCGCACGGCATGTCGGCGCCATCGCGACGGCTGTAGGCGGCGGCATAGCCGGCAGTGACTGCCCGCCACAGGTCGAGCGAGACACTGGTGGCAGCGGCAGCCAGGGCAGCATCGGTCCAACCGCCGGCCCGCAGGCGGGCCAGTGCCTCGGCGGCCTGGCCGGTGAGATCATCGGCAGCCAGCCGACCGGCGGCCCTGAGGCTGGCGCAGCGCTGCTGCCAGGGCTCCGGACGGGTGCCGGCCGGACGGGCATTCGGCTCGTCATCGAAGCGGGCGTCGAGCAGGGCACAGGGCATCAGCACGGCCGCTTCACTGGCGTAATCGAACAGTGGCCGGCCGCGCTCGGCCACATGGACATTGGCAGCGACCGCGACCACGCCATCCAGCCAGCCGGCACCGATCTCGGCGGCACGCAGCACGGCTCCGCCGCCGTTGGACAGGCCGACCGCGATGATTCGGGTGTGCTCGGGGGTGAACGGCGCGCGACCGGGGAACGCTTCACTGAGCATGGCCAGCCCGAACCGGGCCGCAGCCTCGACATGCTGGCCCCAGTCGGCCTCGGGATTGTCGCCGGAATGCAGGTGCTTGATCGCCACCAGCGGGCGACCGTCATGGCCCGGTTCCGGGGCATACTCCAGCATCTGATCGCGACCGGCCGGAGTGCCATCGAGGGCGAAGCCGATGCCGCCGGCATGATCGAACCAGCCGCTGCCGGCACCCTTGTCGGTGTGAACCACGGCGCAGCCACGCGGCAGGCCCCAGGCTCCGGCCAGGGCGATCGCACCGTAGATGCCGCGCGAACCGGAGGCGGCACTGACCACCAGGCAGGGCCGGGCCGGATCGAAGGCATCGGGCAGTTGCACCAGTGCCCGGAACGGTTGTCGGGCATCGGGCAGACGCAGCAGGGCGCTGAACTCGCGACCAGGAACCGGCTGCGGTTCCGGATCGACACTGCCGAAGCCGCCGCCGGGGCTGAGATCGGCGATACCGCGCCAATTGCTCCAGATCGCTCGTCGACGGGCCTCGTCGGCGGTCGGCCGGGCCGGATCGTCGAACGCGGGCGGCACCGGCGAGCGCAGCCCGGCAATGCCGAGACCGGCGGTCAGCAGATCGTCCGCGACGCGGTGTTCGGTGACCCTCGATTGCAGCGGATCAGGACTGGCCATGGCCATGCTCCGGGGGGTGCCGGCACAGCCGACCAGGGCCAGCAGGGCTGCGGCGATGACCACAGCCCGGACGGGACCACTTGAAACCGGGCTGCTTGCAATCGGGCCACTTGCAATCGGGCCACTAGCACTCGGGCTGCTCGGGATCGATGGACTCGGGGGCGCTGTCATCGGCACACGGCTGTGAACGAACATCCGACCACCTTACCCGCTGGCGGCCCGACCGGGTCATCGTACCTTGGTACAGTCGGCAACGCCTGCCGCATCGAGCGGACCGGTCTACAATCGCGGTCTGCATGCCGGCCGGCCAGCGCCTGCGACCACCCCATGCATCATCCCGTGTCCTCGCCCCAATCATGCCCAGCCTGCTGATCGCCGACGACCATCCGCTGTTCCGTCAGGCCCTGCGTCAGGCCGCCGCCGAGGCCCTGCCCGGATCCAGCATCGCCGAGGCAGAGGCGCTGGATCAGGCGCTGGCGGCACTGGCGGCCGATCCCGAGATCGACCTGATCCTGCTCGACCTGCACATGCCGGGCAACCATGGTCTGGCCGGATTGGCGGCGATCCGCAGCCTGTTTCCGGCGGTCGGGGTGATGGTGGTGTCCGCCAATGACGATCCGAGCGTGGTCCGCCGCGCGCTCGATCATGGTGCGGTCGGCTATCTGCCCAAGCGCAGCGACATCGCCCTGATCGGCACGGCCATCGAAGCCGTCCTGAGCGGCGTCCGCTGGCTGCCGCCCGGCCTGCGCGAGGCGGTGGCACGGGTCGCCTCACGGGCCAGCGACCTGAGCCTGGCGAGCGGCCTGTCACGACTGACCGCCCAGCAGTTCCGGGTGCTGGCCCTGGTCGCCGAAGGACTGCTCAACAAGCAGATCGCCGATCGCCTGGGTATCCAGGAGCGCACCGTGAAGGCCCATCTGACGGCCATCTTCGAGCGGCTCGGGGTGCGCAATCGAACCCAGGCCGGGGTGATCCTGCGCGATCTGGAAATCAACGATCCGTCACGTCGGCTGGACGACTGAGGCGCACCCGCGCCGATTCGATCCGTTCCAGCCAGGATCGCAAGGCCAATGGTTTCAGCGGCTTGTGCAGCATCGGCAGCCCGGTCGCCGCCACCGCCGCTCGCACCGCTTCCGAGCGATCGGCACTGATCAGCAACGCCTGGATATCGGGATCAGCCTGGCGCAGGCGCTGCCAGGCGACCAGACCGGTGCGCGGATCGTCGGGATGCTCACCGAGCCGATAGTCGAGGATCGCCAGGTCCGGGCGGAAGGTGTTCGCCACCCGAACCGCCTCCTCGATGTCGCCGGCGCAGGCGACCGGATAGCCCCAGGCCGCCAACAGGGCGCGGGTGGCCGCCAGCACCGCCGGATCGTTGTCCAGAACCAGCACCCGCAGGCCGTGCTCGGCGTCCACTGGCTCGGGCACACGGACGCTCGCCACCGGCTCGGCCGGACAGCACGGCAACTCGACCGAGAACACGCTGCCGCGACCGGGCCAACTGCGCAGCGCCAGCGGGTGGCCGAGCAGATCGGCGGTTCGCCGGGCAATCGCCAGACCCAATCCCAGCCCCTGCCCGCGCACCCCGCTGCCACGCCGGAATTCGTCGAAGATCGCCAATCGCTCCTGCTCGGCGATGCCCGGCCCGCTGTCCCAGACCTCGACCCGCACCCGATCGCCACAGCGCCGACAGCCGAACAGCACCCGACCGCGCACGGTATGGCCGATCGCATTCGACAGGAAATTCTGCAACACCCGCCGCAGCAGGTTGCCATCGCTGCGGACCCACGATCGGGTCGGTACCGCGCGCAGACGCAGACCGCGCTCGGCCGCCAGCACCCCGAACTCGCTGGCCAGACCGGCCAGCAGGGCGCCCAGGTCGAACGGGCTCGGCTCGGGTTTCAGGCCACCGGCCTCCAGGCGCGACAGGTCGAGCAGATCGTCGAGCAGGGTCTCGCTCGATGCCAGCGCTGCGATCACCCGATCGAGCGCGCCGGCCGGCTCGCCATCGAGTTGGGTCCGGAGGGCGTGGGCGAACAGCTTGGCGGCATGCAACGGCTGGGCCAGATCGTGGCTGACCGCCGCCAGCAGCCGGCTTTTGGCGCGATTGGCGCGCTCGGCATCAGCACTGGCCTGGGCCAGTTCGGCGGTGCGCTCGGCCACCCGCTGTTCCAGCGACTCGGCGACCCGCTTCAACTCGGTCTCGGCACGGCGGAAATCGGTGACATCGGTGAAGGTCGCCACGAAGCCGCCCCCCGGCATCGGATTGCCACGAATCTCGACCACCAGTGACTCACCGCCGGCCGTCGCGAAACGCCGCTCGCTCAGGTGCGGGGTACCGGCGCGCATATGCGCTAGGCGCCGGGCCAGCATCGCCCCGGCATCCTGGACCGGCCCGGCATGACCGCGCGCGATCGCCCAGGCGACCAGTTCGGCGATCGGCCGACCAACGGTCAGCACGGCATCGGGAAAGCCGAACAGTTCGGCGTAGCGCCGGTTCCAGGCCACCAGCCGCAATTCGGCATCGACCACACTGATGCCCTGCGACATGTTCTCCAGCGCCGCCTCCAGCAGCCGCTGGTTGAAGCGCAACGCCTGCGAGGTCTGGCCGACCAGATCGACCACGGTCTCCAGATCCTCGCCATCGCGGCGGCGGGCCGCCTCCAGCAGCAGACGGGCGGATGCCGCCCCCAGGACACCGGCCAGTTCGCGCTCGACCGCCTGCACCTTGGCCTCGGTGGTGGTCGCCGACAGCGCCTCGGCAACCCGTGCCGGCGCCAGGAACCGCCGCGCCAGGGCGGTCAGCGACTCATCCGACAACGCGGTCGAAACCATCCGCGTAGCCGACGGGGTGCGTCCGGACCGTTGCCAGGCCAGCAGCCAGGTCACCCCGGCGCCGACCAGCAGACTGGCAACCAGCGCCCGCGCCAGCCGACTCCAGTCGCGCAGCCCGAACAGGGCATCCGGCGCCAGCATGGCCAGGCCAAACGGCCCCGGCTCCAGCCAGTCCGAAACCACCAGCCCGGCATCGGCCAGGCTGGGCAGCAACAGGGCCCAGACCCAGACCGCCACCGCCGCCAGCAGTCCGATCAGCACCGCCGATGGCGGCGTGTTCGGCCGCCAGATCGCGAAACCGAGGGCCGGCGCCAGGGTCGCCAGCGCCGAGAACGACACCGCTCCGATGTCGGCCAGCGCGTCATTGCCGATCAGGCCCCGGCTGTACAGCCAGGCCAGCAGCAGCAGGGCGGCGATCGCCGCCCGGCGCTGCCACAGCACGGTCGCTTGCAGATCGCCCTCGCTGCCGCGCAGCCAGCGGCCACGCACCAGCAGGGGCGCCAGCCAGTGATTGCCGATCATCACGCTCAGCGACAGGCTGGCCAGGATGACCATGCCGACCGCCGCGCTCAGTCCGCCCAGGAAGGCCAGCAGGGCGATGCCATCCCGGCCCTGCGACAGCGGCAGGGCCAGCACGAACAGATCGGACGGCACCCCCTGCGGCGCCAGCAATGCCTGCCCGGCCTCGGCCAGGGGCAGGATCGGCAGGGCGATCAGCACCATGTACAGCGGAAACAGCCAGCGCGCAGTCCCGAGGTGGCGGCGGTCGCGGCACTCCACCACCCCCACGTGGAACTGATGCGGCAGGGTGAACATGGCCAACGCCCCGAGCAGGACCAGGGGCGCGAAACCGGTGCTGTCGGCCGTGGCCAGTTCGCCCGGCGTGAACACCGGCAGATCGAAGGCCACGAACAGGCCCACCGCCAGCATCGCCCCCAGTTTCAGCAGCGACTCGAAGGCCATCGCCAGCACCAGGCCACGATTGTGCTCGGTGGCGCTGGCGCGCCGGGTGCCGAACAGCATCGCGAACAGGGCCAGGGCCAGGGCCGCATACAGGGCGCTGTCCTGCCAGGGTGGCGGGCTCAGATCGCTGGCCCGACTGAGCAGACCGTAACTCATCGCCACTGCCTTCAGTTGCAGGGCGATGTAGGGCAGCATGCCGAGCACCGCCACCGCCGTCACCGCCGCCGCCAGCGGGGCACTCTTGCCGAGCCGAGTGGCGATCAGATCGGCCAGCGAAGTGGCATTGACCTCGCGCGACACCTGGGCCAGCCTGACCAGCAGACCGAAGCCGAACAGGTACAGCAGGATGGTGCCGACGAAGGTCGGCGGAATCGGCCAGCCCGAGCGCGCCGCCTGGGTGACCGTGCCGTAGAAGGTCCAACTGGTGCAGTACACCGCCAGCGACAGGGCATACACCCAGTGCCAGCGGCCGGCCAGCACCGAACCGCGTCGCTCGCCCCACAGGGCGACGCCGAACAGCAGACCGAGCCAGAGCAGACCGGCCACGACGATGGAGAGATCCGACAGCATGACCGCCGCGCACGCTGACCCGTCTGGAAACCGGCAGACAGCATACCCGGCCATGCCCCCTGACCGAAGTCACGCCCGCCGTATACTGCCCGACAGCCACCCCGCCACGGACCACGGCCCAGCATGACCTCACCCGACCCCCCGTCCTCGCCCCGCCGAATGAGCATGCTCGGCTTCGTCGAGGAGTTCGCGAACATCCACACGACCATGCCGAACCGGCGGTTCGCCTTCATCCTCGGGGCCGGGGCATCGAAGAGTTCCGGCATCAAACTGGCCAGCGAGATGGTCGGTGAATGGGTGTCGATCCTGCACCGCCGCGCACCCGACGCCGAGGGCCAGGCCGTGGCCGACTGGGCCAGCGCCGCCACCCTCGGCATCGCCGAGTACGACCCCCGCGACCCGGCGGCCAGCTATCCGGCCCTCTACCAGCGCATGTACGGCACGGATCCGGACCGAGGCTACGCCTATCTGGAAAATCAGATGGCCCAGGCCGAGCCGAGCTATGGCTATTCCGTCCTGGCCCGGATCATGGCCGAACACCGCCATCGGGTGGTCATCACGGTCAATTTCGACAATCTGGTCGCCGACTCGCTGTCGATCTTCAGTGCCAACTATCCGCTGGTCTGCGGCCACGAGTCATTGGCGCCGTTCGCCCGGACCGATCTGCGCCGGCCGCTGGTGCTCAAGGTCCATCGTGACCTGCTGCTCAACCCGATGAGCACGCCCGAACAACTCGCCACGATGCCCGACGGCTTGAACGAGGCGATCACCGCCCTGCTCGGTCAGTACACCCCGATCGTGCTCGGATACGGCGGCAACGACGACAGCCTGATGGCCTGTCTGGAAGGGCTGGCGCGAGCCAGCATTCCCGGTGGCGTCTACTGGTGCCACCGCGAAGGCAGTGCCGAGCCACCCGAGCGCATTTGCAGCTTCATCGCCAGACAGAACGGCCACCTGGTGCCGGTGCTCGGCTTCGACGAACTGATGGCCCTGCTGGGTCAGAAACTGGACCTGACCAGGCCCGACGAAATCGTGCTGAAACGGGCCGAGGCGCGCGCCGAACAACTGAAACAGCAACTCGACCGGATCACCGCTCGCATGACCGAACGCGCCGCCAAGCCGCGCCCGATGGCCGCCATCGCCCCTGCACCCCAGGCCGCAGCGCCAGTCGCAGCCCCAGAATCGGCAGGGTTCGAATCGGTCGGGTTCGAATCGAACGCCCCGGACCCGCATCACCACCCGGTCGCCGCAGACGGTGCCGCACCGGTCAGCGACCGTGACGCCGCCCCTGGCGGCAGCCAGCGTCTCGACGAACTCGATGCGGTCGCCCACTCGCTGCGCTTCGCCCAGGGCAAGACCGAACCGGACAAAGCCTGGTGGCAATGGCAGCGCGAGGCCGCCTCCGAACCGGACCCGGACCGACGCGACGCCCTCTATCGCGCGGCCCTGGCAGCAGTCCCGACCTCGCCGGAACTGCTCAACAACTACGCCAATTTCCTGACCAAAATCCGCAAGGATCACGACGCCGCCGAGACCCACTA
>DIHI01000131.1:40062-47913 GCA_002420085.1 Lysobacterales bacterium UBA5700 | reverse complement strand
CGGAAGGCGGTGAGGGCGGCGTCGAGCCGGCCGGCCTCCAGTTCGTCCGCGCCGATCCGATCGAGATCGAGCACGCGGGTGCGCAGGCGTTCGGGTGCGATCGCGTCCTCGGTCCGGGCGTGGGCCGGGTCGGTGGGCAGCAGGGCGATGTAGTGGCGGATGCTCCACAGGTCGGGTGCCCAGACCACCACGTCGGCAGCCATGGCCAGCGGCAACTGCAGGAAGACCGGCCGGGGCCAGGTGTGCTCCAGTTCGCTGCGGCGCTGGTTGAGCGCAGCCAGAACCTGACGGCGTGCCTGGTCCCAGCCCGGGTCATCGGGGGCAACCGTCAATTGCAGCCAGAGTGGCGCGCGGAGTTCGGCATCGCGGCCGTCCTCGCCCTGGGGCAGGACGGCGCGCAGGACCGTTTCGACCAGGGTGTCGCGCTGCTCGGGTTTCAACCACCGCAAGGGCCGGGTGCGGGTCTGGGTGAAATCGGCGATCCGTTGCCGCAGGCGTTCGGAAACCCGGTGATCGTCGCCGAACACCAGGCAGAACATGAAGCCGTCATGCCAGTCCAGGAGCAGTCGCAGTTCGCTCCAGATCGTCTCGAAGCGGCGTTCGGCCTCAGTCGGGGTCATGCGGCTCGACGATCCACTGCCGGACCAGGGCCGGCACCTGATACCAGCTCTCGCCATTGCGGTAGTCGAGCACCAGGGAGTGGTCGAACAGCCGGATGATCGAAGGCAGGTCGGTGGCCAGATCCTCGATGTGGCTGGCCGGCGTGTTGCTGCCGTCCATGAACAGCCCGAGCCAGTGCCGGTCGCGGGCCGTGAGCCATTGCAGGGGTAGGCCGGCCTCGGCGATGGCGGCGCGCAGCGGCTCGGCATCCAGGGTGCTGATCGGCAGGGCGGTGCCGGCCAGCGCGGCCTTCATCGCCAGGGTGCGGATCAGGGCGAAATAGCGGCGGACATTGCCGCCGGACAGGCAGGCCAGGTGTTCCAGCACCGGCGGCGCCAGGACTTCACGCCAGCGCGCAAAGCGACGCTCGACGATCTCGACCATGCGGGCGATGCCCGGAGCGTGATGGACCGGATCGCGGGCGCCCGGCGAGGGGCGCTCGATCACCTTGAAATTGGGCAGCGACAGGCACTGGGTGAAACCGCCGTTGACTCCGGGCAGGATCGCGTGCAGGTAGGGCGGAGCGGAATAGACCAATGACAGTCCGGGCAGGCGCAGTCGGGCCGGGTCGTTGAAGAATATCTGTTTGAGGCTGTCGAACAGGGTGCTTTCCTCGCCGCTCGGGGCCGACAAGCGCTCCAGAGAGTCGACCACCAGGACGATCGTGTGACAGTCGGTCCGCTCGCGGATCAGCCGGGTCACCTGCCGGGCGAACGCTTCCGCCTCGCGGTAGAAATCGCTGGACTGTTGCGCGAACTCCGCCAAGCGCTGGCGGAAGCTCGGGTTGTCGCGCAGTGAGGCTTCGATGCTCACCGCACCGCTGGGGAGGGCTACTTCGACCGTCGGCTTCAATTGCACCTCGCTGCCGAGCAGGCGGGCGACCCGCTGCCAGATCGATTCGCTGAGCGTGTCACGGCCGAGTTCGGCCCGGACGGCATCGGCCAGCCCGGCCAGGGCGGCCATCAGCAGATCGGACAGCCGCACCTGCGGGTCGTTGAGATTGAGGTAGCGGCTGACATCGCAGTAGTAGGCGGCGATCCCGTCGGAGCGGAGTTCGGTGATCAGTCGATTCAGTTCGGTGGTCTTGCCGACCCCACGCAGGCCGCTGAACAGGTAGTTGGCACCGGGCAGGCCCAGGCTGTCGTAGTCGGGCTGCCACTGGATGTAGCGCCGGAGGGTGGCCACCGGGTCATGTTCGTCGTCCGGAGAGCGGTTGACGTGGATGGCACTGACATCGACGCCACCTTGGGCGCTTTCGGGCAGGGCGTTGTACAGGGTCTTGAGCAGGGTGTCGTTGGCGGGCGCCGACATGGCTGGACAGTCCGTTCGGGACGCGGGTGCGGCAGGTGGGTGTGCCGGGATGCCTGGGTCAGGCCGTGGCCGGTCGCCGACCGCTCATCCGGGACGAGCGGTGGCAGCGGTGGCAGCGGTGACGCGGCACAGGCACGGCCGGAAGTGTAGCGGAAGCCGGCCGGCTGTGCTGTGGCGGTGTCCTGCCGACCGGGTGATCATTCGCCACTGCCCCCTTCGCCGACCAAGGGGGCGCTAGCGGATACCGATCTCGACGCCCGGCGCTGACCGCGCCTCGCCTCAGGCCACGCCTTCGTCGGTCAGGACGCGGGCGTAGGCCGCCAGGGTCAGGAACTCCGGCAGATCGGCCGCCATCACCAGATCACGGAACAGGTCGATGGCGTCGTCGAGGTGGCGGTCGCTGCCGATGCGGCTGCGCAGGGCCTGGATTTCCTCGGCCAGGGTCCGCTCGATGAAGGCGTCGTCGATGGTCCGGCCGTCGTCCAGTCGGGCCTGGTGGCGACGCCATTGCCAGAGCTGGGTGCGGGAAATCTCGGCCGTAGCGGCGTCTTCCATCAGGTGATGGATCGGGACGCAGCCATTGCCGGCCAGCCAGGCGCGCAGGTAGAGCAGGCCGACCTCGATGTTCTTGCGCACGCCGGTCTCGGTGATCGTACCTTCCGGCACGCGCAGCAGGTCGGCGGCAGTGACGGTCAGGTCGGGGGCGATCCGATCGAGTTGGTTGGCGCCGGGCATGATGGCGTCGAACACCTCACGTGCCAGCGGCACCAGGGCCGGATGGGCGACCCAGGTGCCGTCGTGGCCATCGCCGGCTTCCCGCTGCTTGTCGGCGCGAACCTTGGCCAGGGCGGCGGCATTGGCGCTTTCGTCGCCCTTGATCGGAATCTGTGCGGCCATGCCGCCCATGGCATGGGCGCCGCGCCGATGGCAGGTATTGATCAACAGGCGCGAATAGCTGCGCAGGAAATGGCAGGTCATGCCGACCTGGTCGCGGTCGGGCAGGACGAAGTCGGGGTGCCTGGCGAAGCGCTTGATGAAACTGAAGATGTAGTCCCAGCGACCGGAGTTCAGGCCACAGATGTGCTCGCGCAGGGCGTACAGGATTTCGTCCATCTGGAACACGGCAGTGATGGTCTCGATCAGTACGGTCACCCGGACCGTGCCGCGTTCCAGGCCGAGTGCGTCCTCGCAGTGGCTGATGACGTCGCTCCACAGTCGGGCTTCGTCGTGGTGTTCCAGCTTGGGCAGGTAGAAGTAGGGTCCGCGACCACGGGCGAGCAGGGCGCTGGCGTTGTGGACCAGATACAGCACGAAGTCGAAGAACGAACCGGACACCGGTCGGCCGTCGAGGCGCAGATGGCCCTCGTCGAGGTGCAGGCCGCGCGGTCGAACCAGCAGCACGGCGGTCTGCGGGTTGAGGGTGTAGTGCTTGCCGCTGTCCGGGTCGGTGTGGCTGAGGGTTGCGCGGGCGGCTTCGCGCAGGGCGATCTGGCCGTTGATCTGGTTGCACCAGGTCGGGGTGTTGGCGTCCTCGAAGTCGGCCATGAAGCAACTGGCGCCGGAGTTGAGGGCATTGATGATCATCTTGCGATCGACCGGGCCGGTGATCTCGACCCGACGGTCGAGCAGGGCGGGCGGGGCCGGACGCACCCGCCACTGGTCGCTGCGGATCTCGGCGGTGTCGGGCAGGAAATCGAGTTGCGGGTGGCGATCGAGGGCCGCTTGCCGTTGTCGGCGGGCCGCCAGCAGTTCGTGCCGACGCTGGCCGAAGCGACGCTCGACATCGGCCAGCAGACGCAGGGCCGGTTCGTCGAGCACGCTGTCCCAGCCGGGGCAGTCGGGTGCGGACAGTTCAAAACCGTGCAGGTTGATCGTCATGGGATTCTCCGGGAGTGAAGGATGAAAGCACCACCAAAAACGGCGCTGCGAAACGCCGCAAATCGCACATCCAGTTATCGACATCCAGCGCGGGATGTTCGTTTGCTGGCTATAGTAATCGCACGATCAGCGACCATACAGCGATGTCAAGCGAGGCGATGTGACCGAACGTATTCGATTTCTTCTCAATGGCCGGGTTCGCGATGTCTCGGACCTGGCGCCGACCACTACCCTGTTGGAGTATCTGCGCACCGTCGAGCACCTCACCGGGAGCAAGGAAGGCTGCGCCGAGGGCGATTGCGGCGCCTGCACGGTGGTGGTGGGTGAACTGCGCGAGGGCCGGGTCCGTTACCGTTCCGCCAATGCCTGCATCCTGCTGCTGCCGATGCTCGACGGGCTGGAGGTGATTACCGTCGAGCGCCTCAAGACCCTGGCCGGGGGTGGCCCGCATCCGGTCCAGCAGGCCATGGTCGAGCACCATGCCTCGCAGTGTGGATTCTGCACGCCGGGCTTCGTGATGTCGCTGTTCGCGCTCTACCACGAGGACGAGCGCGGCAATCGGCACATCGGCAACGGCGAGCCGGTCGGCGCTGCCGAGATCCACGACGCGATCGCCGGCAATCTGTGCCGCTGCACCGGCTATCGTCCGATCCTGGCGGCTGCGCGGGCGATCGCCAGCCAGACCCGACCGGCCTTGCCCGATACCTCGTCGGCTCTGACCCTGCTGCAACGTGATCGCGAACTGGCCTATCGAGTGCCGAGCGGCGCCTTCTTCGCGCCGCGCAGCCTGGCCGAGCTGTCGAGCCGATTGGCCAAGTACCCGGATGCCACCCTGGTGGCCGGTGCCACCGATGTCGGCCTGTGGGTCACCAAGCAGCAGCGGTCCTTGCCGATCCTGGTTCATGCCGGTCGGGTCGATGCCCTGCGCCGAATCGCCAGCGACGATGCCGGGCTGATGATCGGTGCCGCCGCCACCTGGAGCGAAGCGCGCGCAGCCCTGGTCGCGCTCGAACCGGGTCTGGCCGAGTTGCTGAGCCGGTTTGCCTCGATGCAGATACGCAACAGCGCGACCGTCGGTGGCAATATCGCCAACGGCTCACCGATCGGCGACGGCATGCCGCCGCTGATCGCCCTCGGGGCGCGCCTGCGACTGTGTTCCAACCAGGGCGAACGCGAACTGGCGCTGGAAGACTACTACCTCGACTACGGCCGTCAGGATCGCCGTCCCGGCGAATTCGTGGCCTCGATCTTCGTGCCCAGACCGGCTCCTTCGACGGTGTTCCGGGTGTGGAAGCTGTCCAAGCGTTTCGATCAGGACATCTCGGCACTGTGCGGTGCCTTCGCACTCGACATCAGGGCGGCCAGATCGACCCCCGAGGGCGACCAGCCGGCCATGGTCCGTGCCGCCCGAATCGCCTTCGGTGGCATGGCCGGCATACCCAGACGGGCCAGCGCCAGCGAGGCCGCACTGACCGGTCAGCCCTGGACCGAAGCCAGCCTGGAAGCGGCGATCGCCGCCCTGGACCAGGATTTCACGCCGATCGGCGATCACCGTGCCAGCGCCGAGTATCGCCGGCTGGCCGGCGGTAATCTGCTGCGTCGGCTGTTCGTCGAAACCACCCGTCCGGAGGTCGCCACCGGAGTGTATCGCCATGCCGGATGACCGCGTCTCGCCACCGGTCGATACCGATCCGGTCGGCCGTTCGGTGGTCCACGACAGCGCCGCCCTGCACGTCAGCGGCGAGGCGATCTACACCGACGACATCCCCGAACCGCGCGGCTGCCTGCATGCCTACGTGCTGCAAAGCCCGCATGCCCATGCCCGCATCCTGCGCATCGATACCTCGGCCTGTCACGGTCCGGGTGTGCATGCGGTGCTGACCGCCGCCGACATTCCCGGCCGCAACGAGGTCGCACCGGTGTTCGATGGCGACCCGGTGTTCGCTGAGAACGAGGTCTGCTACGCCGGTCAGTCGGTGCTGGCGGTGGCGGCCGAATCGATTGCCCTGGCCCGCGCGGCGGCTCGGCGGGCGGTGGTCGAGTACCAGCCCTTGCCAGCCATTCTCGATGTCGATGCGGCGGTCGCCGCCGGCCAGTTCGTCGGCGAGCCCTATGCCATGCGCCGGGGCGATGTCGATACCGCATTGGCTGCGTCCGAGCATCGGCTCGATGGCCAGTTCGACATCGGCGGTCAGGATCATTTCTACCTCGAAGGCCAGATTGCGCTGGCCGTGCCGCAGGAAGCCGGCGGCATGCTGTGCCATGCCTCGACCCAGCATCCGACCGAGGTGCAGCACCTGATCGCACGGGTGCTC
Organism: Lysobacterales bacterium UBA5700; assembly: GCA_002420085.1. Classification (GTDB taxonomy): domain Bacteria; phylum Pseudomonadota; class Gammaproteobacteria; order Xanthomonadales; family Xanthomonadaceae; genus UBA11164. The sequence continues at coordinate 41,749 of DIHI01000131.1, read as the reverse complement.
GGTCGTGCCGAGCACGACGTGGTCTGCGAAGTCCGACGCATGGGGGGCGGTTTCGGCGGCAAGGAGAGTCAGGCATCGCTGATCGCCTGCATCGCCGCCCTGCTGGCCAATGCCAGCCAGCGCCCGGTCAAACTGCGGCTCGATCGCGATGACGACATGACCCTGACCGGCAAGCGCCACGATGTCCGCACCCGGTTCCGGGTCGGTTTCGATGCCAGCGGCCGCCTGCACGCACTGGCGATCGACCTGCGTGCCCGCTGCGGCATGTCGGCCGACCTGTCCAATGCCGTGGTCGATCGCGCGATGTTCCACTCCGACAACGCCTACTTCCTCGAACACGCCGACATCCAGAGCTGGCGCTGCAAGACCCACACCGTTTCCAACACCGCCTTTCGCGGCTTTGGCGGGCCGCAGGGGGTGCTCGGCATCGAATACATCATCGACAGCATCGCCCGATCGCTCGGCCGCGATCCGTTCGATGTCCGGATGGCCAATCTGTACGACCCGATCGGTGTAGCGAACGGGCGTGACACGACCCACTACGGCATGCCGGTCGAGGACAACATCCTGCATGAACTGATGCCGGAACTGGCGCGGCGCTGCGACTATCGTGCCCGTCGCCAGGCGATCGCCGAATTCAACGCGACCAGCCCGGTGCTGAAGAAGGGCCTCGCGCTCACCCCGGTCAAGTTCGGCATCGCCTTCACCCTCACCCAACTCAATCAGGCCGGTGCCCTGCTGCACGTCTACACCGACGGCAGTGTTCAGCTCAATCACGGCGGCACCGAGATGGGCCAGGGTCTGCACACCAAGATCATCCAGATCGTCGCCCAGGCGCTCGGTATCGATCTCGATCGGGTGCGGATCACCGCCACCCACACCGGCAAGGTGGCCAATACCTCGGCCACCGCCGCCTCCAGTGGCACCGATCTCAATGGCATGGCGGCACTGGACGCCGCGCTGACCCTCAAGCGTCGGCTGACTGCCCTGGTCGCCGAACGATTCGCGGCCAGCGAGGCCGAGATCGTGTTCCGCACCAACCGGGTGTGGGTCGGCGATCGGCCGGTCGTCACCTTCGCCGAACTGGCCCGACTCGCCCACAGCGAACGCATCCCGCTGTCGGCCACCGGGTTCTACCGCACGCCCAAGATCGGCTGGGACCGCGCCGCCGGACGCGGCCGGCCGTTCCTGTACTTCGCCTATGGGGCCGCCGCTTCCGAAGTGCTGATCGACAGCCTGACCGGTGAGTACGCGGTCACCCGTGCCGACATCCTGCACGATGTCGGTCGCTCACTGAACCCGGCGATCGACATCGGCCAGATCGAAGGCGGCTTCGTCCAGGGTCAAGGCTGGCTGACCACCGAGGAGTTGGTCTGGGACACCCAGGGACGGCTGCGTACCCACGCGCCCAGCACCTACAAGATCCCCACCAGCCGCGACCTGCCGAGCCAGTTCCGGGTCGAACTGTTCGAGCGCGACAACCCCGAGGCCACCATCCACCGCTCGAAAGCGGTCGGCGAACCGCCGCTGATGCTGGCGACCTCGGTATTCCTCGCCCTGCGCGACGCGATCGCCGCGTGCAGCAGCGACCCGCGCGCCATCCCCCGCCTCGACGCCCCAGCCACCCCTGAGCGGGTGCTGTTGGCGATCGGCAGGAGCCGGGAATGGTGAGAGCCGGGAATCGGGA
>DIHI01000131.1:32094-39931 GCA_002420085.1 Lysobacterales bacterium UBA5700 | reverse complement strand
CGGGAAACGTGAGAGCCGGGCGTCGGGAGCCGCGAGTCGCGAATCGCAAGACAAGGCCCCCTTCGCGTGCGAAGGGGGCAGTGGGGGATGGTCGCGCGGCCGAAAGCGCCGCATGAAGACCGAGAACCATGCCCGCGCGACTGCGCGTGAAGCCGGGAATCGGGAATCGGGAATCGGGAATGGCAGGGTCAGTGGTTCAGTCTGGTTTGGTCAGCTTGGCCAGTTCGTCGCTCCAGCGCTGACGCTGGTTCATGCGTTGGACATGCAGATCGACCGGTTTGTCGAGCACCAGTCGATAGGGCGAGCCTTTCTTGACCACCTGTGAGGTGATCCTGCAGCCGGCTGTTGCCAGGGCCGATTTGATGTGCGTGCGGCGATGTTCGGCCAGTGCCAGGGTCAGGCTCTGGCCAGTGCGCGATTCGGCCCATCTGATGACGGGCTGGCAATCGTTGCAGCGACAGGTCCATTTGATGTCGAGCATGCTGTGATCGTCCGCGTCCAGCGCAGGCGTGGCCAGCGCATGTTGCAGGGATTCGATCACCCCAGTTCGGAGCGCCTGTGCCGTCGGCAGGGCCATGATCGCGGCTGGCAGTGCCAGGCACAGTGGTCCGAGTCGGTTGAGGGGATAGATGGCCGGCGTGTCACGAATGTGCTCAAGCAGGCGCTGGCTCTGGATATTCCAGGTCGGCGAATGGCTGACGGCCTGAGCCAGTTCGATCACCGCCGAAGTGCGTTCAGGGAAGGCAGCCAGCCGACGGCCCGGAGTGTCTTTTTGCAGGATTGCATCGTCCGCCCGCACGGTGGCCAGACCACGATCGACGATCGCCTCGATCACCTTCGGATCGACCCCGGCCTGAGCACAGGCAGCAAGGAATGCCGACAGCGGCTGCGGCCAGTCCGATGCTCGGCTCGATGCCGATGATCCGATCGACGCCGCCGAGCGGATCTGGTGGGAGGAGCGCCACACCTGGACCAGAGCGCACAGCCAATCACTGCCGCGACCCGACTGGAGGCGCGCCAGCACGACGGCGTCGGCAGGCGTCAGCGCGCGCCATTCGAAACCGGCACAGAGCCGCTGTGCCTGCTCGTCGTCCGGCAGCGCGATCGCCAGTTCGGCATAGGCCGACAGCAGGGCGGTGCCTTGCCGCTGGCGCTCATTGCTGAGTGCGTTTCCGGCTGCCTCGAAGCGAGCCACAAATTCGGCTTTCCGGGCAGGATTGCGGGCCAGGGCCAGCAGATTGTCGAGAGCCGTATCGAAATCGGACGAGAACCGGAGGATCTCGACGATTTCCGGCGATTGGATCACCACGGCGGCCCGTCGATACCAAAATTGCAGGGTTTCGCCGTAGTTGCCCATGTAGCCTTCGTATTCCTGATCCACCAGGAAGTGATCATCGGTGTCGCGGAAGTGCAGAGCATCCGCAGGATTGAGGATCAGACGGGTATTCGGCAGGGCCTCGCCCTGCTCGTCGAGCCAGTGGTCGAGCACCAGGCACTGGTCGATCAGATCGATGGGCTCCACCTTGAGCGGGCCGGCATCGCGTCGAAATGGATTGCCGACCGGCTCGGCGGACCAGACCTCGCGAACCTCGGCCAAGGCCAGATGAATCGTCAGCCCGAGCGATTGCGCGGCCGCCCGCAGCGCCGTCACTCGTGGTCGGTCGTCGCCCTTGATCAGCAGCCAGCTCAGTCCGTGCTCGCTGTACTCATGGTCGAGCAGCAGCACCAGGGGCTTGGTCGGCGGCCTCTGTTCGGGAAAGAAATGTGCTCGCAACGCCGACTCCAGTGGCGGATAGACCACCCCCGGCAGGGTATGCAGCGCGTGCTGCGGCAACACCAGATCAAAGGTCAGCGTCACCCGCGTGCCATCCGACACCGGCAGCACCTCGTGCCGACAGTCGGCATAGAAGGCGAACCAGCGCAGTGCGTCAGCCTGAACGTGCTGGGATGCGAAGCCGACCTCGTGCAGGGTGTGGCGGATGCGCAACTCCCCGCCGATATGGGGCGAAGGCCAGACCAGGACCAGGGTCGCGACCATGCCGGCGTGCTTTTCGGTGTCCTGATGTGGCTTGAAGAACTGGCCAGGACCATAGACCAGCAGTCCATGCGGGTGCGCGATCAACTCGTCCACCCCCAGACCGCGCGCGACTTCGGCCAGCAGGCCGGCCAGGGCATCCTCACGCCAGTGCAGAGTGAGCGCATCGGCAGCGATCTCCCCGGTGTCGCGAACCTGGGTGTCGAGCAGGGTCTGTTCGCGCAGCCCGAAGCGTGCCGGAGTCGTCACGGCGGCCAGCGCGCGCGCCGCATCCGGGCTCAACGGGCAGGCCAGTGGCCCGCTATCGCGCAGTTCGACGGTCAGTGCATCCAGCGGCAGCCGGCCCTCGACCCAGAAGCGTGACCCGGCATCCGGGTCATCGCTCTGGTGCAGCAGCGGCTGCGACACGGTCGCCAGGGCCGAGAGGATCGCCGATGTGGCATTTGGATCAGGGATCATGGGTAGTGCGCCTATGCGCTCGGTTGGCGAGGCGATAATGGTACTTTCATCCACCGCCGGCCGGCGGCCGACCAACCAACCAACCAACCAACACTGCCTGGACTGTCCATCACGCTGTGGATTACCTCGGTCTCGACAACCTGCGCCTGCACCATCCGGCTTGGCGGTTGCTGCGTTCGGAGCATGCTCCCTTGCTGGCCAGCTTCCTCAACCGGGTATTCGTAGTTCCGAACATGCGGGTGATGGCCGCCGCCGATCTTGCCGAGGCCCTCGAAGATGAATTGTTCGAGTTGCGCCGGCAACTCGGCGATCAGGCATTCCCGAAATCGGCCCTCGACTATCTGAACGACTGGGCCGCCCCGGACAAGGGCTGGCTGCGCAAGTTCTACAAGCCTGGCACCGACGAGGCCCAGTTCGACCTGACTCCGGCCACCGAGAAGGCCATCGCCTGGCTGGCCTCGCTCACCGAGCGGCCGTTCGTCGGTACGGAATCGCGCCTGCTGACCCTGTTCGCCCTGCTGGAGCAGATCAGCGCCGGCACCGAGACCGAACCGTCCCGACGGTTGGCCGAACTGCGCGACAAACGCGCCGCCATCGACGCCGAGATCGCTCGGGTCGCCGCCGGTGATGTCCCTGTGCTGGACGACACCGCGATCAAGGACCGGTTTCAGCAGTTTCAGCAACTGGCGCGCGAACTGCTGGCCGACTTCCGCGAAGTGGAACACAACTTCCGACAGCTCGATCGCTCGGTCCGCGAGCGCATCGCCCTCTGGGAGGGCAGCAAGGGCGCGCTGCTCGACGCGATCATGGGCGAGCGCGATGCCATCGCCGAATCCGACCAGGGCCGCAGCTTCCGGGCATTCTGGGACTTCCTGATGTCGAGCCGACGCCAGGAGACGCTCACCGACCTGCTCGACCGGATCCTGCGGCTACCGGCGGTGACCGCCTTGAAACCCGACAGCCGCACGCGCCGCGTCCACTATGACTGGCTCGAAGCCGGCGAACACACCCAGCGCACGGTCGCCCAATTGTCGCAGCAGTTGCGTCGCTTTCTCGACGACCGCACCTGGCTTGAGAATCGTCGGATCATGGACATCCTGCACGGCATCGAAAGCAAGGCACTGGCCGTGCGTGACGCGATGCCGACCGGCGAAATCATGAGCATCGATGCCATGGCCGCCGGAATCGCCCTGCCGATGGAACGGCCCCTGGCCAACCCGATGACCCGGATCGAACTGGACTCGGTCACGATCGATCTCGGCGACGACGACATCGACACCGATGCCCTGTTCAATCAGGTGGTGATCGACACCGCCCGCCTCGACCAGCAGATTCGACGCGCCCTGCGTGAGCGTAGCCAGATCAGCCTGCACGAACTGCTCGAACGGGCCCCGCTGGAGCACGGCCTGGCCGAACTGATCGCCTACCTGCGCCTCGGCCACAGCCCGGACAGCGCGCACCGCAGCTATGCCACCACCCTCGACGAATCGGTCACCGACAGCGTCCACTGGCTGACCACCGACAGCGATGGCAGCCCCCTCCAGCGCACCGCCCGGCTACCCCGCCTCCTGTTCGTCCGCCGTGATGATCCGAATGGCGGAGTCGGCATGGCCGGAGCCTCGTTGTGACCCCAGCGAACTGTCCAGGAAAACGACGTGCAAGTCTGCCCCCGGCTCCTGGCTGCTGGAACCGACCGGGCTTCGCGAGGGGCTTGCTTCCCTCCCCGATGAAGGGAATAGCTCACCTCAACTCGGCGCCCAGGCACGCTGACCACTGGCCAGCAGGCCAGGATGCCGTGTCCGGATTCAAGCTCGGCAACTGTCTTGCCGTCGATTCGGGCCGTCACGCTGAAACCGATCCTGCGGATTCCGCGTTGTGTACGGGGCTCCGAACACTGTAGAGTGCAGTACGTTTGCAGTGGCTTTGGGGAGGCTATGGCCGCAAGCAAGACCGCTACGCAGACCTTTCGGATCGATCCCGCTCCCAAGGAGGCGCTGCGCTTCTGAGCGAATCTCGAACATCGGTTCATCGCCAACATGGCCGAGGTTCTGGTTCGCGACGATTACGAGCAGCGCGGGATCGAGATTTCCCCCACCGACGAAGCCGAGAACATTCGCGGAGCGCCATCATGATCAAGACGATCGATCAGGCGGGTCTACCGGTTCAACCCGATCATCAGGGACTACCGTATGAGCCACGCGATTGACAACCTGGCAGCGCTCATCACTGACGAGCGGGACGGGCGGGAGTTCCGCTCGCGCAACTTCGTCGCGCACGGCAGGGAGCCGCTGCTCCGCGAGATAAGGGGTGAGAGTGCATGCCAGGCTGGCGCCGAGGGCGGCGGTTACCTCGTTGCCAGCAACATCGAGCAGATCGATGAGCAGGTGCGGGAGACCGATTCCTTCCATCCCTCGTTCGAGCACCTTGCTGTCGCCGCATGAGCAATGTGCCTGTACCTTCGCATCCTAAGATCTATCACATCGCCCATGTGGATAGGCTGCCTTCCATCGTGGCTGACGGTTTCCTCTGGTGCGATGCGGAGGTGATTCGCCGTGAGCCTGCGGGTACAACCATTGGCATGAGCAGCATCAAGCAGCGGCGACTGACCCTGCCACTGAGCAGCCACCCGGACCTTCACGTCGGTGACTGCGTGCCGTTCTACTTCTGCCCGCGCTCGGTCATGCTGTATCTGATCCATCGGGGCAATCATCCGGAGTTGGACTATCGCGGGGGGCAGGCCCCGATCCTGCATTTCGAAGCCGATCTGCATGCCATGGCGGCTTGGGCACACGTACAACAGAGGCGGTGGGCCTTCACCCTCTCGAACGCTGGTTCGTGCTTCTTCGAGGACCGATGCGATTTGGCACGTCTCGACGAAATCGACTGGGCGGCCGTTCAAGCCTGGGATTGGCGGTCCTGCAAGGAAGGCAAGCAAGCTGAGTTTCTGGTGGAGCACACCGCTCCCTGGCATCTGATCGAGCGCATCGGTGTGTTCAATCGCACGTTCTTCCAACACGTCGTCAACGCGCTCCCGCACGATGGTCATCGGCCGGCGGTCGAGATTCGCGCAGACTGATATTACTAACGAGGAGAAGGAGGCTGCCATGATCGAGTTCACCTCGGGTGACATCCTCAGATGTGAGGCGGACGCACTGGTCAACACCGTCAACTGCGTCGGTGTGATGGGGCGGGGGGTCGCGTTGCAGTTCAAGAACGCTTTTCCTGAGAACTTCAAGGCTTACGAGGCTGCCTGCAAGCGCGAGGCCGTGCATCCGGGCCGCATGTTTGTCTTCGAGACCGGGCAGCTCACGTCGCCGCGCTTGATCGTCAACTTTCCAACCAAGCGCCACTGGCGCGGCAAGAGCCGCATCGAGGACATCGATGCGGGCCTTGTCGACTTGGTCAAGGTCATCCGTGAAAAGGGCATCCGCTCCATTGCCATCCCGCCGCTGGGCAGCGGCCTGGGTGGCTTGGACTGGAACCAGGTGCGTCCGCGCATCGAGCGGGCGTTGGGGCAACTGGAGAACGTGCAAGTGCTTGTGTTCGAGCCCAACGGCGCGCCCACCACTGACACGATGGCCCATGTCCATGAAGTTCCGGCCATGACCGCAGGCCGTGCGGCCTTGGTCGAGTTGATCCATCGCTATCTCGGCGGCTTGCTCGACCCCTTCGTGACCTTGCTGGAAGTACACAAACTGATGTACTTCATGCAGCAGGCAGGGGAGCCGCTTCGCTTGAGGTACGTCAAGGCACCGTATGGCCCCTACGCGGAGAACCTGCGTCACGTGCTGCGAACGGTCGAGGGACACCTGATCGCCGGTTACGCCGATGGCGGCGATGTGCCGGACAAGCCCTTGACGCTGGTTCCCGGCGCCATCCAGGAGGCGTCTGCCTTCCTCGACAAACATGCTGAAAGCCGTGAACGCTTTGAGCGCGTCACCCGTCTTGTCGAAGGATTCGAGTCGCCCTACGGCCTGGAGTTGCTATCGACGGCGCATTGGGTCATGACGCAGGAAGGGATCCATCAACTCGATGATATCGCTGCCCGCATCCACGCCTGGAACCCGCGCAAGCGCCAGTTCACACCTCGACAGATCGCCATCGCAGCCGACAGATTGGTCTCTCAGGGCTGGGTACGGACAGAGACCGCTTGAAGAACCCCTCATCATGGATGCATAGACAAGAACAAGCCTCACACCGTTGGCACTGAAGCATGCCGATGTCACTGTCGTGGGTGAAATCGTCCAACAGGTGGCAGAGACGGCCTTCAGCCTGCGGCTGCTCTGCGAATGCTTCGACTGGGCGAGGGATGGATGACCCAGGAACCAGAAACACGCGCGGTTGGCCACAACCCGAACTCCAGGTTGAATGCCAGGATTGCCCGGATGTAATCTGCCTCGGCAGACGGACAGAATCACATCGACTGGAGCGATCAGGATGGTGATGCGCGATGCCGTGATGACGAACGCGATGTTTCTTCGGGCAGGCTTCGAGCACGCCATCCGTATTGCCATGCATGAGGCCATGCGGCGGACGCTGCCGAAACGCCCGGAGGAGCCCGACATCGTTGCCATGCTGGTGCTGGAAGGCACGCGCTATCTCGCGGCGACGCTCGGCGCTGTGCTGCGCAGCGTAGGCATCGACTGCCGGCTCAGTTCGGTGTTCTGCCACCAGCGGCCGGAAGTCGTGTTCGTGCGCGGTCGCTGCGAACTGGGCGACATCCTGTTCGTGCATCGTCACCACGCCCGCGATCCCGAAGACTCCACCCGCACGGCGCTGTTGCTGCAAGCGAAGAAGACCCATCTGGACCGCTACGAAGTGGGGCCCGGCGAGTCGCAGCAATTGCGGCTGTACACGGAATGGCCCAGATTCACCTACCGGCGCAGTGGCCCATCCCTCAATGGTCAGCAACGTGATCTACAACCGAAATCGGCGCATCCGGGGGCACAGTATCTGCTGATCGACGACCTTGGCCACGATCTTGCGCTCAGCGGCATGCTCGGCTTGCCCGGCACCCATTGCATGGCGGTAGCCCCCGCCCGGATAGAAATGTCTTCGCAGTGGTCGCTGGCCGATGCCCTGGTTCAGTTCTTCGCTGGACTGACCGGCCGGTCCTTCCTCGATGATCCCGATCAGGACGGTTCCGACTGGAGTCGCGTCGTCCACGACTTGCTCGCCCATGCCCGGCAACATGTGTTCAATCGCACGCGCAGCGGTGTCAATCGCGCCTCGCGACGTGCCGATGCGCCTTGGTCGGTCGCCGACGAGGACGGCGCCTGCCGAATCGCATGGGGAGGCGGTGGCTGGTCGGAGTTCGGCCGGGAGTCCGGAGACGAACTCGAA
>DIHI01000131.1:23762-31961 GCA_002420085.1 Lysobacterales bacterium UBA5700 | reverse complement strand
CACCCGGATCACGATGCGGGGGATGGCGACGGGGGTGGCGTGTCGGTCGTCCTGATCGAGACCCGCGATGGCGAACGGCAGTAATCCCGACATCCCGAAGACCGGGCACCGCAGAAAGGCCACCCGCGCATGCCTATCTGCGGATGGTTCGTTCGGCACGGACGCCAGCCGATCACCGGCGCAGCTACAATGCAGCGCACGCGGGCCTGGATCGTCGCCATCGGTGTCGCACCTGCGTAGCCTGTCGGCATCGGCCGATGCATCGTGACCCGGATTGCTGCAATCCGACCGGGTCAAGCGGAAGTTCAGCCGTGGCAGGCAGCCGCCGACCGGCGTCCGTGGCCGGTCGGGACAGGTTCTGCCCAATGAGGATGTGACAAGGCCAAAGAGACCGACATGAGCAGATGGCCCTACCCCGGATCGCGCTGGTGGAAGTTCGACTTCCATACCCATACCCCGTTCTCGACCGATACGGCCGCCTGGCAGCAGGCGAAGGGAGCGACCGACGAAGTCACCCCCGAGACCTGGCTGCGTAAGTTCATGGCGGCCGAGATCGATTGCGTCGCGGTGACCGATCACAACGGTGGTGCCTGGATCGATCGACTCAAGGCGGCTCTCGAAAAATTGGCAATCGATGAACTCATCGAGCCGTGTGGATTTCGTGAGCTGACACTGTTCCCCGGCGTGGAACTCTCGGTCAACGGCGGCATCCATCTGCTGGCCATCTTCGGCCCGGACGCCACAACCAGCAACATCGACTCCCTGTTGGGCCAGGTCGAGTTTCAGGGCAGCAAGGGTGATCCCAATGGCGTGACGGGCAAGAGCATCGCCGATGTCATCCGCTGCGTGCTGAGGGCGGGTGGCATTCCCATTCCCGCGCATGCCGATGGTGAAAAGGGTTTGCTTCAGGTCGAGTCTGGGACACGCCAGAGTATGCGCGACGCAGCGACCGTCCGGCAGGCGGTCGAAGTGGAAGACCTGTTGGCGGTGGAATGGGTCGATCCAGACAACCCGATGCCGACCTGCTTCAAGAAATCCGCAGCGCGTCTCGCGCACGTGCTCGGCAGCGACTGCCACAACTTCCGCAACGGTCCAATACCGGGCAGTCGCTACACCTGGGTCAAGATGGCCGAGCCCAGCATTGAAGGCGTGCGTCTGGCCCTGCTCGATGGCAACGACATTTCGATTCGGCGCAGCGACCAGGGCGACTTCGACCCGTTCCGGACGCCTGAAACCTTCGTCACTGCGATCGAGGTCGAGAACGCCCGATTCATGGGCAGGAACAAACCCGAGCGGCTTGAGTTCTCGCCGTACTACAACGCCTTGATCGGTGGGCGCGGCACCGGAAAATCGACCATCGTCCACGTCGCTCGCCTGGTGTTCAAACGGGAGACCGAGCTGAAATCATTGGGCGAGCAAGCCGAGCCGCTCAGGCGCTTCGAGAGTTTCCGTCAGGTGGCAAAGGGGCGCGAGGGCGAAGGTGGCCTGTTGCCCGAGACCCGATTGCGGGTGGAGTTGTCTCGTGATGGCCGTCAGTACCGACTGAATTGGCCGCCGAAGGATGACGTGGCCACTGTCGAGGAGTTCACTGAAAAAGGCACTGAAAAAGGCGACTGGCATGCATCCGCCAGCCAGACCATCAACGCCGAGCGCTTTCCGGTGCGCATCTTCTCGCAAGGCCAGATCGCTGCCATGGCCAGCGATGGCCGTCAGGCATTGCTCGGCGTGATCGACGAGGCCGCCGGCGTCGCCGAACTCCGGCAGCGGCTGCGAAACGTCGAAAACGCCTGGTCGACGCTGCGTGCGCGGCGGCGCGAATTCGACGAGCGTTTGGCGGCCAAGCCCGAGATCGAGCGCAAGCTGCGCGAGGTCGTCGACAAGCTGTCGGCCGTGCAGGATTCTCGCCATGCTGATGTATACCGTGCCCATCTGCGCGCCGCACGGCAACAGCGTGAAGTCGATGGCTCGCTGCGACAACTGGAGGCCATGCCGGGCCGGATCGAGGCGTTGTGCGAGGATCTGATGATCGACGATTGGGCCTCCGACCTGTTCCTCGGCAAGGTGGATGACGCCGATATTCTGGCCTGGCGGCGAGCGGCCGACGATACCGTGTCGCGACTTCGCGAGGATTTGCGCATGGCTGCCGCGCGATTCACGCAAGGCATCACCACGCTGAGAACAAACAGCCAGTTGCAGACCTGGCGCGACCGGATCGCAGCCGCGCAAGACGCCTACCTTGACTTGCAGAATGTTCTGGCTGAAAAGGGCATTGCCGATCCACAGGCGTTCGCCCGTCTGGTACAGGAACGGCAGAGCCTGGAGGTGCGGGCCGCAGAATTGCGTCGGTTGCTGGACGAAAAGGTGCGGCTCGAAGCAGACCTCGACGTGCAGTGGCGACAGGTGTTGCAGGCCAGGCAAGCCATCAGCGAACGGCGGACGCGCTTCCTGGCCGAAACACTGAAGGACAATCCTTTCGTGCGTATCGACCTGGTGCCATTCGGTTTCGATGCGCGGGTGATCGAGCGTGAACTGCGCGCGCTGCTGGACGACGACGAACACTTCGAGAGCGACATCCTCCACTCGACCGACGATGGGCCGAAGGGGGGCATCGCCTACGAACTTGTGTCGGCCCCCGACGCGAACAGGATCGAAACCATCGAAGCCATCAAGCACCGCCTGATCGAGCCCGATGAAAGCGTGGGTGGTCATTTCCGCAACTTTCTGAGGCGCAAGGCACAGCGGGTCGAGTTCGTCGACGCGGTGTTGCGCTGGTTTCCGGAAGATGACCTGCGCATCCAGTACAGCCGTCGTGGCAGTGGCAGCGAGTGGGTCGATATCGATCAGGGCTCACAAGGCCAACGTTCGGCCGCCTTGCTGGCCTTTCTGCTGGCGTTCGGCGAGGAGCCGCTGATCCTCGATCAACCCGAGGACGATCTCGACAACCACCTGATCTACGATCTGATCGTCAAGCAATTGCGCGAGAACAAACTGCGCCGGCAACTCATCGTGGTCACCCACAACCCTAACATCGTGGTCAATGGTGACGCCGAGATGGTTCACGCACTCGATTTCCGTGGTCAATGCCACGTCAAGCAGCGCGGCGGCCTTCAGGAAAAGGCGCTGCGCGAGGAGGTGTGTCACGTGATGGAAGGTGGTCGCGACGCCTTCCGCCGTCGCTGGGCACGCCTCGGCAAGGAACTCTGACATGTTCGACACACGCAGCGAATTGCTGGAGAAGATTCGGCTCGGTGAAGATGGCCTGCTCGAACTCAAGGAGGTAAGGTTCGCCGGCAACAAGATTAGCGGGCCGAAGCAGTCGGTGCTGGCCGACGAACTGGCGGCATTCGCCAATAGTGCGGGCGGTGTCCTGGTGCTGGGCGTCGAGGACGGCAGTCGCGAGGTGGTCGGCATTCCGATCGAGCGGCTGGATGCGGTCGAAGACCTGGTGCGAAATGCGTGCGAGGACTCGATCAAGCCGTCACTGGCGCCCCTGATCGAGCGGCTCACCCTGCCCGACACGGCCGGAGTGGAACGGCCGGTGCTGCGGGTCGAGGTCAGCCGTAGCCTGTTCGTGCATCAGAGTCCGGGCGGCTATCTGCATCGGGTCGGCTCGTCGAAGCGAGCGATGCCACCGGATCATCTGGCGCGTCTGTTCCAGCAGCGCAGTCAGTCGCGACTGATCCGCTTCGATGAAACCCCGGTGCCGCGTGCCGAATTGACCGAACTGGATGATCGGCTCTGGCGTCGCTTCGCCCCTGCCGGCGACAACGAGTCGGACGAAATCGTGCTCGGCAAACTGGCCATGGCCGCCCGCGATCCACAGGGCGTCTGGCGGCCGACGGTCGCCGGCCTGTTGATGGCCAGCGAGCACCCGGAACGGCACATGCCCGGCGCCTTCATCCAGGCGGTGGCCTACCACGGCAGCGAGGTGACACCCGATTCGGCGGCGGTCTACCAGCTCGATGCCCAGGACATCACCGGTCCGCTCGATCGCCAGATCGCGGACGCATGCGCCTTTGTCAGAAAGAACATGCGCATGCAGGCTCGCAAGTCGGACTCGGGTGGCCGTGAGGACATGCCGCAATTCGACATGTTGGCGGTGTTCGAGGCGGTGACCAATGCCGTCGCCCATCGTGACTACTCGATGGCTGGCAGCAAAGTGCGACTGCGTCTGTTCGAGGATCGGCTGGAACTCAACAGTCCGGGCATGCTGGTCAATACCATGACCACCGACAGCTTGGCGCTGCGTCAGGCGGCGCGCAACGAGGCGTTGACCAGCCTGCTGGCCCGTTGCCCGGTTCAAGCAATCGGTGAATCGATCCAGCGACGCTTCATCATGGACAAACGCGGTGAGGGTGTTCCCATGATCATCGAGCGCAGCCGCAGGCTGTCGGGTCGGATGCCGAGTTTCGAGTTGATCGACGACAGCGAGTTGCGGCTGACCATCCCAAGTGCGGCAGAGGGAACATGGCCGTGAGTCGATCGCTGGTTTGTTCGATGGCCGGCATCGGCCGGGTTCGGTGCGACGCGGGGCTGGCTGTGAGCGGTGGAGCGCGCAGTGATGGTGTGTCGGAGGTGTCGCGGTGAGGTTGGATGAGGGGGCTTCGGATGCCGCTTCGGCGCCAGGCTCGGTGACGCCGGATCTGTCGGTGCTGATGATCCATCTGCTCAAGGGCGTGCTGTACCGCGACGATGACGAGCGGCTGTGGGCCAGCCTGCTGCGCACCCCGGCGCGGCCGGCTTATCATTAGTCCTGCGGCAGATGCTGAAGGACGCCGAGCCGCAGTTCATTGTCGAGCAGATCAAGAACGAGCAGGCGGGATTTTTGGAAGCCCAGCCTCTGCTGGTGGACATGCTGGCCTTCATCGAGCGCACGTCTCGGAAGCCAGCGTGCAAAGCGCTGCGAGACGCTGTGCGCACGCTTGATGAGCCCGCGCTTTGGCGTTTGGAGGAGGAGATATGCAGGTGGATTTTCTGGACGCACACGAAAGGCATTGGGAGGATGCTGAACACCTTTTTCAGGCCGCACGTTGGGCGAATGCGGACCATCTCTACGGCATGGCGGCCGAGTGTGGTTTGAAGAAGTTGATGCTGGCCTTCGGCATGCATTATGACGGAGCCAGAGATCGGCCTGCCAGAGAATCAGATCGGAAGCACGCCGACGGCATCTGGGTGCGCTTCGAGAGTTACCGCTGCGGGCACCACAAGGGTGTCGGTTATGCCCTGCCCAGCGCGAATCCCTTCGCTGATTGGAATGTTTCGCAGCGCTATGCCCATCGATCGCATTTTGATCAAGCGCGCGCGCAGGTACACCAGTCGGGTACGAATGTCATCCGAGAGTTGATCAGGAAGGCACAAAGGGAAGGGTTGCTATGACGACCTTCGACGAAATCCTGCCGATCGCTGGCGAAGTGCTGGCGGCGCATCATGCATTCGTGACCCAACTGGACTGGCTGGTGATCAATCGCGACCTGAACGGGCGTGTACGGTTCATCGTCCCGGAACAGGTCGAAGTCGATGATGATGCGCGCCAGCAGATTGAGACGCTTTATCAGACGCTTGCTACGCGTATCTCGCCTCATGCCCATCCGGCCGAGTCCGGTGTCCTGTATGAGGCCAGCCGCGATGAGGTTTGCTCGGGCACGGCAAACTACCCGCTGGAAGAATTCGACACGGTCTGGGTGGTCGATCGGTTGGCGACGGAGGGCAACTGGGCGCAGATCGCCCCCGAAACCGAAGGTGCGTCGCGGATCGTGTTCTTCTCGATCAAGGGGGGCGTCGGGCGTTCGACTGCGCTTGCCGCCTGCGCCTGGAAGCTGGCGCAACTGGGCAAGCGGGTACTTGTGCTCGATCTGGACCTGGAGTCGCCGGGGCTGTCGTCCAGCCTGTTGCCAGCGCAACGCCAGCCCATGTATGGCATCACCGACTGGCTCGTGGAAGATCTGGTCGACAACGCGGACGGCGTGCTCGATGACATGGTCGCCACCAGCGAGTTGTCGCAGGATGGGCAAATCCATGTCGTTCCCGCCCATGGCGCGAATGCGGGCGAGTACATCGCAAAACTGGGACGGGTGTGGATGCCCAAGGCGCTCAGCGGCACTTCGCCCGAGCCGTGGTCTGCCCGCTTGCGGCGGCTTTTGCAGGCGCTGGAGGTGCGCCTCCAACCCGATATCGTGCTTATCGATTCGCGCGCCGGTATCGACGAGGTGGCGTCGAGTTGCGTCACCGAACTGGGTGCGAATCTTGTCTTGCTCTTCGCGCTGGATGGCAGCCAGACCTGGAGTGGTTACCGGATATTGTTCGACCACTGGCGGCGGGCTCGTGTCGCCGAGCATATCCGTGAACGGCTGCAAATCGTCGCTGGTCTGGTGCCAGAATCAAGTCCGGTGGCTTATCTGTCGGATTTGCGCGAGCAGGCTTACGACCTGTTCATCGAAACCGTGTACGACGAAATTCCTTCTCCAAATGATGTCGAGAGCACTCGGCAGAGCACCGAGGGATGGAATTTCGACCTCGCCCGCGAGGATGCACCACATATGCCCTGGGCGGTGCGTTGGCATCCCGGTTTTGCTGCCTTGCGCACCCTGCACGGAAGGCTTCATCAGATTGATGATGACGTGATTCGGCATGTATTCGGTGACTTGATCGGTCGGATCATGCGCGATGTGGGGTTGGATGACGGCTACCCCAAGGTGATCGAGGGAGGTGCATTTTGAGCGATGAATCTACCTTGCCCGAGGCGCACGCCCTGCGGGCTGCGATCCTCGCCGCACCGCTGCAAACGAGCCATTTCGGCGAAGTGCCGAACGCGGCTGAGCTTTACGTGCCCCCCTCGCATCTCAAGGCACTGCGCCTGGATGCGCATATTGTCGTGGGCGGTCGAGGTGTCGGTAAATCGTTCTGGACGGCGGTGTTGCAGTCGGAACAGTTGCGTGGGCTTTTGGGGCGCACTGCTTCCGAACTCACCGGGGTCAGCGTGCGGCTTGGCTTTGCCAATGCAGAAAACATCGCCCACTACCCGAATGCCGATGTTTTCGCGGCCTTCCTCGACCAAGGCGGTGCCCCGTATGACTTGTGGCGCGCCGTGATCCTGCGCTGGGTGGCGGAGAAGTCCGAGCAGCAGATTGCCTGCCAGAGCTGGCCGGAGACCGTTGCCTGGCTGAAGTCAGAGCCGGAGGCGGCTGCACGGCTGATGCAGCAGCCGAGGAACTGGCGCGGCCTGATCTTGTTCGACGCGCTGGACCGCACCAGCAACGTCTGGCAGCGCATGGATGACATCGTGCGAGGCCTGCTGCGCGCCCTGCTTTGGCTCAAGACTTGTTCCGGCCTGTATGCCAAGGTCTTCTTGCGGGAAGACCAGGCCGAACGCACGGTATTCGACTTCCCCGACGCTTCCAAACTCACAGCCACCAAGGCCGAGTTGACCTGGGCTCGGCATGACCTCCACGGATTGCTCTGGCAGCGTTTGATCAACGCTCCAGGAGAACACGGTAAGCACATGCGCGTGATCTGCCCGCACAGCGAGCAGGCCGGCATATGGCGCGTCGCCGATTCGATGAAGGTCGAATCGGAGGCGCAGCGCAGAGCGTTCGAGCGCTTGGCCGGCCCCTGGATGGGACGTGACAGGCGCCGTGGCGTGCCTTACACGTGGTCCATCAGCCATTTGGCTGACGGACAAGGTCGTACCTCACCTCGGTCGTTTCTTGCGGCGATCCGTCAGGCGGCAGAGGACTCCACTGAGCGCCATGGTCAGCATGAGTTCGCGCTGCATTTCGAGAGCATCAAGCGTGGCATCCAACAGGCTTCTGAGATTCGCGTGCAAGAGATGGCCGAAGACTATCCTTGGGTGCGTGAGGTTCTGTCTGAGCTGAGAGGCTTGAATGTCCCCTGCGAGTTCGATGCGGTCGTAGCCCGTTGGAAGCACAAGTTTCCCCAGGGACCGCAGAGCATTCCATCGGATCGTCTGCCGGCGCAGCATGTGCAGCGCGGTTGGGATGGCCTGAGGGAAGATCTGCAACGCCTGGGGCTGATCGAAACCAAGAAGGACAAGCGCATCGACATGCCCGACTTGTACCGGGTGGGTTTCGGCCTGGGCCGCAAGGGCGGCGTCAAACCCAGGAACTGAAAAGCGCGATGAATATTCGGCGTCTTTCCCGTGTACCCATCGTCTCGATGCCAAGGCCAAAGAGACCGACATGA
>DIHI01000131.1:13142-23584 GCA_002420085.1 Lysobacterales bacterium UBA5700 | reverse complement strand
GACCGACATGAGCAGATGGCCCTCTCACCGATCGTGCCGTTGGAAGTTCGAGTTCCATGCTCATCCCATGCGCGTTCCCGACCAGTGCGTGCGACGGGTGGCGGACGAAGGGTGTCGCGATCATCGAGCGCAGCCGCAGGCTGTCGGGTCGGGCGCCGAGTTTCGAGTTGATCGACGACAGCGAGTTGCGGCTGACCATCCCAAGTGCGGCAGAGGGAACATGGCCGTGAGTCGATCGCTGGTTTGTTCGATGGCCGGCATCGGCCGGGTTCGGTGCGACGCGGGGCTGGCTGTGAGCGGTGGAGCGCGCAGTGATGGTGTGTCGGAGGTGTCGCGGTGAGGTTGGATGAGGGGGCTTCGGATGCCGCTTCGGCGCCAGGCTCGGTGACGCCGGATCTGTCGGTGCTGATGATCCATCTGCTCAAGGGCGTGCTGTACCGCGACGATGACGAGCGGCTGTGGGCCAGCCTGCTGCGGTGGCAGGCACGGGTGCGTGAGCAGGCAGCGGTGTTGTTGCTCGAACTGGTGCTCGATGAGTCCGAGGGGTATGCCTTTCTCAAGAGCCGCCCCGATCCGGAGGAGGGCGATTCGGCGGCGTCGCTGCCGCGTCTGATGGCGCGCCGTCCGCTGTCGTATCCGGTCAGTCTGCTGCTGGCTCTGTTGCGCAAGAAGCTGGCCGAATTCGATGCCGGTGGTAGCGATACCCGCTTGGTGTTGAGCCGCGACGAGATCGTCGAACTGGTGCGGGTGTTCCTGTTCCCGCCCGAGGGCAGCAACGAGGCGCGCCTGATCGATCAGTTGGAGACGACCATCAACAAGGTGGTCGATCTCGGTTTTCTGCGACGGCTGAAATCGACAGCCGGTGCGAGCGGGCCGGTCGGCTATGAGGTCCGACGGATTCTCAAGTCGTTTGTCGATGGTCAGTGGCTGGCCGAATTCGACGCGCGTCTGGCCGGCTATCGTGCCGAGGCCGGCACGCGCGGTCCGGCCGATGGCGGCAGGCGCAGCAGGGCCGGTACGGTCAGGGATGACGATGTCTGAGCCGCAGACGCTGGGCCTCGATTTCGCCACCGACGACACCCGCGCCGGGTTTCGCCTGCATCGGCTGGAGGTGTTCAATTGGGGAACCTTCGATCGCCGGGCCTGGATCCTGCGGCTCGATGGTCGCAATGGTCTGCTGACGGGTGACATCGGCTCGGGCAAATCGACCCTGGTCGATGCCATCACCACCCTGCTGGTGCCGGCGCACCGGGTCGCCTACAACAAGGCCGCCGGTGCCGATGCCCGCGAACGCAGTCTGCGCTCCTACGTGCTCGGTCACTACAAGAGCGAGCGCAGTGAGACCGGCGGTAGTGCGCGACCGGTGGCGCTGCGCGAGGCCAATGCCTATTCGGTGATCCTCGGCGTGTTTCGCAACGAGGGCTACGACCAGACGGTGACCCTGGCCCAGGTGTTCTGGTTGAAGGACGCCCAGTCCCAGCCGGCGCGCCTGTACGTCGGCGCGGAACGGGATCTCGCTATCGCTGACGACTTTTCGGCCTTCGGTGGCGATATCACCGCATTGCGACGAAAACTGCGGGCTGGCGGTTGCGAGCTGTTCGACAGTTTTCCACCCTATGGCGCCTGGCTGCGGCGGCGGCTCGGCATCAATCACGAGCAGGCGCTGGAACTGTTTCACCAGACGGTTTCGATGAAGTCGGTCGGCAACCTCACCGATTTCGTGCGCAATCACATGCTGGAGCCGTTCGATGCCCGCGAGCGCATCGATGCGTTGATCCGTCATTTCGACGATCTTGATCGCGCGCATCAGGCGGTGGTTCGCGCCAAGCGGCAGGTCGGCCTGCTCACACCGCTGGTCGAAGACTGCCAGCGACACCAGGAACTGGCCGATGCGATCGACGGCTGGCGCGCCTGTCGGGATGCCTTGCGGCCGTACTTCGCTCGCCTGAAGTGCGAGCTGCTCGATCGCCGTTTGGACATCCTGGCACACGAGTGGGAACGTCAGAATGCCCAGGTCGAGCGCTTGCGACGCGAGCGCGACGACGGCCGTCGCGTGATCGCCGATCTCGAACGCGCCCTGCGCGACAACGGCGGCGATCGCCTGGAGCAGTTGGCGAGCGAGATTGGCCGGCTCGATCAGGAGCGCCAGCGCCGCCAGAGCAAGGCCGATCGTCACGCCGAACTGCTGGCCTGCATCGGCGAGCCGCGACCGGATGACGAGGTGGCATTCCTGGCCCAGCGCCGGACGATCGCTGCCCAGGCCGAGCATCAGCGGGGGCGGATCACTGAACTCGGCAACCTGGAGCGCGAGCAGGAGTTCGAGTTCCGCACCCAACGCGCGAGTCATGCCAGCTTGCAGGAGGAGATCGATAGCCTGAAGCGACGCAGGAGCAATATCGATGCCGCCCAGGTGCGCATCCGGGAAGCGCTGTGCCAGGCGCTGACCATCGCCGAGGACGACATGCCGTTTGCCGGCGAACTGATTCAGGTTCGCGACGACCAGCGCGAGTGGACCGGTGCCGCCGAGCGCCTGCTGCGCGGGTTCGCGCTGTCGATGCTGGTTCCCGATCAGCACTATCGGTCGGTCAGTCAATGGGTCAACGATCAGCACATCCGGGGTCGGCTGGTGTACTTCCATGTCCGCCCGTCGCACTCGGCGCCGGACATCGCCCTGCATCGCGATTCACTGGTGCGCAAACTGGCGATCAAGCCGGACTCGCCGTTCCATGACTGGCTCGATCGGGAAGTGCGCAAGCGCTTCGATTTCGCCTGCTGTGCGGACCTCGATCAGTTCCGCCGCGAGAGCCGGGCGATCACCGCCGCCGGCCAGATCAAGGAGGTCGGTGGCCGGCACGAGAAAGACGATCGCCACGCGATCGACGACCGCAGTCGCTATGTGCTCGGCTGGAGCAATGGCGAGAAGATCCGCGCCCTGGAGGGGCAGCGCGAGCAGATCGAGACCCATCTGGCGGCGATCGCCGGCCGGTTGGCCGAGTTGAAGCGCGCCCGCGAACAGGCCCAATCGGTGCGTGACGTGCTCACCCGTCTGGAGGAGTTCGATCGCTACGACGAACTCGACTGGCAGCACATCGCCCATGAAGTCGCCGCCCTGAGCGAGGAGCGGGAACGCCTCGAACGTGCCTCCGACGCGCTCAAGGAGATCGGTCAGCGGCTCGATGCGGCCAAGCGTGTGGTTGCCGATCTCGACCAGCAACTCGACGGCAAGGATGGCGCCCGCGACCAGCGCAGCAAGACTGAGCAGAAGCGCAGCGATGCCCAGGCACTGCGCGAACAGACTCAGGCCATCTGGGATGGCGCCCCGGTCGATGCGCACCTGACCGTCCGCCTGGATGGCCTGCGCGAGGAAGCCCTGGCCGTGCATCAGCTTTCGGTCGAATCCTGCGACAACCGCGAACAGGAGTTCCGGCGCTGGTTGCAGGATCGCATCGATGGTGAGGGCAGGCGCCTGGAGCGGCTGGCCGAACGGATCATCAAGGCGATGTCGGCCTACCGCGAGGAATTCAAGCTGGAAGCGGCCGAGATCGACGCCAGCCTGGCCGCCGCCAATGAATACCGCAAGCAACTCGAACAATTGCATCGCGACGACTTGCCGCGCTTCGAGGAGCGCTTCAAGGAACTGCTCAACGTCAATACCATCAACGAAATCGCCAACTTCAATGCACAACTCGCGCGCGAGCGCGAAACCATCCGCGAGCGGATCGAGCGAATCAATCACTCGCTGGCCGCGATCGATTACAACCCCGGCCGCTACATCGTGCTGGTATCACAGCCCAGCCCGGATGCCGAGATCCGCGATTTTCAGCAGGCGTTGCGTGCCTGCACCGATGACACGCTTGCCGGCAGCGACGACGGCCAGTATTCCGAAGCGAAGTTTCTCCAGGTCAAGGGGATCATCGATCGCTTTCGCGGTCGCGAGGGGCTGTCGGAACAGGATCGCCGCTGGACCGACAAGGTCACCGACGTGCGCAACGGCTTCCTGTTCTCGGCCAGTGAACGTTGGCACGTAGACGATGTCGAACACGAGCATTATTCCGATTCCGGCGGCAAGTCCGGTGGCCAGAAGGAGAAGCTCGCCTACACCATCCTCGCCGCCAGCCTGGCCTACCAGTTCGGCCTGGAGTGGGGGGCCGTGCGCTCGCGTTCGTTCCGCTTCGTGGTGATCGACGAAGCCTTCGGGCGCGGTTCGGACGAATCGGCCCACTACGGTCTGACCCTGTTCCGTCAACTCAACCTGCAACTGCTGATCGTCACTCCCTTGCAGAAGATCCACATCATCGAACCGTTCGTCGCCAGTGTCGGCTTCGTCCACAACGAGGGCGGCAAGGACTCGCGCCTGCGCGGTCTGAGCATCGAGGATTACCGTGCCCGGAAAGCCGGGGGCAGTGATCCCGCCGCCATCGCCGATGCCCCGGCCCGGCCGGAGTTCGATCGTGCGCAGGCGGATCGACAGGCGACCATCACCCACCCATGATGGCACCCGCTTGGACCACCCCGGCCGATCTCCGTGCCCAACTCGAACGGCGCTGGCTGCGCGGCGATCTGGCCCGTGCCTTGGTAGCCGAGCAGCCGGCCTGGCCGATGCGGCTGAGTCTGCGTGGCCCCAGTGCAGCGGAACTGAGCGAACGCTTCGAGTCGGCGCGTGCCTGGGTCGCACAATTGACCGCCACACCGAACATCCGCATCGAATGGCGCGAGCTGAGTCATCGTGTGCTGGGCCGACAGCGGATTCCGGATCAGGTGTGGATCGACCATGCCGACCAGGCCCTGGCCCTGATCGGCAAATGCCGCGAGGGCGGCGCCTGGCGGGAAATCTGGCACAGCACGGGGGAACAGCTTCCGGCCCTGCTGCCCTGGCTGGAGCGCCGACCGCTCCAGGCCCTGGCCCTGGCCGAGCACTGGCAGCGTCTGCTGGCGGTCTGTCACTGGTGCATGGCCCATCCACGGTCCGGTCTGTACCTTCGGCAGGTGGATATTCCGGGGGTCCACAGCAAGTTCATCGAAACCCACCGCAGCACCCTGGCCGAATGGTTGGATCTGCTGCTGCCAGCCGAAACGATCGCTGCCGACGCGGTCGGGGTCAATCTGTTCGCCCGTCGCTACGGTTTCCGCGAGAAACCGACCCGCATCCGCTTTCGCCTGCTCGATGCCGGCCTGTCGATCCTGCCGGGCTGTGGTGGGCGGCCGGACATCACCCTGGATGCCGACAGCTTCGCTCGCCTGGCGTTACCGATCCGACGTGTCTTCATCACCGAGAACGAGACCAACTTCCTTGCTTTTCCGGATGTCGCCCAAGCGATCGTCATCTTCGGCGGTGGTTATGGCTGGGACGCGCTGGCACGCGCGGATTGGCTGTCGCAGTGCCCGATCCATTACTGGGGCGACATCGACAGCCACGGTTTCATCATCCTCGATCGACTGCGGCAACACCTGCCGCATGTCCAATCCCTGCTGATGGACCGGGAAACCCTGCATCGTCATCGTGTTCACTGGGGTGAGGAGCCGATACCGACCCGCATCGAACCACACCACCTGACCCCCGACGAATTCGCCCTGTTCGACGACCTGCGCACCGACCGCATCGCTCCGCGTGTTCGGCTTGAACAGGAACACATCCAATTCACCTGGCTCAGTCGCGCCGTGGCCTGTCTGATCGCTCCGGGCCTCGGCGATGAGCAGACATGACACGGCTGGCAGCAGCCCCCGGACGACCGGTTGCAGGCCGAGCGACTACCCGCTGCGGTTGGCGTTCAGCCTGCGAGTCGAAATCAGCGCGCCGGCGTCCCACGCCGTGGCGGGCGAGTGATGGTGAAGTGCGGTGCAACCGGACGGGTCGGTCTCGACCGGCGTGGCACCGGCCAGCCTATCGGGCGCCGACTCGGGTCAGTCCGCTGGCGGCCAGCACCTGCGGCCATGGGAACAGCGGGCCGGGGTCGCGCTTGCGGGCAACCTGCAGGTCGGGATTGTCGCTGGCGGGTTGCAGCCGCAGGTCCAGGTCTTCGTGTCCGGCGATTTCGTGCAGGTTCGGAAATTGTTTCCGGAGTTGATGCAGCAGGGCGATCAGGGCGGCGATCTGGGCGTCCGGGTAAGGTTCGGTCATGGCCTGATGGCGAGAGTCCAGCCAGTTCGGATAGCGGCCGGTGTTGATCAGTTCGATGCCGATCGAGTCGGCATTGCCACCAACGACATGGTGGGCGATTCGATCGGGGCTGACGTAACGGTGGATGCGGCCGTCGCGCTCGATGTAGAAATGCCCGCTGTTGCCGGTGCCGGAGGGGTAGTGGATCTGTTCGCCGAACTGTCGAGCCGAGGCCAGATCGGGGGTTTCGGTACAGTGGATCACGATCCGGGTGATGCTGTCGCGGGTGCGGGCTTGCAGGCGCACCTCGTAGGGCAGGGGCGCGATGATGATGTCAGGTTCCGGTGGCAGGTCTGGCAGCATGACGGCATGCTAGCATCCTGTCGGATTGCTGCTGCGAGATGGATGATGTCTGGCTCTGACCAAGCACCGGGTGGGACTACGATGCGCGATGCGTTTGCCTGTCCGGGGCGAGTCGAATGGATTGGTCTGCGGCCGGCCCGTGATGTTCCGATGATCGCGGTCGAGGCGGTCGAAGCGGTGGCGGGTGCCGGTCTGCGTGGCGATCGCTATGCGTCCGGCAGCGGCACCCGCGGCATGACCCTGATCCAGTCGGAGCACCTGCCGGTGATCGCGGCGCTGACGGCACGCTCGGTGGTGCCGCCGGCCCTGCTGCGACGCAATGTGGTGGTGTCGGGAACACCACTGCTGGCCCTGGTCGGGCGACGGTTTCGGATCGGCGCGCTCCTGCTGGAAGGCACCGATCCCTGCGATCCGTGCGCACGGATGGAGGCTGCCCTCGGTCCGGGTGGTTTCAATGCCATGGTGGGTCATGGTGGTCTGTGTGTGCGAATCATCGAGGGTGGCTGGCTGCGCGTGGGCGATCGACTCACGGTGCTGAGCCAATGACGGTGCGTGGCCACTGCATTCTGTCGCATGGTTTCGAGAGCGGTCCGGATGCGACCAAGGTGACTGCCCTGGCCGAGGTTGCCGAGCGGCTGGGTTGGAGCCACGAGCGGCCGGACTTCACCGATCTCGATCAGCGTCGGGATGCCGGGCCGCTGGGTGATGTGCCGGCGCGGCTGGCACGGCTGAAGGGGCTGGCCGAGGCGGCGGCGCGGCGCGGGCCTCTGGTCCTGGCGGGGTCGAGTCTGGGGGCCTGGATCTCCGGGCGGGTTTCGCTGGATGTTCCGGTGGTCGGTCTGTTCCTGATGGCGCCTCCGGTGCAGGTCGGGGCCTTGCCGGCACTGGCTGCCGCCGAGGTGCCGATCACCATCGTTCACGGCTGGGATGACGAGCTGATTCCTGCCGATACCGTGTATGCCTGGGCACGCCCACGCCGTGCTCGCCTGGAACTGGTTGTCGATGGCCACCGATTGAACGAGCACGTCCACGACTGCGCTGCTGCGTTCGAGCGGCTGCTCGCTGGGGTGTCGGCTTGAACCGCGCTGCCGGCATCGCTCCGGAGCTGCGATGAAATTCTTCGTTCCCTGCGCCAAGGGACTCGAATACCTGCTTGCCGATGAAGTGATCGCATTGGGCGCCGAGCACGCTGCCGCTGCGGTGGCCGGGGTCGCGTTCGAGGGTTCGAGCCGGCTGCCGTATCGGGTGCTGCTCGGTTCGCGTCTGGCCAGCCGGGCGCTGTGGCCACTGGTCGAGTTCGATTGCCCGGACCAGGATGCGCTGTATGAGGGCGCCGGTTCGATCGACTGGTCGGAACACATCGACATCGACAGCCGTTTCGTGGTCGATGCCACGGTGTCCGGGCCGACGATCACGCATGGGCACTACGCGGCACTGCGGGTGAAGGATGCCATCGTCGATCAGTTCCGGATGCGATCCGGCGATCGACCCTCGATCGATACCGAGGCCCCGGATCTGCGGATCAATCTCTCGATCCGCAAGGGTCGGGCGGTGCTTTCCATCGATCTGGGTGGGCCGTTGCATCGGCGTGGCTGGCGCACGATCCAGGGCAGTGCGCCACTGAAGGAAACCGTGGCAGCGGCCGTGCTGCTGCGCGGGGGGTGGCCGAGGGTGTATGCCGAGGGTGGCTGTCTGCTCGATCCGATGTGTGGCTCCGGCACCCTGCTGATCGAGGCGGCCGAACTGGCGGCGGGCATCGCGCCTGGTCTGCGCCGACATGGCGAACGGTTGCCGACCGCGTGGAAGGGTTTCGATGCCGCGCTGTGGCACGGCGAGCGACAGCAGGCTTTGGCGGCCGCCGAGCACGGCCGACACCGGCTGCGAGCCTGCTTTCATGGCCGCGACATCGATCCCCACGCGATCCGCGCCATGCGTGCCAATGTCGAGGCGGCTGGTCTGGCGGAATTCATCGTTGGTGAGTGTGGCGATATCGTCGATCTGACCGTGCCGGTCGATTGCCGCTCCGGCCTGGTGGTCTGCAATCCACCCTACGATCGGCGGCTGAGCGCCGATCCGGGTCTGTATCGGGAACTCGGCTCGACCGTGCAGCGGCTGCTGCCTGACTGGCGAGCCGCGATTCTGGCTGGCGATCGTGAACTGGCTCGGGCGACCGGGCTGCGGGCGCGCAAGGTCTATCCGATCCACAACGGCGCCATCGAGTGTGCCCTGCTGGTCTGCGATCGGCTCGATTCCGGCGACCGCCGTCGGTCGGAAACCGCTGGCGATCGGTCGGCCGGCGATTTGGCCGGCGATTCGGCCGGTGGCTCGGCCGCAGACCCCGCCAGCGGTCGGCATCTCCTTGATGAAGGCGCGACCATGGTGGCAAATCGGTTGCGCAAGAATCTCCGGGCGCTCGCGCGCTGGCGCAGCCGCGCGGGTGTCGAGTGTTTCCGGGTCTACGATGCCGATCTGCCGGAGTACGCCGCTGCCATTGATGTCTACCGCGAGGACGGCGATGCCGGCCGGGTGTTTCTGCATGTGCAGGAATACCAGGCGCCGCGCAGCATTCCGGAGGCCGACAGCCGACGCCGGCTGCACGCCCTGCTGGCGGCTGCCCGCTCGGTGTTCGATCTCCCGGAGTCGCAGATCGCGTTGAAGACCCGCACCCGCGCCAAGGGCGGCGGCAAATATGGTCGGATGGACCATCGAGCTGAGCTCATCGTGGTCCGCGAGGGTGATGCCCGTCTGCGGGTGAATCTGTTCGATTACCTCGATACCGGCCTGTTTCTCGATCATCGGCCCTTGCGGCGACGGCTGCGTGAGCAGGCGGGGGAGACCCGTTTCCTCAATCTGTTCGCCTACACCGGGGCGGCCACCGTGCAGGCCGCGTTGGCGGGTGCCCGGACGACCACCAGTGTCGATCTGTCGGCGACCTACCTGGAGTGGGCTGCCGGCAATCTGGCCTTGAATGCCTGTACCGGTCCACGCCATCGGCTGATCCAGGCCGATGTGATGACCTGGCTGGCGGCCGAGCGTGACCAGTACGATCTGATCTTCTGCGATCCACCGACCTTCTCGAATTCAGCCAGGGCCGGCGATTTCGATGTTCAGGCGCAGCATGTCGATCTGCTCAGGCGGGCCTGTGCCCGGCTGGCACCGGGCGGGGTGTTGCTGTTTTCCAACAACTATCGGCGGTTTCGACTGGACGACCAGGCGGTTGCGACATTCGCCCAGGCCCGTGAGATTTCCACCGACAGCCTGGATCCGGATTTCGCCCGCAACCCGAGGATCCACCGCGTCTGGGAACTGCGAGCCATGCCCGGCTGACCTGACTCGCTCGACCACGCACCGATGCAGTGGCGCGTGGTCGAGCCGCGCGGAGGTCCGCTCAGCGGCTGCGCGAGACGTCGAAGCTGCTCTGGCTGCGGTCGGCCAGATAGGGTGCTGGGCCGGAGTCATGACTGTGGCGGTACAGACTGACGCCGGGTTGTTCCAGGATGCGGTTCCAGGTCTCGCTGTCGATCAGTTCGACCCGAGCGACATCGCAGCGGCTGGCGTCGGCGATCACGTTTTCGTTGAGGTGGCCGCACATCCGGCCGACCCCAGGGCCGGGTTCGAATCGGATCGAGTGACCGAAGGCCAGGCCCGGACAGCCGTAGGACATCAGGATGCGGTACTTCTTGCGGCCGGCATTGACCAGGATTTCTCGATCGTTGACGTAGGCCCAGTCGCGGACGCGGGATGGATTGAGACAGTCGCTGACCGGACTCAGGGGCCGGTAGGTCGAGGTTGCGGTCGGGTTCGTGCCGTCGTCGGCGATGGCCGGCGGGGCCGCAAGGCTGACCGCACCGAGCAACAGCAGGGTCGTACACAGGCTGTGGCGGGTCGAAAGCGTCATGAGGATGTCTCCCGAGTGGATCACGATGGCGGTTGGCTCTGGCGCCGGCCGTTGCGCAGAATCCGACCTGCGGCCGAGGGCTGG
>DIHI01000131.1:11270-13027 GCA_002420085.1 Lysobacterales bacterium UBA5700 | reverse complement strand
TTCGAAACGGGTTCCGAGCCCCGGATGCGTTCGCCTCGCCGCCGATGATGCCAGAAGCCGGGCATCCTGCGCGCCTGCTTCATGAACAGGTATTCTTGGCACATGGACATCGATCTGAAAACCCGTGATGAGGTGGCATCGCGCTGGATCTTCTTTCGCCAGTGGCTGCGCAATCCGCTGTCGATGGCGGCGATCTCACCGTCCAGCCGGCAGCTCGCCAAGCGCATGATCGCCGAGTTGCCGGTCGATTGCCGGCGGGTGATCGAGTTCGGTGGCGGCACCGGTGCCATCACCAAGGCATTGATCGATCACGGTATCACGCCCGAGAACCTGCTGATCGTCGAACTGAATGCCGACCTCTACCGGCATTTGCGCAGCCGCTTCCCGCGTGTGCCGGTGGTGCATGGCAGCGCCGCCGACATCGAGCGACTGGCCCGCGAGAGCGGCTTCGATCGCGGCGGTCCTGCCGATGCCGTGGTCTCCGGTCTGGGCCTGCTGTCGATGGCACGGGCCGATCAACGCGCCATTCTCGATGCGGCGTTTTCGGTGATGACCGCCGAAGGTCGCTTCATCCAGTTCACCTACGGTCCGGTCAGCCCGGTGCCAATCGAGGTGTTGTCGGAACTTGGGCTGATCGCGACCCGTAGCCGATTGACCTGGTGGAACCTGCCACCGGCCACGGTCTGGGTGTTCTCGCGTGCCCGCTCCAGGGCGGTGCCGGCCGTGCCATCCCGCCTGCGTTGAGCCCGACGATCGAGTACACGCAACGCTGGGTTGCGTGGTCGGGCTTCTCTGCCTGGGTGGCCGGCAGCATGCTGGCGATCACCATCATCGTTCGCGGAGGTCATCATGACTGCCATTCGTCGCGTCGTTCAGGTCGTTACCGGTCAGGCCGCTTCCGACGGCGCCGGGGTTCGCCTGACCCGGGTCATCGGTGGCCCGAGCCTGCCCGATCTCGATCCGTTCCTGCTGCTGGATGAGTTTGGTACGGATCGTCCGGAGGATTACATCGCCGGCTTTCCGGATCACCCGCATCGCGGTTTCGAGACCGTAACCTACATGCTCGATGGGCGGATGCGTCATCGTGACAACCACGGGAACGAAGGGGTTCTGGTTCCCGGTGCGGTGCAGTGGATGACCGCCGGCCGGGGCATCATCCATTCCGAAATGCCCGAGCAGGAACAGGGTCGGATGCGAGGATTCCAACTCTGGGTCAACCTGCCGGCGCGCGACAAGATGACCGCCCCGCGCTACCAGGAGTTCGGCCCGGACCGGATTCCGGTGGTCCAGCCGGTGCCCGGCGCATCGGTGAAGGTGATCGCCGGGGCCTTGGCCGGCGTGCAGGGGGTGATCAGGCAGCCGGCCACCGACCCGATCTATCTGGACGTCGCCCTGGCGGCCGGCAGTCGCCTCGATCTGCCGGTGCCGGATGGCCACAACGCCTTTGTCTACGTGTTCGAGGGCGCGCTGACCATTGCGGACGATTCGGACCAGGGTGGCGGTGGTCGGTCACTGTCGGCAGGCCATTTGGCCCGTCTGGATCGCCATGGCCACCTGTCCCTGCGTGCCGAGGCCGGTGCCGGGCGGGCGATCGTGGTCGCTGGCCGTCCACTGGATGAGCCGATCGCCCGTCACGGTCCATTCGTGATGAATAGCCGTGAGCAACTGATGGCCGCGTTCGAGGACTTTCGCGCCGGACGGTTCTGACCGTGGGTGGCTGATGCCGTATGCCGTCCTGCCGGCCGGCGGCACCCTGC
>DIHI01000131.1:7459-11112 GCA_002420085.1 Lysobacterales bacterium UBA5700 | reverse complement strand
CCATGGCCGCGCTCAGTGGTTCTCCTGCACCTGCTCCAGGAATACCCGGATGCGTCGAGCATTGGCGCCCAGATCGCTGCGGCCGACGCGCGAGACCGAGCGCAGATCGATCCGGCTGCCGTCGCCTTCGGGCCGGATGCGGATCACGATGTCGTCCTTGAACCCGAACCAGAGCGTGGTATCGGTGGCTTCGATCAGACCGCTGGCCGGGTCGTTGGCGACGATCTGCCAGCCGAGCGTCTCGGCGGCATGCATGGCCCGCTGCTGGGCGGCGGCTGGAGGCTCGGGCAGGATCACCGGTTGCAGGTCCGGGTAGGCTTGCCGTTGCAGGTCCTGCAGTTGCGGGTCGGCTCGGTCGAGTGGGTTGCTGGTGTCACCCCGGAGTGCCGCAATCGCTACGAAGGCGGGTGGGTCGATCAGGTCGGTGCTGATGTCGTGAATGGCTGGCACCGCACGGGCCTGGCGCACTTGCAGCAGGGGCAGGCCGACCACCAGGGTCGCCAGCACCAGACCCAGAACCCACCGCGATGCCCCCTGGCGTCTGAGCTTCGGCCAGAGCAGGCCGATGACCGCCAGGATGCCGGCCGCGATGCCGGTATAGGCCGCGTAGCGCATCAGGGTGAATCCGAACCGGAAGTCCCAGACCTCAAAACGGGTGCCCGGCCCGGCCAGCAGCAGGGCGGTCAGGGCAAGCACGGCGAGAACGAGTGGCAGGCTGGACAGCTTCATGATGCGATCCCCCAGAGGCGTCATACGGCCGAAACGGTGATCTTCGCATATTACCCATCCGCCATGACCGATCGATCCGAAAAGCGCGACCGTATCCGCGCTTTCCGTCCGGCGGTCATCCCTGGTTGTCCCAATGTGTTTGCGAATTCTTGACAGGATCGCCGGCAGGGTCGATCTTAACGACCTTGTAACACCCCGGTCGCCGCCCATCGTCAGCCGCCCATCGTCAAAGGAAGGAGTCGAACATGAAAACCCATCTGTCCGGTCACGGCATTCGCCGGACCGCCCTGTTCCTGTCCATCGCCCTGGTCCATGCCCCGTCGCTGTGGGCGCAGTCCGCATCCGCTCCGGCCGAGTCCGACGAGGGTGAAAGCGCCAGTGCGCCGGCCCTGCTGGATGACGTGATCGTCACCGGTACCCGCGTCGAGGGCCGCTCGCCGACCGAATCGATCTCGCCGGTGGACGTGTTCGATGCCGGCGATCTCGAACGCCAGTCATCGTTCGACTTCACCGACCAACTGAGCAACATCGCACCGTCGTTCAACACCCAGCGCTTCCCGATCGCCGACGGTACCGCCTTCGTGCGGCCGGCCAATCTGCGCAATCTGCCGCCCGATCAGACCCTGGTGCTGGTGAACGGCAAGCGTCGGCATCGTTCGGCCCTGGTCAACCTCCAGACCGAACCGTTCGGCACGGTCAACCAGGGTGCCCAGGCGGTCGATTTCGGCCTGTTCCCGTCGGCGGCGATCCAGCGTGTGGAAGTGCTGCGCGACGGCTCCTCGGCACAGTACGGTTCGGACGCCATTGCCGGTGTCATCAACATCATCCTCAACGACAACCCCGAGGGCGTCTCGGTGGCCAGCCAGTACGGCTCGACCTACGAGGGCGATGGCGACACCTTCCAGACCTCGGTCAATGTCGGTCTGCCGCTGACCGAAGATGGCTTCTTCAACGCGACCGCCGAGTATGTCAATGCCGACTTCACCTCGCGTGGCAGTCCGCGTGCCGATGCGGCAGCGGTCGGTGCGGCGGTCGGCGTCGACAAGGTGCCGTTCAATGGTCTCGGCCAGCGTTGGGGTGATCCCAATGTCGAGGGCGTCAAGCTGTTCTTCAATGGCGAATTCGCGGCCAGCGACTCGGCCCGCGTCTATGGCTTCGGCAGCTACGCCGACCAGGAGTTCGACTCCAGCTTCTTCTATCGCACACCGGTCGGGGTGCCGGGCGTGACGCCGCGCGGCACCCTGATGGTGGACAGCGATGGTGATGGGCTGGCCGATCCAGTCGATCAGTCGATCATCAATGCCATCCTGGCGCAGGGTCTGAATCCCAATGATTTCGTGACCGCCGATCCGAACAGTCCGTCCGGTTTCGTCGCGCTCAACCCGATCTTCTCGCTGTTCCCCGGCGGCTACACGCCGACCTTCGGTGCCGACGTCAAGGATTTCGAGGGCGTGCTGGGCGTCAAGGGCGAATTCGACTCCGGTCTGCGCTGGGATGTCAGCGGCCGGTTCGGCGAAAACGAGATCGACTATCTCTTGCAGAACTCGATCAACCCGAGCCTTGGACGCACCAGTCCGCTCAATTTCCGTCCCGGTACGATCGAGCAGCGCGAGCAGGGCATCAATGCCGACTTCGTCTATCCGCTGGCCAATGATCTGTTCGCCTCGCCGCTCAACATCGCCTTCGGTGGCGAGTGGCGGCGTGAGACCTATGTGGTCGGCATCGGTGACCCGGCCTCGTTCGCCAGTGGTCCGACCGCTCCGCTGTTCGGGGTGGGCTCGGACGGTTTCCAGGGCGACGGTCCGGAATCGGCCGGCAAGTTCGGCCGCGACAGTTGGGCCGGTTACGTCGATCTGGAAACCGATGTCACCGACACCCTGACCCTGGCGGCGGCTGGCCGGTTCGAGGACTCCTCGGCGTTCGACAGCCAGTTCGACTGGAAATTCTCGGCCCGCTTCCAGCCGGTCGAGTCGGTCGCCCTGCGCGGTACGATCAATACCGGTTTCCGGGCACCGACCCCCGGCCAGATCAACACCCTGGACGTGACCACCACTGCGAATGCGTCCGGCACCCTGGTTCCGCTCGGCACCTTCCCGGTCAACAGCCCGGCGGCGATCGCACTGGGCGCCAACCCGCTGTCGCCGGAGGAATCGTTCAGCGTGTCTGCCGGTGTGGTGTTCACCCTCAGTGACCGCACGACGCTGACCGTCGACTATTACAACATCGACGTCGATGACCGCATCGCCCTGGCCAATTTCACCATCGCGCCGGGCTCGCCGGAGCAGCAGAAGCTGATCGATGCCGGCGTGCCCAATGCCGAACTGCTGGGGTCGGTGTCGTTCTTCAGCAATGCCTTCGACACCACGGTCGAGGGCATCGACGTGGTCGCCACCCACCGCTTCGATGCCGGTGATTATGGCGATATCACCTTCGATGCCCGGCACAGCTACAACGAGCAGACCGTCGATCGTTTCGATCCAGGCACCATCGATGGCGAGCGGGTGTTCGATCTGGAGAACCAACTGCCACAGCATCGCTCGGTGTTCACCATCGACTACCGCACGCCGTGGAACGTCGATGCCCTGTTGCGGGTCAATCGCTACGGCGGTTGGGAAGACTCGACGTTCGGTGAGCGCGCCGAATTCGGTTCGGAGTGGCTGGTCGATCTGGCGATCAGCTATTACTTCGCCGAGCGCTTCACGTTGACCGTCGGCGCCAACAATCTGTTCGACAACTTCCCAGACGACGAGACCAATGGCGTGTTGCGCTTCCTCGGCGCCACCCGGCCGTTGTCCTCGCCGTTCGGTTTCAACGGTGGCGAGTGGTTCGTCCGCCTGTCGGCCGATCTCTGACGCCGTCGGTCGATACGATCAGGTTCCGAAGCAGCATCCGGGGAGGCGCAGCGTCGCCTCCCCGCTTTTTTT
>DIHI01000131.1:0-7284 GCA_002420085.1 Lysobacterales bacterium UBA5700 | reverse complement strand
CTTGGTCCGATCGGCTCGCAAGGGCACGATCATGCGCACCTTGCAGGCGCCGATGTTGACCGGTCAGCGCAGCAAGCCGGCCAGGTCTTCCGGCAGTGGATGGTCGGGATGGCGTGCGATGAAGCGCTCCAGACTCTTTGAGGCATCCTGGCGAGCGCCCAGGGCCATCCGTTGCCGAATGCGTTCCAGCCAATCCTCGGGCGCCAGTTCGGCATCGCGCTCGACCGGCGGCAGGAATGGCATCGGTTCCGGTTCCGGCAGTGAGATCGGGGTCGGGTCGCGCAACCGCAGCGGGCTGGCGGTCTGACTCCCGGTCGTCGGGGAACGCGGATCGGCCGCGACTGTTTCAGCCGATGACGCTTTCGCTGCTGGCGCACTGGCCGGTGCTGCGGCTGCGGCTGCGGGGGCAGCGGAGAGGTCGGCTGCCGTTTCCTCGCGATCGCTTTCGCGTCCCTGGCGTTCGCGTGCTTCGGCTGTGCCGATCTCGGTTGCGGCGGGGGGCTGCTCGGCGAGCCGCCCCACCAGGCGGTCGGCCAGGGCGGCACGAGCCCGTTCCGGACCTTCACTGGGTGTGTTCAGACGCAGGGCGGGAGCTGCATCGGCACCGATCTCGGTTTCGACCAGAGCCGCGCTCGCGGTGGCTTCAGGGGGCGGTGGTGCGGCCGGCGTGGCGCGCTCGGACAGCGGCATGACCCGGTCCGTGGCCAGCTCCGTGGCCAGCTCCGTGACCTGCCCCATGGGTGCGGTTTCGCGGGTGGCGGGCTCGACAGCCCGTTTCGATCGGGCGTTCGATGCGTCGGTATCGATATCCGCCGGATCGAGTCGAGACGCCGGCCCGGCATCGCGGAGGTCGCCATCGATCAGGCTGCCCGGCGGCGGGGCGGGGGCCGGCCAGAACAGGCTCACCACCAGGACAGCGGCCAGAGCACCGCCGATCGGCCAGTATCGGCCTGGGTGGCGCCCGGCGGGTTCCGACTCACTGGCCCGGCGTGCCGCCCGGAGGATATCGGCATCGATCCGGGCGTCCGGGGTCGGGCTGGCCAGGCGGGTGAGCAGGGCGGCGATCCGCGCCTCTTGCTCGCTCAGAGGCGGATGGCCGGGACCGGTCTGTTGTTCGGATCGCTCGCTCATGTCCGCACTCGCTCGCGCAGTTTGTCGAGGGCGTAGCGCAGCCGCGATTTCACCGTTTCCCGGCCGACGCCGGTGATTTCGGCGATCTCTTCCATCGAAAAGCCCTGTTCGAGGCGCATGATCACGATCTCGCGTTGCTCCGGGGGCAGGGCTTCGAGCGCCAGTTGCAGACGCCGCAACTGCTCGAATTGCGACAGGCTGCGTTCGGGGTCATCGTCGGCGGCGATGGCGGCAGTGCGTTGTTCAGCATCGGTCGGAGCTTCCGGGCGGTGCCGCTGGGCACGCCAGTGGTCATTGAGGCGATTGTGGGCGATCGTGTACAGCCAAGATACGAAGCGGGCATCGGCGCGAAACCGGCGGCGTGCCACGATCACCCGCTGCCAGATGTCCTGGAAGATCTCCTCGGCGAGCGGCGCGGTGCGTACCTGTCGATAGACGAACCGAAACAGCCCGGTGCGGTGTCGGGCATAGAGGGTCTCGAAGGCATCCGGGTGGCCTTCGGCATACGCTGTCATCAGCGCTTCGTCACTCAGATCTTCGTCCATCGGGCGACACTTTAGCGCGAATGCGTGTTCGAGACGCGGCCCGGATCGCGGGGCACGGCGGGTCCGGCAGGGTGCCCCATGGTCCTGCTGCCATGCCGATTCGTGCAGGTTGTCCACCCGGCATCCCCTGGTCGCCGAGGCCGGCCATTCCGGCCCCGATACCGGCAGTTACGTTCGAGACGTCGGCTCGGGGTCGAGGTCGGACGGACGATCGATCGCCCGGACCTCCAGATGCAGTCGGCCATGCGCCAAGCGGGCCTGCACCCGCTCCCCGATCGTGACCTGCTCGATCGAGCGAATCACCGCGCCGTCGTCGTCGCGCTGGACGATCGCATAGCCGCGCTCCAGGGTCGCCAACGGACTGACCGCCGACAGCGCCCGGGCTACGGCCAGACAGTGCTGCCCCTGGTTGGCGAGCCGGGTTCGGACACTGGCGTGCTGGCGACGGTCGAGTTCACGCAGGCGTTCGGCCAGCATCGACAGGCGTCGTTGCGGCCGTTGTCCGCCCAGCAGTCGGGCCAGTGCGGTCAGGCGCTCATCGAGTCGATCCAGGCGTCTGCGCGGTTGGCTGCGCAGGCGATCGCCGATCTGCGCGAAGCGCGAAGTCAGGCGTTGCATCTGCTGTTGCGGACGCTGGCCGTTCAGGCGTGCCGAGAGGTGATCGATTCGCTGGGCGGTCTCGGCGCTGCGCCGTCGCCACAGGCGATCGAGGGTGCTGCGTCGATGCTCCAGTTCGCGCGCCAGTGCGACCCGGTCGGGCACGATCAACTCGGCCGCCACCGAGGGCGTCGCAGCTCGCAGGTCGGCCACGAAGTCGGTGAGACTGAAGTCGATTTCGTGGCCGATCGCCGATATGGTCGGAATCGGCGAGCGGGCCAGGGTACGGGCCAGGGTTTCATCGTTGAAGGCCCACAGGTCTTCCAGCGAGCCGCCGCCACGGGTCAGCAGGATCAGATCATGTCGTTGATGGCGGTAGACCTGCTCCAGGGTCGCCGTGATCCGCGCGGCGGCGCCTTCCCCCTGCACCGGCACCGGGAACAGTTCGACCTGGACGGCGGGAAAGCGCCGTGCCAGCACCTTGAGCACGTCCTGGATCGCAGCACCGCTGGCCGAAGTCAGCACCGCGATCCGGCCGGGGAAGCGGGGCAGCGGGCGCTTGCGCTCGGCAGCGAACAGGCCCTCGCTGGCCAGGCGGGTCTTGAGTTCCTCCAGTGCGCGCCGGAGGGTGCCGTCGCCGGCCGGTTCCAGGTGATCGGCTATCAGTTGATAGTCGCCGCGCGCCTCGTACAGACTGAGCCGTCCCCGCGCCAGGACCGACTGCCCGGCTTCCGGTCGGAAGCCCAGCCGCAGGCCATGACCCCGAAACAGCGCACAGCGAAGCTGCGCGTCGGCATCCTTGAGGGTGAAGTACAGGTGACCCGAAGCCGGGCGTGAGAGATTGCCCAACTCGCCCTCGACCCAGACCGTGGGGAAGGCATCTTCGAGCAGGCTGCGTGCCAGACCGTTGATCTGGCTTGGCCGCAGAATCTGTCGCCGGGCCGGATCGTCGCGCACCGAACTGTCTCCGCAAACGAAAAAGCATGCGCGACCTGGGTGGGCAACACAAGTCGGGCGATTGGACGGGCGATTGGACGGTCGCTGCCGACAGGCGGATGGTCGGCGTGCTGGCCGGGGCCAGCCAGCGAGGGATCACTGGCCGGGGCCGTCGCCACCTCGTCGGCCGGCCGGCTCAGTGGGCTGCTGCGACCATCACCACGACGACCAGGACCGGTGTCACTACCCGCAGCAGCCAGCGCCAGGCCAGGTAGGCCCAGTCCGGCAGATCGGCCAGTTGCTCGCGACTGATCCGGCGGTCCAGCGCCCAACCGGCATACAGCGCCAGCAGCAGACCACCGATCGGCAGCATCAGGTCACTGGCGATGAACTGGATGGCGCCCTCGACATCGCGACCGAACAGCCGCACCCCAGCCAGCAGAGAACCGCTGAACACGGTCAGCAGGCCGAATGCCCAGATCACCAGCCCAATGCCGATCGTCACCCGCGCCCGGCCGAAGCGGGTGCGCTCGGTGAGATAGGCGGTCGGAGGTTCGAGCATCGAGATCGATGAAGTCCAGGCCGCCACCATCAGCAGCAGGAAGAACGCCAGGCCGTACAGCGCCCCGAAGCGCATCTCGGCGAACGCCAGCGGCAGCACGTTGAAGATCAAGCCCGGACCACCACCATCGGCCTGCAAGCCGAAGGCGAACACCACCGGAAAGATCGCCAGGCCGGCAAGCAGGGCGACACCGGTATCGGCCAGGGCCACCGTGAGACCGACCCGGCCGATCGGCACGTTGGCCGGCAGATAGGCGCCATAGGCCATGATGCCGCACATGCCCAGACTGAGCGAGAAGAACGCCTGGCCGAGCGCACTGACCACGGTACTGGTCGAAATCCTGGAGAAATCCGGACGGAACAGGAATTCCACCGCCTGACCGAAGTAGCCGGTCGAGATGCCGTAACCGACCAGAACCAGCAGCAGGAGCAGCAGGGTCGGCATCAGGATCGAGACCGCGCGCTCCAGACCACGCTCGACCCCGAACGCGACCACCCCGATGGTGATCGCCATGAACACGCTGTGCCAGAACAGCAGTGAGCCCGGATCCGAACGCAACGCGGCAAAACTGGCCACCGGATCGACGATGCCCGGCCCCCCGAACACCTGGCCCAGATACAGCCAGGCATAGTGCAGGGTCCATCCCGCGACCACGCTGTAGAAGCTCAGGATGAAGATCGCCGCGATGAAACCGAGCCAACCGATCGCCTGCCACAGCCTTCCGCCTCGGGCCGACGATGCCAACGCCACGAAGCTGTTGATCGGACTGCGGCGACCGGCCCGGCCGAGAGCAATCTCGGTCAGCAGCAGGGGTAGACCGATCGCCACCACGCAGCCCAGGTAGATCAGCACGAATGCGCCGCCACCGTTGTCGGAGGCGAGGTAGGGAAAGCGCCAGATATTGCCCAGCCCGACCGCCGCACCGGTGGCGGCCAGCACGAACGCCAGATGCGACGACCACATTCCGTGTTGTGAGGACTTTTCCATTCAGGACTCCGGATGGCTGCGCACGACCACCGGCTCGGGTCGGACGTGCAGAATCTTGAAACCGAGATAGGCCAGGATCAGGGCGACGATCGGGCTGGCCAGATTGAACAGCGCGTAGGGCAGGTAATCGAGCGTTGCCACCCCGAGCGTGGCCGCCATGTAGGCGCCACAGGTGTTCCACGGTACCAGCGGCGAGGTCAGGGTGCCGGCATCTTCCAGCGCCCGCGACAGATTGACCGGCGCCAGCCCGCGCTTTTCGTACTCCGGCCGGTACAGACGGCCGGTCAGCACGATCGCCATGTACTGATCGGCGGCGATGACATTGGTACCGACCGCCGTACCGAGGGTCGCGGCGATCAGTGCCCCGGTCGATTTCGCTGCCGCCAGGATGCTGCGGACCATGCGTTCGAGCAGGCCGGCCTTCTCCATCACCGCACCGAAGGCCATCGCACAGACGATCAGCCACACCGTATTGAGCATGCTGCTCATGCCGCCGCGCGAGAGCAACTCGTCGGCCAGCGCGTTGCCGGTATCGGCCTTGAAGCCGTTGAACAGCGCCGTCCAGGCACCGGACAGCAGGGCCATCGGTCGCGACAGCGCCTCGTTGTCGGCCAGGGCACGCACCTGATCAGGCTGAAACAGCACCGCAAACACCGCCCCGAGCAGTGCCCCGATCAGGATGGTCGGAAACGCCGGAAACCGCCGGATCGCCAACCCCAGCACCACCAGCAGCGGGATCAGCAAGTGCGGCCCGAGTGCGAACTGGCTGGCCAGCAGGCCCGGCAGTTCGCCGAAACCGTCCGGCACACCGTCCGGCACATGGCCGAGCCCGATCAGCGAAAAACCGATCAGCGCGATCACGATGCTCGGCCCGGTGGTCCACACCATGTGGCGGATGTGGCCGAACAACTCGCTGCCGGCGGCTGCCGGCGCCAGATTGGTGGTATCGGACAGGGGCGACATCTTGTCGCCGAAGTAGGCGCCCGAGACGATCGCCCCGGCGGTGATCGCCGGAGACATGTCCAAGCCTTGCGCAACACCGATCAGCGCGACACCGAGTGTGCCCGCGACCGTCCACGAACTGCCGATCGCCAGCGCCACCACCGCACAGATCAGGCAGGTTGCCGGATAGAACCAGGCTGGCTGCATCAGGTGCAGACCGTAGTCGATCAGGGTCGGCACCGTACCGGCCAGGATCCAGGTGCCGATCAGCGCACCGACCGCCAGCAGGATGAAGATGGCATTGGTCGCCAATCCGACCCCCTGCACGATCGCGTCCTGGATGTCATCCCAGCGCCAACCGTTGCGGATGCCGATCAGCGCCGCCAGCCCACCGGCCAGCAGCAAGGCGATCTGGTTGGCCCCGTAGGACGAGTCCGCACCATAGAGATAGACCGACAGCGCCAGCAGCGCAGTCAACGCGAGCAACGGCAGCAACGCAGCGAGCAGACTCGGCTCACGCGGCGCAATGATGGATTCGGTCATGCCCCCCTCCCGGCAACGAAGCCGCGAGTGTAACCGCAGCAGCGACCGCGTGCAGGGGGCGCGCAAGTCATGAGCGCCACGGTGTCCGACAGGACATCCGGACGAACCCGCCATGGCCGCCTCGGCAGCGCTCGTATGCGAGGCAGTCGGAAAAATGTGTGCTGTATCGCAGTGATCCCAGCATGCTCCGTAAGATGTTTGGTCACGCTGAAGCGTGATGCAAGTCTTGTAACCTGTATCCGAACGACCGGTATTCGTGATCTGATTCCCGTTTTTCGGCGGCTATTGCGTTGACCTGCCAACTATTGTGAGAGCATGCGATTTTTCCAGAAAGCCGAAGGTATTGTTATTGCTTTTCATCGGTTTCTGGTTCATCGATTTTTTTAGTGCAATTCATTCTTCATGGTCCGTCAAGCGATGATCTTCGTGTGCGTGATGCCTTCGTCGGCATTTTTTTTGAATATGCGAAACGGGTTTGGAGATGTGGTTCATCAAGGATGACGGTGGGGGTCGCTGTTTGCTTGTTTTATTCGATGCTGATCTCCGTTTTTTCGATCGGCTCATGCATCCCTGTGTTGGATATTCAGCCATGAGCTAGAGGAGTTGAAATTATATGAATTCGAAGGGGGTAAGGATGTACAGATCATTCATGATGTTGGTTTTCATGTGTTTTTCGGCATTGGTGTTTGCGCAAGGAAATCCCCAGGCTGGTGGGCAACGCCAAGTTGTGATAAAAGCAGTTGAGCTTGACATTCAGAGCGAAACAATTCTAATAACTGGGGATAATTTTGGTCAATCACCGCCATTTTCTGGGGATCTGATGATATTCTCGCCTGAGGGGTATCAGGGGCTTGAGATCATTGATTTTGATGCACCAAATCAGGAGATTATTGCGCGCCTGCCGGCTGGGCTGGTCGATCTTCCGGGTACATATCTGCTCAAGATCGTGATGGGGAATTCGCCGACGGCAATGGATGTTTTTCCATTAGCGCTCGGATTGGCAGGCCCGGTGGGACCGCAGGGCGAAGTCGGCCCGATGGG
>DIHI01000055.1:24603-36976 GCA_002420085.1 Lysobacterales bacterium UBA5700 | reverse complement strand
CCGTTCGATGTCATGGACCATCTGCGCATGGCGGTGCTGGCCGACCCGACCGGCGCGGTATTCGCCATCGCCCAGCCGCATCAGCACCCCGGTGTCGGCGTGATCCGCGACGCGCATGCCATCACCTGGGTCGAACTCGCCACACGCGACCTTGGTCGGGCCGAAGCCTTCTACCGCGATCTGTTCGACTGGACGCTCACCGATCATCCGGGCGCACCCGTGAGCTACCGCCTGATCGGCACCCCTGATGGCAATGTCGGCGGACTGATGCAGATGACGGCGGAATGGGGCGATATTCCGCCGCACTGGTCGATCTACGTCCAGGTCGGCGATGTCGATGCCATGCTCGAACGCGCCGTCGCCGCCGGAGGCCGGATCAATGTGCCCGCCTTCGACGCTCCGGGTGTCGGTCGCATTGCCCAGATCGCCGATCCGGCCGGTGCCTGGGTGTATCTGATCGCCCTGAATGCCCGCGCCTGAGCCGATCGGCGGACCGGCAGATCATGGCCGGTCGATCCGCTGCCGGTTCGACCTGATCCAGAAGCGTTTCAAGTTCTTGCGTATCCGGCCGTTGTGGTGTAGAAGTTCAAAGATAGCGTGCAGGAATGGCTGTCGTTCGAGGGGGCTGGCCGATGATCTCGCCGGGCGTTCCGAACCCACACCGATGGGTTCGACGTTTCGATGATCGATGGCGTTGACCGTGAATCGTTGACGGTGTGTCGTGTTCGGCAAGGTGCGGATCGATGCGGATCGCTGGAACGGATCTGTCTGGGCCGTGCTTGAGCGGATCGTTCGGGGGGCGTGCTCGATCGCCAGGGTCATTCGCTGATGCAACAGAAATGATACGGGAATGACATGAGTGCTCCGATTCAGGCCGTCAAAGGCTACGATTTCTTCCTGACCGAGCTGAACCGTCAGTTGAAGCAGCGACCGCAGAACAAGGTCGAGGATGTGCCGGCACCCACTGGCGGAGATACCCCCCTCAACGCGGCCCTGAAGGTCGCGGCCGTGCTGTCCAGGCACGCCCAGCCGGTCACCATCCAGGAACTCGCGCGCATCCAGGGCTACGGCACGGTGCCATTGGTCAAGCACCTGAGTCTGCTGGAGAAGCTGGGTGCGGTTCGGATCGATCTGGATCACGACACGGTCACTTTGACCGACGATGGTCGTGCCGTCGCCGCGCTCGGCTCCGAGGGTGCGGGCGGCTAGCAGCCCCGGCCGACCCCCGACGCACATGGAGTTCGCCATGGACGGGCTTGCCTGCGCACTTACTGCGGCGATAGGTCTTGCGGTCGGCGTCAGCGAAATACTCAATCGCTACCAGGACGAGCCATTCAAGGTATTGAAGACGTTTCCGGCGCTGGCCTACGTGTTGGTCAATGCCCTGGCTGCCATCCTGGCTCTGGTCTTCGTCGATGCCTTCCAATGGATCGACAACACCGGTGATATCCGATCGTTCCTCACCCGAGTATTCGCTTCCGGGCTCGGAGCGATGGCGATCTTCCGCAGCGCCCTGCTGACCGTTCGGATCGGCCAGCGTGATGTTGGCATCGGCATGCAGGCCCTGCTCACGATGTTCCTGGAATCAGTCGATCGCGCGGTCGATCGAGGGCGAGCGGTGGAGCGCGCCAAGTTCGTGCTCATGCTGATGAAGGACATCGATTTCGACAAGGCTTATGCCATCCTGCCAGCGTTCTGCATCGAGTCACTGCAAGGCTTGTCTGCCGAGGCCCAGCAGGAACTGATCATCAAGATCAAGGCGCTCAAGGAAGACACCGGTAACAACACCGAGATCAAGAGTGCGCTGCTTGGCTTGACCCTGCTCAATGTGGTCGGCGAAGCCGTGCTGCGCACGGCGGTGGATCAACTCCGCGATCGCATCTCGCTCCACGAGCCGGGCAAGGCTTGATTCGATCGAGACTCGATCCTCGCTCAGCCTCCGGCCATGCCGGGTTCGCAGTGTCCGCGCAGGCGAGCGGCGAGCCGCTCGCCGATGCGCAGTGCATTGGCGATCAGGGTCAGGGTCGGGGCGACGCCGCCCGAGGTCGGCATGTAGCTGCCGTCCACGACGTAGAGATTGTCGATCTCGTGGCAGCGGCCATCGCCATCGACCACCGAATGTTCCGGTGAGTGGCCGGCGCGACAGGCGCCATAGACCAGATAGCTCGATGTCCCGCCAACCACGCTGCGTTCGATGAAATCCGCGCCGGCCCGCTGCAGGACGCGCTCGGCTGCCGTCAGCAACGAATCACCGATCTCGGCATGGCGTGGCGAGGGGTCGAGCCAGATCCGGGCGCAGGGCTGTCCCAGGCTGTCGAGTCGCTCGGGGTCGAGTTCGACCCGCGTGCCGGGGTTCGGGAAATAGTCGTGAAAGGCTTCGACCTCGACCGCGCTG
This sequence comes from Lysobacterales bacterium UBA5700, assembly GCA_002420085.1. Classification (GTDB taxonomy): domain Bacteria; phylum Pseudomonadota; class Gammaproteobacteria; order Xanthomonadales; family Xanthomonadaceae; genus UBA11164. The sequence goes on along the minus strand of DIHI01000055.1, from coordinate 34,581 downwards.
CGTTCCAGGTGACGCTCGCGATAGGCCGAGAGCAGTTCGTCCCCGAACCGCACCCGTGGTCCTGACATCGCCAGATGCTTGGCATCCAGGATCGGCGAGGGTGGCGTGAGCGCGAAGCGAAGCAGGCCGCCCTTGCGCGGGCTGCTGACATCGTCATCGAGCAGATAGTGGGCGCTGCTCGACAGATCGAGCACCCGGCCGGGTTCGTGCCTGGGGCCGTCGACCTTCGGGAAATAGGCGCGCAACATCGATACGCCGTGGAATTGCAGGTGCCGACCGACCTGTCCCGTGCTGTTGCCAAGGCCATTCGGAAACCGTGCCGAGCGCGACAACAGCAGCAGTCGCGCGGTCTCGACGGTCGAGCAGGCAAGGCAGACGACATCGGCGCGAATACGCAACCGATCACCATCCGGACCGGCCACGATGGCTGCGACGGCCCGGCCGCGAGAGTCGGTTTCGATCTCCAATGCACGATGCTCGGACAGGATGCGGACCCGGCCGGTGCGTTCGGCCGCAGCCAGCAGGGTCTCGTGACTGCCGCCGCGCGCGCCGTTCGGGCAGCCATAGCTGCCGCAGCGCTGACAGTAGGCGCAGGCGGGCCGGCCGCCGTAGGCGATCGAGTTGATCGCACGGGGCGTGGCGTGCAAGGCGAGGTCATCGGCATCGCCGGCCGCCCGCAGCCGGGCTGCCCACGAGTTCTGCTGACGGGGCGGCATCGGCAAGGGCTCATCGACGGGCGGGGCGAACCGGCTGCGGTCGCGTTCGCCCGAGGTGCCGACCAGACGCTCGGCTTGCCGATAGTAGGGTGCGAGACTCGGGTAGTCGATCGGCCAGTCAGCCAGATTCGGATCGGACGGAAACGCACTCGCCATGCGGAAATCAATCGGATGAAACCGATAGAAATAACCGCTCCAGCGCAGGGTTCCGCCACCGGCGCCGAGGGCGGTCCAGCCGAGGGTGCTGGCGATGCCGGCCGGGTTGTCGTGGGTGGCGACGATGTGTGGGTCGCGCAGTGGATCGGGGATGAATCCGCGCACCTGTTGGCCGGCAAGTTCATCGTGGACGAATTCGGCACGGGCGTGGCGCGGTCCGCGCTCCAGCACCAGGGCGTCGATGCCGGCCAGGGCCAGGGCATAGGCCAGGGTCGAACCACCGGCGCCCGCGCCGACGATCAGGACCGGGGTCGATTGCTCGCGACTCATGCGGTGTCAGCCGAGCCTTCACCGGGTTCGGTGAAGGCGTGTTCGATGGCGAAGTCGAGCAGGCCGATCAACACCGGACGCAGGCTGCGCTCGGCGAAGCAATCGGTCAGGAGGGCGCTCACACTGGCATCGGGTGCGCTGGCGATGTCGCATCCGAATCGGCTTCGGCACAGACGGTCGAGAATCGGCGCCAACACCCGCACGCCGCGCAGACGGGGATCAGAGTGTACCGGCCCGGCCGGTAGTGCCAGCATCGTTCGGCCATCCGGTCTGGGCGCCAGCACGCCGCACAGGCGCTCGATCAGGGCGTCCAAATCAGGATCGGGCGTGCTGGGGCGCGGGCCGGATCCACTCATCGGTCGTCGCCATTGGCTTCGATCATCGCCCGGTAGATGCCACCCAGGGCCAGCAGTTCGGCGTGGGTTCCGGTTTCGACGATGCGTCCGGCCGACATCACCACGATCTGGTCGGCCTGACGGATCGACGACAAACGATGGGCAATGGTGATGCGGGTGATCGCGAGGTGCTGAAGGTGGCGCTGGATTTCGGCTTCGGTGATGGTATCGAGGGCACTGGTCGCCTCATCAAGGATCAGGATTCGAGGCTTCGAGACCAGCGCCCGGGCCAGGGCGATCCGCTGTTTCTGTCCCCCCGACAGTGAGCCGCCCTGTTCGGACAACGGGGTGTCATAGCCGAGCGGCAGGGCACGGATTTCCTCGTGGATGCCGGCGATCCGGGCGGCACGGACGATCTCGCTCTCGCTGATCGTGCTGTCATCCAGGCTGATGTTGCTGCGGATGGTGCCGCCGAACAGATGCGGCGATTGGGTCACCACCCCGAGTTGCCGACGCAGTGAGCGGAGTTCGATTTCGCGGGCGTCGAGTCCATCGAACCGAATCGAGCCGGCGCTCGGGCGATACAGGCCGGCGATCAGGGCTGCCAGGGTCGATTTCCCCGATCCCGATGCACCGACCACGGCCAGCCACTGACCGGCGCGAACCTGCAGGTCGATGTCTTCGAGCACCCACGGAGCGCGCTCGTTGTAGCGGAAGGCCAGCCCTTCGACATCGAGCCGGCCACTGAGTACCGGTGCCGGGACGACCTCCTCGCCTTCCTGTTCCCGGCGCATCACCATGACATCCTGGATGCGGTCCAGGTAGCCGTAGGCGCGTTGGATATCGACCGCCGACTGCACCAGTTGCGACAGCGGCAGCCAGAAGCCGGCGGCGACCGCCGACAGGGCGAGCAGGGCGCCCAGTGACAGATCACCGGCGATCACCAGGCTGGCGCCGTACAGCAGAAAGATCAACGGTGCCAGGAAGGTGATCAGATCGAAGGCGGTCTTGGTGGCGGCATCCAACCGGGTCTGAGCGACCAGGGCGTTCAGTTCTTCGGAGAAGGCCACCGCATAGGCATGCACCGCGCGATCCTCGACCCCGCTGGCCTTGAGCGTTTCCATGCCACGCAGCAACTGCACCTGGTGGCCCTTGGCATTGCTGCGTGCCTGGATCAGGGTGGCATTCAATTCGCGGATGCGGTCCTTGCTGATCAGGAAGATCGCGACCCGCGCCAGGGCCAGCAGCAACGCGATGCTGCCCAGTCGCCAGTCACCGACGAACAGCAGCAGCAGGTACAGGAAGACCAGCGAGCCATCGAGCAGGGCCGACAAGGTCGATGTGGTGAACATTTCCCGCAGCAGGGAATTGCTCTCCATCCGCATCATCAGGTCGCCATGGCCGCGTCGCTCGAAGAAGGCATAGGGCAGGGCAGCCATGTGCTCGACGAAATTCAGGGTCATCAGGGAGTCGAGTCTGACCCGAAGATAGACCAGCAGATGCTCGCGCAGCAGAAAGCTCAGTGCCCGGAATCCGGTAAAGGCCAGGGCAGCAGCGGCGATGATGTAGAGCAGGCCGACATCCGAGCGTGGCACCACGGTCTCGACGATCATGCCGATCGCCACCGGCATGGCCAGGGCCAGCAATTGCAGACTGAGCGAGGCCGCCAGAACCTTGGCCAGGATGGCGCGCTGCGCCAGCAGCGGCCGCAGGAACAGGGCGAAGCCGGTTTCCTTGCGACCACCGGCGATCGTGTCCATGCCCGGCTCACAGACGATGGCGATACCGGTGAACGCTTCCGATACCTCGGAAGCGCTCAGATGCAGGCGGCCGCGAGCCGGATCCAGCACCTCGAATCGTCCCTGCCGATCGACACCGGCAAACACCACGTAGTGATGAAAGCGCCAGTGCAGCAGGCTGCCGACCGGCAGGTCGGCGATCCGCGCGACCTCATCGACCCTGACTCCGCGTGCGTTCAGTCCCTGGGCGCGTGCGGCGGCTACCACATCGATCGCACGTGAGCCATCGCGACCGGCACCGACCGCGCGGCGCAGGGTTTCGGCATCGATGGCACGGCCGTGATAGGCCAGGGTCATCTCCAGGCAGGCGGCCGCACAATCGCTCTGGGTGGCCTGATGGACGAACGGAACCTGACGGTTTCGGTTCCACCGGATGGCGTTCAACATCGGGAACCGGCGCAGCAGTTCCCTGTTCTCGGAAGTGGTCATGAGCGGCTCAACCAGGGGAACAGCAGACGCCACAGGCGGGTCCGCTCCAGTTCGACATCGGCCGAGCCCGGCATGCCGTCCATCAACGGAATCTCACCCTTGCCGGTACGCAGGGTCTCGATCGCGACGCTGCCCTCGACCAGGACCAGCGGGCCGGTCAGGGTGAAGGCGTCGGCGAACCGCTCGCCCAGCCGGGTGCGCATCTGATCGGGTCCGATCACGTCGGCACTGATCGACTCGACGGTCGATTCGACATAGGCATAGTCGTAGCCATCGAGTTCGATGCGCATGCTCGCCCCTTCGCGCAACTGCGGGCGCGAGGCGGCCGGGATCAGGGCCAGAATCCTTCGGGTCGAGGCTCCGGCGTCGGTCGAATCGATCCGCAGGGTGACGACCGTCTGCCCGAGTTGCACCGATTGTCCGGTGACCACATGCATGGCTCCCACCTCGCCGGCACGTGGGGCACGCAGGATTTTTCGATCACGGGCCGCCTGGGCACGGAACAGGCGGTCGCGGGCGGCGATCAGTGATGGCCGGATCGATTCGTCGTCGGGCCGTTGCAGGCGGCGGCGCAGCCAGCGGCCAAACTCGCGTTCGGCTGCCTCCAGTTCATTGCGCTCCTCGGCGTCATCGAACTGGATCAGGGCGGTGCCCTCGGCAATTGCGACGCCGGTGCTCACCAAGGGCCATGCCACGACCCCGGCGATCTCCGAGCGCAGTTCGATGTGGGTGTCATCGACCAGCAGGGCCGGGCCGCTGGCGTACTGGCCGATCGAGCCGAACGCGGCGACTGCCAGCAGCAGCGCCAGACCGGCTGACAGGGCGCGAAAGCCGTAGCGGGTCCAGCGGGGCGGTCCTTGCAAGAGCGCACCGAACTCGGGGTCGGCCTGGTACCGCTTGCGGATCGCATCGGGTCGGAACAGATTGCCGGTGCTGCTGCGGAACCGCTCCTGGGCGAGCAGGCGTTCCAGGGTTGGTGCCAGTGCGTCGAGTACGCCGGTGTAGCGGCGGATGTCGGTTTCCAGCAGGTGCTGGTCGTTGGCCACCGACAGCGACAGGATCAGGCGGAAACGGAGATTGGGATCGGATGCGGTGATGGCCGCGCTGATGCCGGTCGGAAGCGGCCAGGGATGGTCGATGGCGGCGACCAGTCGCGGATCGGGCGGACAGCCTTCGCCACCCGCAACGACCGCCGACTGGCCGCTGTTCGCGACGAATCCGACCAGTCCGCTGCGGGCCACTTTTTCGCCGAGCAGCGACTCCGGCAAGGTCGCCAGTCGCTGGGTCTGCTTGCGATCGGTGTCGTGGAGCCACACCGCGACCGCCTGGGCGATGCCGTCGTTATGGATGTGTCCGGCCAGCGATTCGGCGAATTCGTGCAGGCTGAGTGCCGACTGGAGGCTGCGGGTGACCGATTCCTGCCAGGCGCGTTGCTGAAAGCCGGCCTGCCCGAGTTGCTCGACGGTCAAGCTCAGCAGGTGTGCCAATGGTTCGCCTTCGGTGCGTCCGGGGAAGGCGTAGATCACGCGATCAGCCAGGTCCGATCGATCGGAGGTGCAGTCCAGGCCGCCCTCGCAGGCGAGAATCAACGAATAACCCAGGCCACGCTGGGCCGCAGCGGACAGCGTGTCCAGGGTCGATGTCGATGGCCGTGCTCCACCCAGACAGATCAGAACGGTCTGCTTGCCGCCGGGTGCGGTCAGGCGCTCGGCCAACTGCTCGGAAGTCAGACGATGTGCCTGATTGCTGAGGCGCGGTGGCAGACGGCGCAGGATGTCGTCGTCGAGGTCGATCAGCCAGAGGGTGATGTCGCGACTCATGGTTCTGCCTTCGCCGACTCGGGAAAGACTCGGACGGGAAAGACTCGGACATCCTGGCCGGGCATCCAGTATTCCGGATGGTCGAGCCGCGCTTCGGCGAAACGCAGGCCGGAGTCCTCATCGACGATCATCGCCAGGGATTCGACGGTCGCGGTGTGGCTGCGGGTATCGTTGCCAGGCGCGCCGATCGATCGGTCCTCCTGCACCCGGATCCGGGTTCCGACCGACGGTGCAGCGGCATCGCGCGGATCGAAGGCGAAGCGCAGCACGAGCGGTTGCGCCGAGCGCAGCCTGACAACCGCAGCATCGGTGCTGAGGTCAGCGCCGACATTGGCCAGGTACTCGACGACATGTCCCTGGATCGGCGAGCGCAGTTCGGTCTTGGCGATCTTGCCACGGGTCAGTTCGCGCTCCTGGATCTGTTGCGCCAGTCGGGCCTCGGCGGCGCGGGTTTCGGCGCGTGCGGTCCGCAGATTGCCGCGCATCTCGGCGAGTGCGCCGCTCGACAGGGCATCTGGTCGGGTCAGGATGCGTTCCAGCCGCTCCTGCAAGGAATTGGTCGTGGCCTTCTTGCCTTCGAGTTCGGCCTCGGCGGCATCGATCTGCGCCTGCATCTGGGCCAGTTGTGCTGCTGCCTGCTCGGGATCGATCCGGGCGACGATCTGACCCGGCCGGACCGGGTCGCCGATCGCCACGGTGTATTCCGACAGGCGCCCGGCGACGCCATTGCGAATGGTCAGCGCACCTGGGTCGGCGATCACCCCGAACCAGCCGGGGTGGTTGTCGGCTGCTGGGGCGGTCGCGGCCAGCAGACACAGGATGAGCGCCATCGCGAGCGGGATCAGGGTTCTGTTCATGCGTGCGGGATCGGGACTCGAAGAGGTTCAGAGGGGTGATTCTGCACTGGCATCCAGTGATAGCGACAGCACCGAGGCCACCGATTCGGGCCGGGCCAGGCGCAGCAGGCCATGACCGATGCCGGCGATCCCGGTCAGCAGACCCAGCGGGATCGAGCGTGGTCCGGCGCCCAGGCGTGGACCATCGACGACTCGACGCAGCGCGGCTGCGGTTCGCGCTGCGATCGCCGTCGTCTGTTGTTCGCGAGCGGCCGGGTCAGCGGTGTGGCGATTCAGCAGGAGCAGTTCCAGGTTGCCGAGTTCGCCATGGCACAGACATTGGCTGGCGGCGGGCGCAATCTGGTGCAGACGGTGCAGGCAGCGATCGAGATCATCCCGCCATGCCGCATCGCGCATCACCTTGGGCAGCATCAGCCGGCCGATGCCGATACCCGGACCGCCGTGACACCAGGCGTCGATGCCGGTGAATCCGACATGGTCGGAATGGCGATCCGGTCGAAGGTCGAGCCAGATGCCACGCGCCTGGTCGAAACTGGCGCGGTCGTAGGCCAGCGCATCGCGGGCGAGTTGCAGGTGCGGCGACGAATCGATGCGCTCGCCATAGCGGGCCAGGGCCGCAGCGATGCCGGCCGTGCCGTGGCCGAAGCCGGTCAGGCCGATGCCATCGTAGATCGGGTTTGGCCAGTAGGCTCGGCCGGAAGCATCCCGGCAGGCCGAGGCCATGAGCTTCCCTGCGCAGGCAGCGGCAGCATCGCGTGCCCGGCCTCCGGGACGGAGTCGGTCGAGTTCGAGCAGGACCAGTAGCGCACCGGCGCTGCCACCGATGACATCGAACACGGTGTCCTGTTCGGCGCCTGCCGCGATCGCCGCCGACCATGATTCGGCCTCGTCGAGCAGGGCCTCCTGTTGCCACAGGACAGCCAGCCGAGCGAGCGCATAGCTCCACCCGGCGAGGCCGGAGTAGGCGCCGATCGCGGACAGCGCCGGTCGTTCGGCGGCCATGATCCGGCGCGCGGTCGCGATCAATCGCCCGGCGAAGGCGCGGTAGCGTGGCTGTGGCTCGATTTGTCCGAGTTCGGCGAAGAAGATCGCCAGTCCGGACAGTCCGGCATAGAGATCGGGCGCCATCGGCACCAGCCAGAGGTTGGCATCGGGACGGGCTTCGAGTTGAAACAGATGGACCCCCGAGCGATCGGAAAATGCCAGGTCGGCAATTCGTCGGGCGAGATCCGAGGCGGCGGCGATGCAGGCATCCGGGGTGGTGTTCGGATCGATTGCGGTCAGTGGCGCATCGGCCGCCCGCGCTGAGCGCAGGGGCACCACAAGGGTCTGCTCGATCGGGCGGGTCGATTCGATGGTCTGGTCGAGCAGATGACGCTGGCGGTCGAGGTCGCGCTGACACAGGCTGCGGATCCGGCGACGGATTTCTGACCGACCGCTGCTGCCGAACACCGGACCGACCCGCTGACCCCGATGATCGCAGGCATCACGGCTATCGGCCGGAGCCAGAATGCGGGGAATATCCAGTCGCGCCAGTGCGCGCTGCTCCAGAACCGCGCAGCGCTGCATGCCAGGGTGCAAGCGCGACTGCTCGGCGAGCGTGGCGAGGATGCGTTCGCGAGCGCGCTGACTGCGCAGGCTGTCAGGGTGGCTGAGGTAGTTCAGCAGTTTGACGTAGGCCCCGGTTCGGCGGATCAGGACGCGCGGACGCAATCGGGTCAGCCAGCGGGTCGGGCCGTCGGCCCGCAACAGCGTGGCCTTGTGCGCACATAGGCGTCGGTAGGCCGTCTCGAATCCTGTGACCAACTCGGCCTTGTGCTGCCAGGCCGGTATGACCCGACCGGCGTGGTTTGGCAGGTTGCCGGAGCGATCGAATGGCATGGCTACGGTCTCGAAGCGGAGATCGTCCCCCTGACCGATCAACACGCTGGCCGGGGTGGTGCCGACCACGTGGGCCAGGGCCGACAGATCCCTGCCGCCCTCGTTGGCATCCGGTTTCGGCAGCATGCTGGAGTGGGTCAGGGTGTCGGCGTCCGGTCCGCGTCGCCAGAACCCGAGACCGACCTCGCCGCGACAGGGCTGCGCGACCGTTTCCAGGTCGATCAGGACCGGATGGGCGCCGTCGGCGATGATGTTCTCGTGGTGGATATCGGTGGCTGCCGCGACGTGCGCGATCGCGACCCACTCGCCATAGCGGCGGTAGAAGTCGCCGGCCAGTTCCGGGTTCGACAGGTGGCGATGCGGGATGAACTCGGCATAGCCGTAACCGCGCCGACCGAGGTGACGGGGCAGGCGCAGATCCTCGCCGATGCCGAGCCGCTGGAGTTCCGACAGGAAGCGCTCGAAACCCAGTTCATTGGCCAGCGAACGCGGCTTGTACATGACCTGGAGGGTGTCGAAGTGCAGGGCACTGACCCGACGGCCACCCTGGTGGCGGTCGCCGAGTCCGAAGCGGATGCCGGTCAGTGCGGTTGGCGCATGCCCCGGCTCGGCCAGTCGGGCGAAGATCAGGCGATGGTCATTCGCCACCCGCTCGATGATCTCGGCCAGGGCATGCGCCGTCTGGCGTGCCAGTCGTCGGGCATCGCGGATCAGCAGGGGGTATTCCCGAGCCAGCCGACGTCGGCCGGCGGGTGAGGCCAGTTCATCCAGATGCGATCGCAGGCGACGTTCGGGACTGTCACCGAACAATCGGCCGCTGTGACGGGCGATGGCCAGATCGAGAATCAGGGTCTTGGCACACCAGGATGTCAGCGTTGCATCCAGACTGGCCTGACACTCGGCACTCAGGGCACTGGCTTCGAGGGCGCCGGGCATGCGGTGATGGGCCGCCTGGATGCGGGCATTCAGATCGGACCGGACCTCGGCCAGGATCGGGCCCATGAACGCGAGAAACGGTGTCAGCGCGTGTTGGATATCGAGTGTTTCTTGGCGCGCCGGTCGCGCTGCATTCGAGTGTGCCAGGGCCGTTCTCCATGGGTCGGTGCTGGCTCGGCTGATACCGGCCGGGGGTGTTGCCGTTGACCCTGCATCGGCAGGGACGCTGCCGTCGGATCGATCTGACCGGCTGTCATGCCATTACGGTTACGGTCGATCAAGGAAGAAGGCCGCCCTGTGGACGGCCTTCTCGTTCACCGGTCGCGATGGATCAGGGGCAGAGCTGGCCCGGCTGCGTGCAACTGTCGATCCACGTGGTTCCTCCAATACCGCCACCACCACCGCAGGTGCTGGTGCAGCCACCGGCGATGCTGGCCAGGGCCTGATCGTCGAGTTCGACGATGCCGGCGGTCTGGCGGGCCAGGGCGATGCGTTCTTCGCGAGTCAGTTCGATCGTGTTCATGAGTGATTCCTTCATGTCCTTGGTCGTGTTACGGATTGGCTTCAGCAGGTAGAGCCTGTCGTTGCCGATTCGGTGAAGAAGGCCGCCCAGTGGACGGCCCTCTCGTTCACCGATCGCGATGGATCAGGGGCACTGGGTGCCGGGCGGCACGCAACTGGTCAGGCTGGTGGTCAGGAAACCACCGCCGCAGGTGCTG
>DIHI01000055.1:24251-24469 GCA_002420085.1 Lysobacterales bacterium UBA5700 | reverse complement strand
GAGTCAGTTCGATCGTGTTCATGGGTGATTCCTTCATGTCCTTGGTCGTGTTGCGGATTGGCTTCGGCAGGTAGAACCTGTCGTTGCCGATCCGGTGTAGAAGGCCGTCCAGCGGATGGCCCTCTCGTTCACCGATCGCGATGGATCAGGGGCACTGGGTACCGGGCGCCACGCAACTGGTCAGGCTGGTGGTCCGGAAACCACCGCCGCAGGTGCTG
>DIHI01000055.1:0-24110 GCA_002420085.1 Lysobacterales bacterium UBA5700 | reverse complement strand
CGAGTCAGTTCGATCGTGTTCATTGGGTGCTCCTCCATAGAGTTGGACGTGGTGCGAACCGGGCTCGACAACTGCGCTGCGACGTGGACCCGGATCACGTCGAGCCTCCAGAAGGCACGCAGTTCGCGGACCGCTCCGGATTCCCTTGCCAACCGATCGAACCATCATTGGACGGTCGGCGTGTGCGTTCGCGGCAGACCGTAGCAGTGAACTTTCGAGCACGTCAAGCAGCAATTGTCACCATCTATCGGTGACCACCGTTGGCGACGAAGCTCGGTCTACGATTTTCATCGTGTCGGCCGTGCGTGCCGACGGCCGGGATCGGCGCGTCCGGGCGGCGTCCGAGCAGACGGCTTCGGAGCGGAGCCCGGATTCACCGTGCAGGTTCAGCAGGCTGCGGCGGCGCGCGTGCGGATGTAGGCCAGCAAGGCTGACAGGCCGTTGCTGCGAGTCGGAGAAAGGTGCTTGGCGAGACCGATTCCGGCGATGAACGTGGGCTCGGTGGCCAGGATTTCCTGTGCAGAACGGCCCGAATAGACCCGTAGGGCCAGGTGGATCAGGCCGGACACGATGGCCGAATCGCTGACCGCGCGGAAATCGATCCGATCGGCGTCGCCCTCGGCGACGATCCAGACCATCGACTGACAGCCGTGCAGGCGGTACTGGTCGGTCTTGAGGTGCTCGGGAAACGCCGGCAGTTGCCGACCCAGGTCGATCAGGTACTGGTAGCGTTCGGACCAGTCGCCGAACAGGCCGAACTCCTCAATGATCGCGGCCTGTGCTTCGGCCGCGCTCGCTTCCGTTGGCAACAGCGTGGCGCTGGTCTGGGCGCTCATGGTCATTCAGAACGGCGCCAGCGCACGCCCTGCGGCGTGTCTTCGAGTTGGATGCCCATGGCGGCGAGTTGCTCGCGGATGGCATCGGCGCGGGCGAAGTCGCGGGTGCGCTTGGCGTCGGCGCGTTGTTCGATCAGTGCCTGGATGCCGGCATCATCGTCGGTGCGGCCGCGCGAGAACCACTGATCCGGCGTGAGTTGCAACAGGCCAAGGGCTCGACCGGCGCCGAGCAGGTCGGCGCGCGCATGCTGACGCCGGGTGGGGGTGTCGGCCTTGCGGGCGGCGGCGGCGATCTGCGCCAGTTCGGCCAGGGCGACCGGTGTGTTCAGGTCATCAGCGAGCGCCGCTTCGACCGCAGCAGGTACCGTGGGCGTGTCGGCCTCGGTGGGGGCATCGGCTGTGCCGAGGTCGCGCAGGGTTCCGTACAGTCGGTCGAGGGTGCGGACACTCTGTTCGATCAGGGCATCCGACCAGTCCAGCGGTTGCCGGTAGTGCGCCGACAGCAGGGCCAGACGCAAGGCTTCGGCTGGGTAGGTGGCGAGCAGGTCGTGGACCAGGGTGACATTGCCGATCGACTTCGACATCTTGGCGCCGTCGAAGGTCAGCATGCCATTGTGCAGCCAGAACCGTGCGAAGGGCTTGCCGCCGTGGGCGCAGGTGCTCTGGGCGATCTCGTTCTCGTGATGTGGGAACTGGAGGTCTACGCCGCCGGCATGGATGTCGATGGTTTCGCCGAGGTGTGCCTCGGCCATCGCCGAACATTCGATGTGCCAGCCCGGCCGGCCACGTCCCCAGGGGCTGTCCCAGCCCGGCAGGTCCGGTGTGGATGGTTTCCAGAGCACGAAGTCGCCGGCATCGCGCTTGTAAGGTGCGACTTCGACCCGAGCGCCGGCCAGCAATTCATCGGGGGCGCGGCGGGACAGCCGGCCGTAGTCCGGGAAGCTGGCCACGGCGAACAGCACATGGCCCTCGGCGGCATAGGCATGGCCGTTGGCGATCAGCCGCTCGATCATGGCGATGATCTGGCCGATGTGGTCGGTGGCATGCGGTTCGACATCGGGCGGCGCGACTCCGAGTGCCGTCATGTCGTCGCGGTAGGCTTGCGCGAAGCGCGAGGTGATGGCACCAATCTCGACCCCGGCCGTTCTGGCGGCGGCATTGATCTTGTCATCGACATCGGTGATGTTGCGGGCGTAGACGACCCGGCCGTAGCGCCGCCGGAGCAGGCTGGCCAGAACCCCGAAAACCACGGCCGGGCGGGCGTTGCCGATGTGGACATAGTTGTAGACCGTCGGCCCGCAGACGTACATGGTCACCCGCGACGGATCGGCCGGAGTGAAGGTTTCCAGCGAGCGGCTGAGACTGTTGTAGAAGCACAGGTCCATGCGGGCATCGGCTCTGGGTAAACCGCCATTTTAGCAAGTGGCTGGCGTCGGCTTGCCCGGCGACGCTCGTTCAGCATGCGAGCAGGTGTGAAACGGAGGTTAAAGCCGGGGTTCAGGCCGCCGGTGGTGCAATGCCTCCGGGAGCGATCGAACAGGGGGCTGCGAGGGGGCACCGTAATCCCGGCCTGGCCGTCATCGTGTCGATGACCACCGCGATCGCACTCGCCACCGCCACCGCAATCGAGACGGGCCAGACCATGCACACTGCCATCCAGACGTCGTTTGCCGCCGAACTGTCCACCCTGCTGTTGCTGGTTTCCACCGCTGCCAACGGTCAGCAACTGCCGGTGGTCGAGTCTGTCAGCTACGACTACGCCGAGGTGTTGCGTGCCGACCCGATCTACCAGCGGGTGATCTACAGTGAGCCCGAGCAGCAGTGCGACGATGAGGTGGTCTATCAGCGGATCGAGCCTCGGCGGCGTGGCAATGGTGCCGGAGCCGTGCTCGGTGCAATCATCGGCGGTGCGGTCGGCAATCAGATTGGCAGCGGCAGTGGTCGGGTTGCCGCCACGGTCGGCGGTGCCGTGGTCGGCGGTGCGATCGGGAATCGCGCCGGCCAGCATGATCGGGATCGCTACCAACCGGTGGAAGAGGTCCGGCCGGGATGCCGGATCGTCGAGGTCGAGCGCGAGAGTCGCGAGTTGATCGGCTATGAAGTCGAGTACCGGCACAAGGGCGAGGTCTACATCTCCCGGTTGAAGAACGATCCCGGACATCGGCTCCAGGTTCGGGTTGCGATCAGCCCGATTGATGAGCCCGGTTACCCCGACGATCGTGGGTTGCCGAGTCGTTGAGCGGCTCGATCCGCTGACCGGCCACGGTCGGCGATCCCACTGCGATGCTGGCTGGGCTGATCGGCAGCCCCATCCCCCGCCGAGGCGGGAGACGGGGCGTGTCCAGGTCGGGCCTGCCGTCAGTAGATGTCGTTGACCGTGTTGTAGACGTTGAACTTGCCGGTCGGGGTGATCAATCGCGGATCGTCGAGGACCGCTTTCAGTTTGCGGGTCTTGTCGTCGACCACCACGATCGCCGAGCGCTGGTCCTTGCCGTTCCACACCGAGAACCACACCTCATCACCGGCCTTGTTGTATTCGGGCTGGACGACCCGCTTGGGGCCTTCGCCGAGGTTGGCCCACTCGGCGATCGGCAGCACCTCGTAGCCGGCCGCCAGATCGTCGATGTCGTAGACCGCCACGCTTTGACTGATCCTGGCATCCGGGTTGAGCGGGGTATCGACCCACAGGTTGCGCGACTTCGGGTGGGTCTTGACGAACAGCGAGCCGCCGCCCTGGCCCTTGAGCACATCGACCACCTTCCAGGCATGCTGCGGATGCGTGGCCGGGTCGGTGGCGATCAGGGTGATCTTCTCGTTGCCGAGGGCCGAGGTGGTCCACACCGGGCCGTAGGTCGGATGGGTGAAGTTGGCGCCGCGTCCGGGGTGCGGAATCTTGTCGACATCGATCAGGCCGACCATCTTCTGGTCCTGCGAATCGACCACGGCGATCTTGTCGCTCTGGTTGGCGGCGGTGAGGAAGTAGCGCTTGCTGGAGTCCCAGCCGCCGTCATGCAGGAAGCGGGCGGCGTCGAGGGTGGTCACCTTGAGGGCATCGACATTGCTGTAATCGACCAGCAGGATGCGGCCGGTTTCCTTGACGTTGACGATGAATTCCGGGTGCTTGTGGCTGGCGACGATCGCCGCCACGCGCGGTTCGGGATGGAATTCCTGGGTGTCCACGGTCATGCCGCGCGTCGAGACGATCTTGATCGGCTCCAGACTCGGCCCATCCATGATCACGTACTGCGGTGGCCAGTAGGCACCGGCGATCGCCAGTTTGTCCTCATATCCCTTGTACTTGGAGGTTTCGACCGAGCGTGCCTCCAGGCCGATCTTGATTTCCGCCACCCGCTCGGGGACTTTCATCCACAGGTCGATCAGGTCGATCTTGCCATCGCGGCCGATCGTGTAGATGTAGCGGCCGGAGTGCGAGACCCGCGAAATGTGGACTGCATAGCCGGTCTTGAGGATGGCGATGATCGCCTTGCTGTGGCCGTCGATCAGCGCCACTTCGCCGGAATCGCGCAGGGTGACCGAGAAGATGTTGTCGAGGTCGTAGTCGTTCATCTTGCGGGTCGGGCGCTGCTCGACCGGCACGAACACCGTCCACGACTCGCGCATTTCCTTCATGCCCCACTCGGGCGGATTGGGCGGGGTGTGCTGGAGGAAGCGCGCCATCAGATCGACTTCGGCAGTGCTCAGTTCACCGCCGGTACCGAAGTTGGGCATGCCGCCGGGCGAGCCGAAGGTGATCAGGGCCTTGAGGTAGTCGGTGCCCTTGGCCTGGGTCAGATCGGGGGTGAGCGGCTTGCCGGTGGCGCCCTTGCGCAGCACGCCGTGGCAGCCGGCGCAGCGCTGGAAGAAGATATCGCTGGCCTGCGCAAACTCGGCCTCGGTCATGTCCGGTGCCCCGGGCGTGCGCACCTGTTTGACATCGGCACCGGCCAGGGTGGATGGCGCGCCCTCGTAGGCGGCCTGCGCCTGACTGGTGCCGGGATGGGCCTGACCCTGGGCCGGATCGGTGGATACCGCCAGCGCGGCCCGTTGCGCCGCAACCTGCTCGGCGCTGACCGCCGGGCCGCTGTTGCCCCACGCGCCATGGACATGGCTGAGGATGGCGGCGATGTCGGTATCGCTCAGATGGCTCATGGCCGGCATCACATTGTTGTATGTGACGCCATTGACGGTCATCTCGCCCTGGATGCCCTTGAGCACCGAGGCGATCACGGTTTCCGGCGGGTTGCCAGCCAGCCAGTCGGAGCCGGCGAGTGGCGGAAAGGCGCCCGGCAAGCCCTTGCCGTCCGGCTGGTGGCAGGCGGCGCAGTTGGCGAGATAGGCGGCCTTGCCGGCTTCGGCCCCGACCACCGGGACACGTTCGTTGGCGACATCGCTGCTGCTCTGCTGGGCACAGGCGCTGCCGAACACGAGCATCAGTGCCAGAGCGAGGGGAGACTTGCGCATGGTGGACTCCTTCGGGTTCGTGTAGATCATCGACCGGAACCGACCGGTCGTTGGCGCCAGTCTGGAAGCGCACGAAACGCCTGGCGCTGACCTGGGTCAAGTGGCGACAGGTGTAGCAGTGTGCGACGGCCATGGCCTGATCAGGGTCAATTTCAGACGATCGATCGGGCGCTACAGTGCCGCCGACCTGCACGTTCGGTCGAAACCGCACCGGGACACGTCCCGGCGCCGACCTCCGAGCCCAGCCGGCAGGGCGGATGCCTGAACAGCGGCCTGGAGCGTCGTGACCAGGCTGCCGAACCGCCAAACGTGTCCCTGCTTCGTTGCCACGCCCAATCGGACCCCACCATGCCTGCCCGTCACGCCCCGAGTTTGCGCGCCATTTCACCCCGATCGTCCTGGTCGGCCATCCCGATCCTGGCCGTCGGCTTGGCCGCCGCCGTGCCGCGCGTCCATGCCGATGCCACCGAGCCGGATCCGGCGGTTCGGCTGGATGCCATCGTCGTGGTTGCCAGTCGCGCGCCCGAGCCTCTGTCGCAGGTGGTCGCCAGTGTCGCGGTGATCGATCGCGAGGCGATCGATCGCGAACTGAGTCAGGACATCGCCGACCTGGTGCGGTACACACCTGGCGTGGCGGTGTTGGCGGATGGCGATCGTTTCGGTCGGCAGGGTTTCTCGATCCGGGGACTGGAAGGCAATCGGGTGCGGATCGAGATCGATGGTGTGCCGGTGCCGGATGCCTTCGCGGTCGGCCAGTTCGCCGCTGCCGGCCGCGACCTAGCCGATCTGGAAGTGGTCGAACAGGTGGAAATCCTGCGTGGACCGGCTTCGACCCTGTACGGCAGCGATGCCCTGGCCGGAGTGGTGGCGATGCGGACCCGCGATCCCGACGACTACCTGGCCCTGACACGGGGCGATCACCATGTCGGTGCGCGGCTCGGCTACAACAGTCGCGACGACAGTTGGCTGGCGTCGGCACGCTGGGCCGGGACTGTCACCGACGGCTGGCAGGCGATGCTGCTGGCCGCGCGTCGGGATGGCCACCAGGACGACAACCGGCCGCTGCGGCCGGCCGATGCCGCCAATCCGGTCGATTACCGGCGTGACACCGTGCTGGCCAAGCTGGTCCATGATGCCGGATCGGCAGGCCGACACAGCCTGGTCGCCGAGCACGGCGAGGAAGACCGCGCGACCGACGTGCGTTCGCTGGTGTTCGGCCCCGGTCGGTTCTCGACCACGACCCGGCTGGCGGCCGACGATGGCTACCAACGCTCGCGAATCGGCATCCGCAGCGAATGGCAGCGGCCGTTGGCCGGACTGGATGCACTGACCGTGCAGGTCTGGGGCCAGCGTGCCGAAACCCGCCAGGACAGCGCCCAGTGGCGCTTACCGGATCGCGCCAGTCGCAACCCGACCCTGCGCCTGCGCAGCTTCGAGTTCGAGCAGTCGGTGTTGGGACTGGATGCCCTGGCCCAGAGCCGGTTCGAGTGGGGCGGTGCGCGCCACTGGATGGTCTATGGCTTCGATTTCGAACGAGCGCGCTATCGTGGACTGCGCGATGGCAGCCAGACCGACCTGGTCACCGGCCAGACGACCTCGGTGGTACTGGGCGAAGCCCTGCCGGTGCGCGACTTTCCGACCTCGACCGAGAACAGCTTCGGCGCCTTCTGGCAGGACGAGATCAGCTTGGGCTCGGAGTTGGCCCTGATCCCCGGCCTGCGCTGGGAGCACTACCGCCTCGACCCGGATCCGGACCGCCTGTTCCGCGAGGACTTCCCCGATCTGCCGGTGGTTTCGGTGACCGAGCGCGAATTCACCCCACGGGCATCGCTGCGCTGGCGTCCGAATGCCGATCACAGCCTGTTCGTCCAGTTTGCGCGTGGATTCCGGGCACCGCCGTTCTCCGATGCCAACATCGCGCTCAGCCTGACCGGCTTGGACATCGAACTGCGGCCCAATCCGGACCTCAAGCCGGAGACCAGTCGGGGCCTCGAAGCCGGCTGGCGCTACACCGGCGAGCGGCTGCGTGCCACCGTGTCGGGCTTCGTCAATCGTTATCGCAACCTGATCGATACCCGCGCCAATCTCGGCCCGGACCCGGTCACCGGAGCGCTGGTGTTTCAATCGATCAATCGCGATCGTGCCCGTATTCGCGGCATCGAGGGCGAGTTCGAGTGGCTGCTCGACGCGCACTGGACGGCACGCGGCGCGCTATCCTGGACGCGCGGCGACGATACCCGCCGTGACCTGCCCCTGAACAGCATCCAGCCGGCCCGTGCCGTGCTCGGCCTGGGTTACGCCGCCGAGCGGTGGGGTGGCGAAGCCCTGGTCACCGGCGTGGTCGGCAAGGATCGGGTCGATGCCACGGTGGTGCCACTGTTCCAGACGCCGGGCCATGCCCTGATCGACCTGCTGCTCTGGGCCGAACCCTGGGACGGCGTGCGGATCAATGCCGGCCTGTTCAATCTGGCCGACCGTCGGGTCTGGGACTGGGCGAGCAGCCGTGGCGTCGATCCGAACGCCGCCAATCTCGGTTTCTACACCCGGCCAGGCCGCAGCGCATCGGTGACGGTGAGTGTCGGATGGTGAATCGGCTGGACGGAGATTCGGGATTCTGGAGTCGGCGTTCGGGACGCGGGATTGGCAGCCGCAGGCTGCACGGCCTGACGAGCGCTGGCCGACGGCAGCGGCGGACCGTTCGGTTCCGGCTGAACTGCCGGGCCGATCGGCCAGCGGGTATCATGTCGCGATCCCTTCACCACGGAACCCACGCAGCATGGCCGGTCATTCCAAATGGGCCAACATCCAGCACCGCAAGAACGCCCAGGACGCCAAGCGCGGCAAGGTGTTCACCAAGATCATCCGCGAGATCACTGTCGCCGCCCGGATGGGTGGGAGTGATCTGAACAGCAATCCCAGGCTGCGCCTGGCGGTCGACAAGGGTCTGGCCGCCAACATGCCCAAGGACAACATCGAGCGCGCCATCAAGAAGGCCACTGGTGAACTTGAAGGCGTGAGCTACGAAGAAATCCGCTTCGAGGGCTACGCACCGGGCGGCGTCGCGGTCATCGTCGATACCGTCACCGACAACCGCAATCGCACCGTGTCCGACGTGCGCCACGCCTTCAGCAAGTTCGGTGGCAACCTCGGCACCGATGGCTCGGTCGCCTTCATGTTCAAGAAGCTCGGCGTGCTCAGTTATGCCCCCGGCTGCGATGAGGAGCGCATCACCGAAGCCGCCATCGAAGCCGGCGCCGACGATGTCGTGGTCCACCCCGACGACGGCTCGATCGACGTGCTGTGCGACCCGGATGCCTTCCAGTCGGTCAAGGCCGCAATGGAAGCCGCCGGCCTCAAGCCGGACGAGGCAGAAGTGACCCTGCGCGCCGACAACGACATCGTGGTCGAAGGCGAGACCGCCCAGTCGGTCGCCAAGCTGCTCGACTGGCTGGAGGACATCGACGACGTGCAGTCGGTCCATTCCAATGCCGACCTCGACCAGGGCGCCTACGGATGAGGCCGCGTGCGCCATTCGGGGAGCGCTTCCGGCATGCCTGAGCGCGGCCACCGGCAGGCCCGGACGGCGGCCGATCGGCCATCGACACCGTGACCGACCGTCCGCCCGCGCGCAGCGAGTCCGCGCGTCCTGCGGCCGTCGTGCGCATTCTGGGCATCGATCCCGGCTCGGTGCGCACCGGCATCGGTCTGGTCGAAGCCGACCCGCAGGGGCGCTGCCGACATCTGCACCACGAAGCCCTGCACGTCGCCACGGTCGGCGATTTTCCGCAGCGGCTGAAAGCGATCTTCGATGGCATCCAGCGCCTGGTCGAGACCTGGCAGCCGCATGAGGTCGCCATCGAACGGGTGTTTCTCGCCAAGAACCCCGATTCCGCTCTCAAACTCGGCCAGGCACGCGGTGCCGCCATCTGCGCCGTGGTCGCCCACGGCCTGCCGGTGCTGGAGTATTCCCCGATGCAGATCAAGAACGCCGTGGTCGGTCGTGGCATCGCCGACAAGACCCAGGTGCAGCACATGATCGGCGTCCTGCTCGGCCTGAAGGGCCGCATCCAGGCCGATGCCGCCGACGCCCTCGCGGTCGCCATCACCCACGGCCACTCGCGGACGCTTGCCGAGCGCACCGGCACGGTCGCCTCCAGCCTGCTGCGTCGGCGCAGCAGGCGCTGAATCCCATCCCAGCACGGGCCACACCATGATCGGACGACTGAAGGGCACCCTGATCCACAAACAGCCGCCCTGGCTGGTGATCGACGTCCATGGCGTCGGTTACGAACTGGAAGCACCGATGAGCACCTTCTACGACCTGCCCGAACTCGGTCGCGAAGTCAGCCTGTTCACCCACTACGCCCAGAAGGAGGATTCGGTTTCCCTGTATGGCTTCCTCAAGGAATCCGAACGCCGCCTGTTTCGTGACGTGCAGAAAGTGACCGGCATCGGTGCCCGCATCGCCCTGGCCGTGCTGTCCGGCGTCAGCGTCGAAGACTTCGCCCGGCTGGTGCAGGCCGGCGACGTCACCGCACTCACCCGTATCCCCGGCATCGGCAAGAAGACCGCCGAACGCATCGTCGTCGAACTGCGTGATCGCGCCAGCAGCCTCGGTGCCGGCGCCACGGTCGCCGGCAAGCCCGGCAGCATCGCCACCGACCCGCTCACCGAAGCCCTGGCCGCCCTCCAGCAACTCGGCTACAAACCGGCCGAAGCCGCCCGCCTGGTCGAAAAAGTGAAAACCGAAGGCGACGACGCCGAAACCCTGATCCGCAAGGCCCTGCAATCGGCACTGCGCACGTAGTCGCGCGCCCTGTCGAACCAACCGGCCGGAGCACCGCGCTCGATGCGCGAGGTAATGGTCTGGTGGTCATCCGCCCGTTCGCGCTGCGGACGGGAGAGGGAACGGCGGTGTTCGGTGTGCGTGTCACGAGGTACGTGGCTGTCATCTGGGCATCGGGCCACGCGGTGCTCAGTGGGCCAGCCGGTCAATCAACTCGATGAGTTGCATGCGTTGGGCGACTGCGATCGAGCCTGCTGTCGAGAAGTGGCCCTCATCGCGGTAGAGCATCACGTTATCCAGGCTGGTTTTGCATCGTTCGCGATCACATAGCGTCCGGTCGAAACTGATCACGCTGACATCGGCGTGGCGCCCGAGGGCATCCAGGAAATCCAGAACCTCGCGCTTGCTGGCCAGATAGTCGGTGTAGGGCATGTCGCAGTCGCGATTCGCAGCACTCAGCGTCTTGGCGAATGCCTTGCGCTCCAGACAGTGGGTATAGTCGATGCCAGTGCTGGGTGGTGGCGCGATCACCACGATGCGCTTGCCCAACGCCCTGATGCGATCGATGGTGGCGCTCTGCGCGTGCAGGGTGCGATCGAATGATGGGGTGACGATCACCCGTCGTTGTTCTTCGTCGATCAGCAGTTTTCGATGGGCTGCATCGAAGTAGGGGTAGTACGGGCTCGACAGCACTACGATCTTGATGCTGGCCTCACGCTCCAGGAAGGCCAGCACCGAGTGGTTGAACGCGATGCAGTTTGCCGCCAGTGGCTCCGGGTAGCCCTCTGCGATCTGGGCCAAGCCAAGGATCGGAGCGCAACTGCTCTTGGTTGCTTGCATGACCCCAAGGCCAGTGTCATCGCTGCCGATGATTCCCGGAACCAGGTGCATGGCGAAGGAGTCCCCCCAGACCAGAATGCCAGGCTCAGGTGCTGTCATGCACTCGCGAATCGGCTCGAAGCGGACGTAGAAATCGCAGCGCTCGGCGAGTCCGACCGTGTCCCTGCGATCCGCACGGATGGCGGTGAATGCGATCCGATCGAGGCTTCGGACTTGGTCGTGAATGAGCTTGGGCACCAGGACGAGGATGATCGATACCAGCAGAATGGTGGCGAGCACGTAGCGAGTCGGTTGCAGCTTCATGTTGCGGAATGGCTGCTCCACCAGCCGATATGACAGCCATGCGATGGGGACCGAGCAGACGATGATCAGCAGCGCCAACCCCTGCCAGTGTTGGATGGCATCGGGATCGCCGATCAGGACATTGCGTGCCAGGGCCAGGGCCGGCCAGTGGATCAGGTACAGCGAATAGGAGATATCGCCCAGCCAGGCGAGGGAGCGGACGACGATCCCGGTGAGTCCGGGGTGCTGCGGCGACATCGGATGTCGGCAGAGGATCACGATCGCTGTGGCCAGACAGACCGCCAGGTTGTCGATCGGTACGGCCAAGCCGGTGCCGAACAGTGGGACGGCAGCGAGGACGATCAGTGATGGCAGGAATCCCCGGTGGACCCATCCGACAGGTGCGTGCCCGCCACGCTCGATCAGCGCGATGAGCGAGCCCAGCAGCAATTCCCATGCCCGCGCCGGCAGCAGGTAGAACGCTGCACCGGGGGCATGATTGGCCCAATGCATGTGCAGGGCGAGGCTGGTGGCGGCCAATGCGACAAGCATGGTCAGTCGCCAGCGGACGCTGACCACGGCGAGCAGCAGGGGCATCAGCAGGTAGTATTGCTCCTCGATCGCCAAGGACCAGACATGCAGCAGTGGCTTGAGGGCGGCACTGCCGGAAAAATAGTCGGTCTGGGTCCAGAGCACGATGTTGCCGGTGAAGGTGACCGCGCCCAGCAGTTGTTCGAGGTAATCATTCCACTCCCGATAGTCGAGCGTGTGGATGGCCGCAGCCGATGTCGCTGCAAATACCAGGCAGGCGGCTGGGAGCAGGCGCTTGGCGCGGCGGAAATAGAACGCGCCGTAGGCAAATCGGCCGTCATCGATCTGCCGGGCCACCATGCCGGTGATCAGATATCCGGAGAGTACGAAGAAGATATCGACACCCAGGAATCCGGCGGCGATGAGGTCCAGGTCGGTGTGATGGAGCAGAACCAGCAGGATCGCCAGACCCCGCATGACCTGGATATCGGTCCGGATCTGCGAGGCGGCTGGCATCGCAGTGGAGCACGTCCCCACACTCGCAGCCAGGATGGGTGCTGTGCGGGGTCGTTCGGTTGAACTCAAGCGATCAGAACCGCCGTTCGAGGGTCACGCCAAAGGTGGCGCCCTCGAAGGCGCCGGTGTTCTGCACCCGCTCGACATAGCCGGCGCGCAGTTTGATCTGCCAGTCGCTGAAGATGCCGGCGGTGTATTCGACGGCGACATCGCTGGCACGCTCCCAATGGTCGAAGGTCTCGTCGCGCTGGATGCCGAGGCCGAGTTGCACGCTCAGGCCGGATTCGTCGGTCAACGGCAGGTAGGCGCCGACCAGACCGCCGATGCGGCGGTAGTTGTCCGGCGAGTAGTAGCCGTTGTCGTTGTCGATCCGGTAGTGCAGCCATTCGCCGGACAGGCCGGCATCGAGCATCAGGCCCGGTCGGCGGATCATGGCGCGGCGCCAGACACCCGCGATGTGGGTGGTGTCGTTGTCGTCGTTGAGGTCGGCATAGCGACCGGTCAGTTCGATGCTGTGGCGGACGTTGGGAGTGATCCGGACCGTGGCATCACCACCGGTGCGCATGATCTCGCGATCGAGCGAGCGCGGCGAGGCGCTGACCCGGTCGCGTTCGAGCCCGACCAGGAAGGTGAATGTGTCGTTCATTCGGGCATCGAATTCGCCGCGAAACACCACTTTTTCGCCCCGCGTATCGAGATCGGACAGTCCGGCCTGGACGGTGAATGCGCGATCGTCGTCGAGGGCATGGCGAACGCCGAGTACGACCCGTCGGTCGCGGACGCTGTTGCCGCCGGAGTCGGGGGCGAATGGGCCGGCGATCGGTGCCCGGACCCGTCGCTCGCCAAGGCTGCCGAGCAGGCTCAGGCGATCGCTCAGGTTCCAGCGTCCGTCGATTCCGGAGTTGAGCGTGCGGATATCGTCGCTGTCCTCGAAGTAATCGAACCGGCCACTCAGTTTCGATGCCAGGATCACGCGGGTCGAGCGCAGCAGGTCGCGGGTTTCCGTGCTCTGCGGGTCGATCCGCTCGACCTGTTGGACATAGGGCCGGGCGTGTGCGGGAATCTGGCCTTGGCGCAGGGCGATCGCCTGGGTGTAGTTGCGGGCGTAATTCTCGGGTGCCTGTTCGAGCAGGGGGGTGTTCAAGGCGAGGGCGGCATGCCGGCGGCCGGCCCAGGCCAGGACATAGGCGCGCACGGCCCGCGATTCGTCATCGACGCCGGAACGGGCCTCGACCTGGTCGAGGACATCGAGCGTGCGGGCATAGTTGCCGGTCCACGAGTGGAAGCGGACCAGATCGAGGCCGGCGGCGCGGTCATCGGGATGGGTTTCGTGGTAGGTCTGCATCAACACGATGGCCTCGTCAAGCTGACCAGACCAGGCTTTGTTGCGGGCGATGCCGGCGAGTACCTCGGTGCGTTCCGGGGCGAGTTCGAGCACCCGCTGCAAGGCCGGTTCGGAGATGTCGTCGCGGCCGAGCCAGTTGCCGATCTGAGCGCGGGCCAGCAGGTAGTCGATGTTGTTCGGGTCGCGATCCAGCGCGCGGCCATTGGCGTCCAGTGCGGCTTCGAGTTGGCCGGCCATTGCCAGGGCGCGGGCATGCTCGAAGTGCAGGGCCGGATCGGAGTCAGCCAGACGAGCGGCCTCGCCATACGCCTGGGCGGCGCCCGGTCGATCGCCGGCGGCGGCCAGCACTTCGGCCAGTCGGCGCCAGAGCGGGCCGTCGTCGGGACGTTCGGCCAGGGCTGCGCGATAGATGGCCTCGGCCGCTGGCCAGTCGCTGCGCGCTTCGGCAGCGATGCCGGCATCGGGAATCGTCTGTGCCCAGATGAGTGTCGGCGCAGCCAGGGCGGTGGTCAGCGCCAGCGCCAGCACGGAGGGTCGAACCGTCGTCATTTTCGCCATTGTCGGTTCCCGGTAATCCAGAGATCGCCGGCAAACCGGGCGATCGTCACGGCATCGGCCATCAGCAGCAGGTAACGGATCGGAGCAACGGCAATCGCCTTGAAGAAGGCCCGCACGCGCCGGCCCGGTGAGATTCCGATCAGCACGCCGACCGAGATGATCGCTTCGGCCAGGATGGTCACCGCCAGCGGCTCCCACCATTGCATCAGTACCATCACGATCAGGGCAGTCGGGAAGCCGACCTTCTCCAGCGCCGACAGGAACACCACCCAGCCGACCGGTCGGCCCATTTCGATGGTCACCTTTTCGCCGAACGCCTGGCGGTACTGCTCTTTGATCTTGCGCTTGTCCTGGATGGTCTGGCCGGGCTCGCCCTCGGATTCGCGACGGTGGGCGCGCCAGCGCTTGAGTGACTTGAACGGGCTGCGCAGCAGGGGATCGAAGTAGTAGCAGCTTTGCAGGAACGAGGACGACCACAGGTACAACTGGCGCGGAATGCGCCCGGCCTCGGGCTCCTCGGTCCGGGCGACCACATCGTCGAGTTGGATGTTGCGATAGCCCTCGGAATTCAGCGCGAAGCCGATGAAGATGTCCTCGGAATTGGTCAGATCATCGCCGAACAGCGGTTCGTACTTGTCGAACAGATCGACGATGTACTTGCGTCGATAGGCCACCGCGCAGCCGACCGGATTGGTGATGCTGCCGCAGAACACCATCTGACCACGATAGATGAACCGTTGCAGGAACAGGTACAGGGTTTCCCGGTAGAGGTTGGTCAGCCGCCACCATATTCCTTTCAGTCCTCGGCGCTTGTCGAGGAACGGGTCGTGGAAGCCGTCGCCACCGACGTGTTCGGCGAGCGCCGGGCGTGCGGCCAGGGCATCGCGATCGCGCTGGCGCATCGGCAGGATGGTGCCGCAGGCGCTGGCGATGCCGACGCCCTGGTACAACTCCTCGACGCAGCGCTCGATGTAGCGCTCGTCTTCGAGGAAGGTGTCGGCATCGAGGATGAATTCGACGTCGTGGTCGAACTCGCGCGCCTGGCGCTTGATGGTCGGGGTCTTGCCGATCGAGGTGGTCCGTTCGATGACCAGCAGGCTGAGGCCGGCATCGGCGGCGAAGCGCTTGGCCCGCTCGACCGTGCGGTCGCCGCTGCCGTCGTCCACCAGGATGACCTGCCGGACCTTGAACGACTGTGCTGCCACCGAGGCCAGGCAGAGCACGATGTTGTCTTCCTCGCGGAAGCATGGCACCACCACATCCACCACGGCCGCACGCCAATCCTCGGCCGGGGTCGGGACGGTCCGATCCGGTCCGCGGATCAGACCGTACAGGCTAAGCAGCGTGTTGGGGCCAAGAACGAACCACGGCGCCGTGGCCATCCGGTGTCTCCTCTTCAGTGGTTCTGCGGAGCGCAAGCAGGTCGTCGACGGTCTGCTCCAGAGTGTAACGGTGGACGAAGCCGGTCAGCGAGCGCAGCCGTGCCAGATCCGGCCGACGCCGACGGATGTCCTCGAAGTCCTCGCCATAGGCTTCGCGGTAGGGTTGGTGTGCGATCACCGAATGACCACCGGCGCGGTCATTGATCAGGGCAGCGAGCGCGTTCATCGAGATCTCGCGGTCATTGCCGACATTGATCACCAGGCCGTCGCTGGTGGCCTTGTCGGCAACCGCATCGAGTGCCACCACGGTGTCGCGGACATCGCAGAACGAGCGGGTCTGGTGGCCGTCGCCGAACACCGTGATCGGCTTGCCGCTGGCGGCCTGTTCGACGAAGCGCGGAACGACCATGCCGTAGCGGCCGCGCTGGCGCGGGCCGACGGTGTTGAAGAACCGCGCCACCGTCACCGGAATGTTGAAGCGCCGAGCATAGGACAGGCCGAGCGCTTCGTCGGCGATCTTGCTGACCGAATAGTTCCAGCGCGTCCCGACCCGAGTGCTGACGTTGAGATCCATGTTCTCGCTCAGCAGCGACTCGATCGTGTGGCCATAGACCTCGGAACTCGACGCCAGCACCACCTGCGGCTTCCACCCGGAATCGTTGACCGCCCGCAGCAGGCGTTCGCAGGCCGCGATGTTGACGGCCAATACCTTGGTTGGTTCGGCCAGCACCCGGTAGACACCGACCACGGCAGCCATGTGATAGATACGGTCGGCCCAGCCGGCAGCGCGCGCCAGACCCTCCCAGGTCAGCATGTCCGCTTCGTCGAATCGGAAATTGGGCAGATCCATGAACGGCACGACGTTCGCGAGCGTGCCGGTGGACAGGTCATCGACGACATGGACCTGGTCGCCCTTGGCGAGATGGCGCTCGGCCAGGTGCGAGCCGATGAATCCGGCGCCGCCGGTGATGAGTACATGCATTGCGAATCCCCTGTTCGACGTGGTCTGTGGTCTGCCGCGCGGAGGCGCGGTTGATCTTTATTAACAGCATAAACGTGAACCGTTTCACATTTTACAGGATTTTTACCCATCGATCCGAGCGTCACTGCCGCTTGTCGGCGTCGCGGCAACCGCGATCACCGCCGAGACGATTTCGGGTGTGCCGGCCATCGGTCGTGATGTCGGTGCGGGGTGTCGAGGGCTTCATCGCGATACGCGCGGGCACCGATCACGACCCGAGCGCAGCGTCGGGCGGCAGGCGGTTGGCGTCGAGTGACAGCCTTGCCGGCTCGCGGCGCGGTGACGCGATGGCTGCACAGCCGCACGGGCCAGACGAGGGCATCGTCCGGCCCGTGCCATAGGTGTCTGATCGGAGGTGGGGCGTTTGCCTGGGTGTCAGGCTTCGCTCCACGCGGCCACTCACGTCGCCGCGCACGGCCTGTGGTTTGAATCGTCCAGCACGACGGGCTTGCCCCGCTCGCAGTGCGCCCTCGGCGCGCTGCGCTGATTCGGGTGCAGCAAGGACTCGTGGCCGTTTCGAGACGGTCCGATCACACGGCTGCGGCGATCTTGAAGATCGGCAGGTACATGGCCACGACCATGCCGCCGACCAGGGTGCCGATCAGGACGATGATGAACGGTTCGAGCAGGCTGGACAGGGCGTCCACGGCGTTGTTGACTTCCTGTTCGTAGAACTCGGCGACCTTGAACAGCATGGTGTCGAGCGCGCCGGCTTCTTCGCCGATGGCGACCATCTGGACCACCATGTGCGGAAAGATGTTGGTCTGCTTCATGGCCATGTTGAGCTGGTAGCCGACCGCGACATCCTCGCGGATCTCCTTGACCGCCTTGCCATAGGTCTGGCTGCCGGTTGCGCCGGCCACGGTTTCCAGGGCTTCGACCAGGGGCACGCCGGCCTTGAAGGTCAGCGCCAGGGTGCGTGAGAACCGGGCGACGGCCGATTGGTGCAGGATCTGGCCGATCACCGGCAGGCGCAGCAGCAGTCGATCGATGCCGTGCTGGAGGGCGAGCGAGCGTTTGTAGGCGGTGATGAAGGCGGCAGCGGCGCCGCCGACGATCAGCAGGGCCAGCCACCACCACGACACCATGAAGCGCGACATGTTGACGACCATGACGGTGAACGCCGGCAGGTCGGCCCCGAAGTTCTTGAACACCTCCTCGAACTGCGGAATCACGAAGATCAGCAGGATCGCACTGACCAGGATGGCAACGGCAACCACGGCCGCCGGGTAGAACATGGCCTTCTTGATCTTGCCCTTGAGCGCTTCGGTGCGTTCCTTGTAGGTCGCCACCGTGTCGAGAACGGTGTCGAGGACGCCGGCACCTTCACCGGCATGGACCAGATTTCGGTACAACTCGTCGAAGTGAACCGGATAGCTGCCCAGTGCTTCGGTGAGGCTTGAGCCGCCGGAAATCTGATCGCGCAGGTCGGTCAGCATGTCCTTCATACGCGGGTTGGTCTGACCGGCGGCGAGGATGTCGAACGCCTGCACCATCGGGACGCCGGCTTGCAGCATAGTGGCGATCTGGCGGCTGAAGACGGTCAGATCCTGGGCGGAGATGCGTTTGCCGGCGGCGCCGAACAGTGGCTTGGGCCTGGGTTTGACGCTGAGCGGCTGAATGCCTTGCTTGCGCAGGTCGGCCTTGACCAGGGCCGCGCTTTTGGCCTGGATTTCGCCATGCATCTTCTTGCCGCGCTTGTCGGTGCCGGTCCACTGGAAGACTTCGGCGTCGCTGGTGCGCTTGACCGTGGGGGCCGGTCGTTTTGCTGCGGCTCGCGTGGCTGACATGGCTTAGTCCTTGGTGACGCGGTTGATCTCGGCGAGACTGGTGACGCCGTTCCTGACTTTCATCAGCGCGGACTGGCGGAGGTCGCGCACGCCGCTGCTGCGGGAGGCGTCGGCGATTTCGAGGGCGGTTCCGCCTTCAAGGATGATTCTCTGGATGGCTTCGCTCATCGGCATCACCTGGTAGATGCCGGTTCGGCCCTTGTAGCCTTCATTGCACTCGTCGCAGCCGACCGCTTCGTAGATGGTCAGGCCGGCGTCGATCTCGTCCTTGGTGAAACCCTCGGCCAGCAGTGCGGCTTCCGGCAGTTCGACCTTGCGCTTGCAGGAATGCAGCCGCCGGGCCAGCCGCTGGGCGATCACCAGGGTGACCGAGGACGTGATGTTGTACGGGGCGATGCCCATGTTCATCAGGCGGGCGATGGTCTGCGGGGCATCGTTGGTGTGCAGGGTGGACAACACCATGTGACCGGTCTGGGCGGCCTTGATGGCGATCTCGGCGGTTTCCAGGTCGCGGATTTCGCCGACCATGATGACGTCCGGATCCTGGCGCAGAAAGCTGCGCAGGGCGGCTGCGAAAGTCATGCCGCGCTTGGTGTTCTGCTGCACCTGGTTGATGCCGGGGACGCGGATTTCGACCGGATCCTCGACCGTCGAGATGTTGCGCTCGTCGGTATTGAGGATGTTCAGGGCGGTGTACAGGGAGACGGTCTTGCCGGAGCCGGTCGGGCCGGTGACCAGGACCATGCCGTAGGGCTTGGCGATGGCGTCGAGATACAGGGCCTTCTGATCGTCTTCGTAGCCGAGCACGTCGATGCCCAGCTTGGCGGCGCTGCCGTCCAGCAGACGCAGCACGACCTTTTCGCCGAACAGGGTCGGGCAGGTCGAGACGCGGAAGTCCATCTGCTTGGACTTGGAAATGTTCAGCTTGATGCGGCCGTCCTGGGGCACCCGCTTCTCGGCGATGTCGAGCTGTGCCATGACCTTCAGGCGGGCCGACAGCCGAGGGCTCAGTTTGACCGGAACCTTGGCGATGGTCTTGAGCACGCCGTCCATGCGCATCCGAACCCGGTAGTCGGTCTCGTAGGGCTCGAAGTGAATGTCGGAGGCGCCGCGCTTGACGGCATCGACCAGCACCTTGTTGACGAATCGGACCACCGGGGTGTCATCGCCCTTGGCGTCGATGCTGTCGTCGGGGCCTTCGTCATCGTTGGCGACTTCGAGGTTTTCCAGACCTTCGGCGTCATCCATGCCCTCGCTCAGGGCATCGTTGGCACTGAGGGCCTGCTCGATGATCTTGCGCAACTGGTCGGCATCGACCAGGATCGGTTCGACCCGCAGGTTGGCGTGGAACTTGATTTCGTCCTGGGCGTGGGTGTTGGTCGGGTCGGAGATGGCGACGAACAGCCGATTGCCGCGCTGGACCAGGGGCAGCACCTGATGCTGGGTGATCAGTTCCTCATTGACCAGCTTGAACGCGGCGTGGGCGAAGTTGAGGGCGTTGGCGTCGAACAGGGGGACGCCGAATTCCACCGAGTTGGCGGCGGCGATGTCGGCGGCGCTGACCAGTTTCTGCTTCAGCAGCCAGGCTTGCAGCGGGAGCTTGGCCTTGGCGGCCGCCTCCATCGCTTCCCGCGCGGCGACATCGGTGATGACGCCATCCAGAACCAGACGCCGGGCGATGCCGGTGATGCCGACCAGGTTGGCGGTTGCCGCAACGTTCATACTTGCCCCACCCTGCACGGGTCTCGATGGATGCTACCGCAATCCGTGCCAGAACACAGCGGGATTGCCCTGTCCGCTGACAATTACGGCATTTTTGGACGCAAAAGGCCAGTCTGCGACCCTCAAGGCGTGCCGTGTGCCACAGATTCACACCTGGCTGGTCGAGCCCGCCCGCCGGCTGCCGCCATCCGACCCGGCCAGACTGGATCGCCAGGCCGGTTCAGATCAGGCCCCTGCCGCGCAGGGCGGCGACCAGCTCGGGAACGTCCTTGACCATGATGCCCTTGCTGCGCTTGGCTGGCGGCGCGTAGGCGAGGGTGCGAAGGTCGGGGCCGGATTCGACGGCCAGTTCGGCCAGGGCGACGGTGGCCATCGGCTTGGACTTGGCTTTCATGATGTCCGGCAGCTTGATGAACCGGGGTTCGTTCAGGCGCAGGTCGGTGGTGACCACGGCCGGCAGTTCGATGGCCAGGGTTTCCAGGCCGGCATCGACTTCGCGGGTGACGGTGGCGATGCCATCGGCGATGGTCAGGGCGCTGGCGAAGGTCGCTTGCGGGCGGCCCCACAGGGTGGCCAGCATCTGACCGGTCTGGTTGGCGTCATCGTCGATCGCCTGTTTGCCGAGGATGACCAGGCCGGGCTGCTCCTGCTCGATGAGTTTGAGGAAGACGCGAGCGCCGGTCAGGGGCTGCACGGGACCGTCGGCGACCACATGGATGGCGCGATTGGCGCCCATGGCCAGGCCGTTGCGCAGGTGGGCGGCGGCATCGGCCGGGCCGATGGTGGCGACCACCACCTCGTCGGCCAGGCCCTTCTCGCGAAGGCGCAAGGCTTCCTCAAGGGCGATTTCGTCGAACGGGTTGGCCGACAGCTTGACCCCGTCAGTGACGACGCCGGTGCCGTCGGGTTTGACCTGAATGCGGACGTTGTAGTCCACCACGCGCTTGAAACCGACCAGGATCTTCATGCTTGCCTTCGTCAATGCTGCCAGGGGAATGCGGGGAGGGTCGTGCCGCCGGATCGGCGGGCCGGGAG
The DNA here is from genome assembly GCA_002420085.1 of Lysobacterales bacterium UBA5700. Lineage (GTDB taxonomy): Bacteria > Pseudomonadota > Gammaproteobacteria > Xanthomonadales > Xanthomonadaceae > UBA11164. Next base: position 3,005 of record DIHI01000055.1, on the reverse strand, counting down.
ATTCCCGGCGGTTCTGTGTACAGTCGATCTAAGTTTAACGCCTGGCGTGTGAGGCGCCCACCCCTGGGATGGCAGCCGCTACACTGTCGCCCACTTCGATGGGACAGCCATGAGCAGCGCACTCGACCGACTCGAATCGGAAAGCATCGACATCCTCAGGGAGGTGGCGGCGGAATTTCGCAATCCGGTCCTGCTGTACTCGATCGGCAAGGACAGTGCGGTGCTGCTGCACCTGATGATGAAGGCATTCGTGCCGGCTCGGCCGCCGATTCCGTTGCTGCACGTCGATACCACATGGAAGTTTCGGGCGATGTATGCGTTGCGTGATGCCATTCCCCAGCGCTATGGGGTGCGCTTGATCGTGCATGTCAATCAGGATGGGCTGGCCCAGGGCATCAGCCCGATCAGTCACGGTGCGACCGTGCATACCGATGTGATGAAGACCCAGGCGCTGAAGCAGGCGCTGGACCAGCATGGATTCGATGCGGCGATCGGTGGCGCTCGACGTGATGAGGAGAAATCGCGCGCCAAGGAGCGGGTGTTCTCGTTCCGTACCGCTCAGCATCGCTGGGATCCCAAGGCGCAGCGGCCGGAGTTGTGGAGCCTGTACAACACCCGGCTGCACGCGGGTGAGAGCGTGCGGGTGTTTCCGCTGTCGAACTGGACTGAACTGGATGTCTGGCAGTATGTCCGACGCGAGGCGATTCCGGTGGTGCCGCTGTATTTCGCGGCCGAGCGGCCGGTGGTCGAGCGCGATGGGGCATTGATCGTGGTCGATGACCAGCGCCTGCCCTTGCGGCCGGGCGAGCAGCCGCAACTGCGCCGGGTGCGTTTCCGTACCCTGGGCTGCTATCCGCTGACCGGTGCGATCGAGTCCGATGCCGATACGCTCGATGCGGTGATCGAGGAGATGCGCAGCACCCGCCAGTCGGAACGGCAGGGCCGGGTGATCGATCATGATCCGACCGCTTCGATGGAGAAGAAGAAGCAGGAGGGCTACTTCTGATGGCCGGTGTCGAGTCGGTGGAACTGTTTCGCTTCATCACCTGCGGCAGTGTCGATGACGGCAAGAGCACCTTGCTCGGGCGGCTGCTGTACGAGACCGGGCAACTGGCCGAGGATCAACTCGCGACGCTGGTTCGCGACAGTCAGCGCCATGGCACGCAGGGCAGCGAGATCGATTACGCGCTGTTGCTCGATGGGCTCGATGCCGAGCGCGAGCAGGGCATCACCATCGATGTCTCGTATCGCCATCTGGTGACGCCGCGCCGGCACTTCATCGTCGCCGATTGTCCGGGCCACGAGCAGTACACCCGCAACATGGCGACCGGTGCCTCGACCGCCGATCTGGCGGTGGTTCTGGTCGATGCCCGCAAGGGGGTGCTGACCCAGACCCGTCGGCACAGCTACATTGTTTCGCTGGTCGGCATCGGTCAGGTGATCCTGGCAGTCAACAAGATGGATCTGGTGGATTACGCCGAGTCGGCATTCGAGGCGATCGTGGCCGAGTATCGGCAGTTGGCGGCGGCACTCGGTATTGCCGAGGTGCAGGCGATCCCGGTGTCGGCCCTGCATGGTAGCAATCTGATCGGGCACGATCCCAGGATGCCGTGGTATCGCGGTCCGAGCCTGCTGGCCTGCCTGGAGTCGGCGCCAGTGCGGCCGGAGTCGCCGGGCTGTGGCTTTCGCATGCCGGTGCAATGGGTCAATCGTCCCGATGCCGAGTTTCGCGGCTACGCCGGTACGGTGGCGGCCGGATCGGTGGCGCCGGGTGATGACATCGTGGTGCTGCCGGCCGGGGTTCGGGCGCGCGTCGCCCAGGTGCTGGATGTCGATGCCGAGTTGCGGCCGCGCGCGTGCGATCGGGCCGAGCCGGGGCAGGCGATCACCCTGACCTTCGATCGCGAGATCGATGCCAGTCGTGGCGATGTCATCGCCCAGGCCAGCGATGCGCCGGGGGTGGCCGATCAATTCGCGGCGCATCTGCTGTGGCTGGATGGTGCGCCCCTGCTGCCGGGGCGGCGCTACTGGCTCAAACTCGGCACCCGCACGGTCGGCGCCCAGGTCACCGAGATCAAACACCGGGTCGATATCAACAACCAGGAGCATCTGGCGGCCAAGCGGCTGGAGGCCAATGAGGTCGGCTACTGCAATCTGAGCCTGGATGCACCGATCGTCTTCGAGCCGTATGCGATCAATCGGCGGTTGGGCGGTTTCGTGCTGATCGATCGTCTCACGCACGCCACGGCCGGGGCCGGCACCCTCGATTTCGCGCTGCGCCGTGCTGGCAACATCCACTGGCAGGCGCTGGCGATCGACAAGGCGGCTCGTGCCCGCAGCAAGGGTCAGTCGCCGCGTTGCCTGTGGTTCACCGGGCTGTCGGGGGCGGGCAAATCGACCATCGCTGATCGGGTCGAGAAGCGCCTGCATGCGCTCGGGCATCACACCTACCTGCTCGACGGCGATAACGTCCGGCATGGCCTCAACAAGGATCTCGGGTTCACCGACGAGGATCGGGTCGAGAACATCCGTCGGGTCGCCGAGGTGGCGCGCTTGATGGTCGATGCCGGCCTGATCGTGCTGGTTTCGTTCATCTCGCCGTTCCGCAGCGAGCGGCGGATGGCTCGCGAACTGTTCGCGCCGGGTGAGTTCATCGAGGTATTCGTCGATACCCCACTGGCGGTCGCCGAGCAGCGTGATGTCAAGGGCCTGTACGCCAAGGCGCGCGCCGGTCGGATTCCCAACTTCACCGGAATCGATTCGCCCTACGAGCCGCCCGAGGCGCCGGAGCTGTGGCTGGACACCCAGGCCCAGGGGCCGGATGAACTGGCCGAGGCGGTGGTTGCGCGGGTGCTGGCGCCGGACTGAGCGGCGCCAGCGGAACGGATGCCGGCCGGGACGACGCGGGTGGCGTCAAAGGTTCTGGTAGTTCGGTCCAGCGCCGCCTTCCGGGGTGACCCAGTCGATGATCCGGTAGGGATCCTTGATGTCGCAGGTCTTGCAGT
>DIHI01000124.1:6742-15383 GCA_002420085.1 Lysobacterales bacterium UBA5700 | reverse complement strand
CCCGAAGCGGATGTGTGGCTGTCGGCTGCCGTCGGGTCGATTCGACGCCGACGGCAGGTCCGGGGTGCGATGTCAGGCGGCGCGTGAGGCGCGTTTGCGGTCGATTTCGGTGCGAAATTTCTTGCGCAGGCGAATGGCCTTCGGGGTCACTTCGACCAACTCATCGTCGTCGATGAATTCCAACGCCTGTTCGAGCGAGAAGCGGATCGGTGGGATCAGACCTTCGTCGTCGTCCTTGCCGGCGGCGCGGAAGTTGGTGAGTTGCTTGCCACGCAGGGCGTTGACGGTCAGGTCGTTGTCCTTGGCATGGATGCCGACGATCTGGCCCTCGTAGATTTCTTCGCCGGGCTCGATCATCAGTCGGCCGCGTTCCTGCATGGCGGCCTGAGCGTAGGCGGGCGAGGAACCCGTGGCGTTGGAGATCAATACGCCGTTCTGACGCTGGCCGATGCTGCCGTCGGCCTTCGGGCCGTAGTGGTCGTAGACGTGGAACAGCAGGCCGGTGCCGGCGGTCAGGGTGCGGAATTCTGTCTGGAAGCCGATCAAGCCGCGTGCCGGGATGATGAATTCCAGGCGAACGCGACCCTTGCCGTCCGGCTCCATGTTCTGGAGGATGGCCTTGCGCTCGCCGAGTCGGCCCATGACGCCACCCTGGTATTGTTCTTCCAGATCGACGACCAGATGTTCGTAGGGCTCCTGCTTCACGCCATCGACTTCGCGGACGATCACTTCCGGGCGCGAAACGGCCAGTTCGTAGCCTTCGCGACGCATGGTTTCAATCAGGATCGACAGGTGCAGTTCGCCGCGTCCGGAAACCTTGAACTTGTCGGCGTCGGCGGTATCTTCGACCTTCAGCGCTACGTTGTGCTGGGTTTCGCGGATCAGTCGATCGCGCAGTTGGCGCGAGGTGAGAAACTTGCCGCCGCTGCGGTCCTTGTTGCCGGCGAACGGCGAGTCATTGACCTGGAAAGTCATGCTGATGGTCGGTTCGTCCACGGTCAGCACCGGCAGTTGCTCGGGGGCGGACTGATCGCAGAGGGTGTCGGAAATGCCCAGTCCTTCGATGCCGGAGATGGCGACGATGTCGCCGGCCTGGGCGCGATCGACTTCGTGTCGTTCGAGACCCAGGAAGCCGAGAACTTGAAGAACCTTGGCATTGCGCGGCTTGCCGTGGCGATCGATGACGGTGACCGGCATGTTTGGCCGGACGCTGCCGCGCTGAATGCGCCCGACGCCGATGATGCCGACGTAGTTGTTGTAGTCGAGCGAGGTCACCCGCATCTGGAACGGTCCGTCGAGATCGACCGGTGGGGGTGAGACGTGGTCGATGATGGCCTGGAACAACGCAGTCATGTCGCCGGAACGCGCTTCCGGGTCGAGACTGGCATATCCGTGCAGGGCCGAGGCGTAGACCACCGGAAAATCGAGTTGTTCTTCGGTGGCGCCGAGCCGGTCGAACAGGTCGAAGGTCTGGTTGACCACCCAGTCCGGGCGGGCGCCAGGACGGTCGATCTTGTTGACCACGACGATCGGCTTGAAGCCCATGGCGAAGGCTTTCTGGGTGACGAATCGGGTCTGCGGCATCGGCCCATCCATGGCATCGACCAGGATCAGCACCGAATCGACCATCGACAGCACACGTTCGACCTCGCCGCCGAAATCGGCGTGGCCAGGGGTGTCGACGATGTTGATGCGGTAGTCCTGACCGTCCGGTGCCTGCCAGCGGATGGCCGTGTTCTTGGACAGGATGGTGATGCCGCGTTCTTTTTCCAGGTCGTTGCTGTCCATCACGCGCTCGGCCACGACGGCCCGCTCGGCGAAGGTGCCGGACTGCTTCAGCAGTTGATCGACCAGGGTGGTCTTGCCGTGATCGACGTGGGCGACGATGGCGATGTTGCGCAGAGTTTCGATGGACATGGCGACGGAGCCGACTCCGGGTCGGTTTGCAAGTGGCGAAGACAGCCGGCCATTATACGCCCATTCGATGACGGCTCGGGGGCGTGTGTGCTGTGGCATGATAGGCGCCGTTTTTTCTGGCCGAATCCGGCCCGGGGGCAGCCATGAATCGTGCGGGCGGTCTGCCGTTTCCACTCTGGCTGCTGGCGCTGGATTTTGGTGCGATGCTGGCGCTGGGGTTGGGTTTGTTCGGTCTGCTGGGTGCTCCGGGCGGGCCTCTGGCCATCCTGGCCGAGCCGACCCTGGCCTGGGGCCTGATCGCGGTCGGTGGCGCCGGCTTGGCGATCGCGGCCCTGCTGCTGGTCGGACATCTGCGCCGGGCCGCTTCCGATCGGGCGCGCATCTCACGCGGCGCGAATTGATCTCTTTTTCATCGTTCTGAGGGTTATCCATGTCTGAACTCGTTGCCGTCTTCACCACCGGTCGCGGTGTCATCCGAATCAAACTGCACGCCGACAAGGTGCCGCTGACCGTGGCCAATTTCGTCAATCTGGCCCGGCGTGGCTTTTATGACGGACTGAAGTTCCACCGGGTGATCGCCGATTTCATGATCCAGGGTGGTTGTCCGCAAGGCATTGGCACGGGCGGTCCGGGCTATCGCTTCGAGGACGAGTTCCATCCGGAACTGCGTCACGAGCGCGGTGTGCTGTCGATGGCCAATGCCGGGCCGCGCACCAATGGCAGCCAGTTCTTCATCACCCACGTGCCGTGTCCGTGGCTGGATGGCAAGCACAGCGTGTTCGGCACGGTCGTTGAGGGGCTGGCCGTGGTCGATGCAGTCAAGGGTGGCGATAGCATCACGTCGGTGGCGATCGAGGGCGATGCCGAGCCGCTGCTGGCGGCACAGGCGGAACGGGTGGCGGCCTGGAATGCGACGCTCGACGCACGCGCCTGATCCGAGCGGCCGTCGATCGAGTCAGCACCCGACATCCGAGCCTCACGTCCCAGGACGGGGGTCGGGGTCGGGTCTCGATGCGAGGGATGCTACCCGGGCCGAGCCGGCCGCTCAAAATCGTTACAGGCAACCGCGCTTGCACATCGGGCGAATGCCCGCAGCCACTCCGTGCGGACATCGGCGGAGTCGGCAGGCCCGAGCCATGGCCGGGTCAGCCATGGGTCACCCTTGACTTGCGACACTACCGGCCGGTGCCGGACAGCCGGCGGCCAATGAATCCCGATCGAACATGCCCGTGTCCGAGCAGGTGTTTCCCCAGGTCGAGTCGCCGCATGCCCGCACTCCGGATGCGGTGATTGCCGACCTCGTCAGCAGTCAGGCGGGCCTCAGTGCCGAGGAAGCCGAACGCCGATCTGTCGAATTCGGCAGCAATGCCCTGCCTTCGGCGCCGGGCAAGCCGGCCTGGCGTCGCCTGCTGGACCAGTTCGATAATTTTCTGATCCATCTGTTGCTGGCTTCGGCAGTGGCGGCGGTCGCGCTCGGGCATCCGGTCGATGCTGCGGTCATCGCTGCCGTGGTGCTGGTCAATGCCCTGATCGGCTTCATCCAGGAGGGCAAGGCCGAGCGCTCGATGCAGGCGATCGGTCGGATGCTGGCGCCGCGTGCGCGGGTTCGCCGCGATGGCCACTGGCGGCATCTGGCGGCCGAGGTTCTGGTGCCCGGTGATCTGGTTCTGCTGAAGGCCGGCGATCGGGTTCCGGCCGATCTGCGGCTGATCGAGAGCCACGGTCTGCGCATCGATCAGGCGGCCTTGACCGGGGAATCGGTGCCAGTGGGCAAGCGGATCGAGCCGCAGCCGATCGACACGCCCCTGGCCGAGCGGCAGGGTATGGCCTATGCCGGTTCTGTGGTGACTGCCGGGCAGGGCACCGGGGCCGTTGTCGCGATCGGGCGTGCCACCGAACTCGGGCGGATCAGCACCCTGCTGGGCGAACTGCCCGAGACCACGACGCCATTGCTGCGCCAGATCGAGGGCTTTGGCCGGCGCCTGGCGGTGATCGTGTTTTTCTGTGCGGCGCTGACCGTGATGCTTGCCGTCGGGCTGCATGCCACGCCGTTCGATCAGGGATTGATGATCGGCGTCGCGCTGGCGGTGGCGGCGATTCCCGAGGGTCTGCCGGCGATCATCACCATCACCCTGGCGATCGGCGTGCAGCGCATGGCGCGGCGCAATGCCATCGTCCGCCGCTTGCCGGCAGTCGAGACCCTGGGGGCGGTCGATGTCGTCTGCACCGACAAGACCGGCACGCTCACCCGCAACGAACTGGTTGCCGATCGTCTTGGTCTGATCGACGGGGAATATCCGCCCACCTCGCTGCCATCCGATGCGGGTGATCTGATGACGGCGATCGTGCTGTGCAACGATGCCAGCCGGCACGGCGATGGTGATCCCCTGGAAGTCGCCCTGATTCGACTTGCCGAAACGGCCGGGATCGACAGCGAAACGGTACGCGCGGCGCATCCGCGACTGGCCTTGCTGCCGTTTTCGTCGGAACACAGGTTGATGGCCACTCGGCATCGGCAGCGAATCTGCATCAAGGGGGCGCCGGAAGCGGTGTTCGCCCGCTGTTCGGAACAATGGACTGGCGACCGGATCGAGCCGCTGACGCTGCCCCTGTGGTCGCAACGCCTGGCGGCGATGACCGGTGAGGGGCTGCGGGTTCTGGCGGTGGCCGAGCGTCGGCTCGATGCTGAATCGAGCGATGCGCAGCCGGCAGCCTTGACTTTGGATGCGGTCGATACCGGACTGTGTCTGCTTGGCCTGGTCGGTTTCCGGGATCCACCGCGTCCGGGGGTCGCGGCCGCGCTGGCCGCCTGCCAAGGTGCCGGTGTCGATGTCCGGATGATCACCGGCGATCATGCAGCGACCGCCTCGGCGATCGCCGCAGAACTGGGCATCCTCGGCTCCGGTGCCGTGCTGGAGGGCCGCGAGTTGGACCGCCTCGACGATGGCGAACTGGCGCGCCGGGTCGGGTCGGTCGCCGTCTTCGCCCGGACTACACCGGAGCACAAACTGCGGCTGGTGCAGGCATTGCAGGCGGATGGCCGGATCGTGGCGATGACCGGTGATGGCGCCAACGATGCCCCGGCCCTGAAACGGGCTGATATCGGTGTCGCCATGGGCATCAAGGGCACCGAGGCGTCCCGGCAGGCCGCTGGCATCGTGCTGGCCGACGACAATTTCGCCAGCATCGTTGCCGGCATCGAGGAGGGGCGGGGTGTTTTCGACAATATCCGAAAGTCACTGTTGTTCATCCTGCCGACCAGTGCCGCCGAAGCGGCGGTGATCCTGGTGGCGGCGATCGCCGGCTGGCCGTTGCCGATCACCCCGGTGCAGATTCTCTGGGTCAACATGGTCACGGCTGTGACGCTCGGTCTGGCGCTGGCGTTCGAGCCGGTCGAGGGCGACGCGATGCGTCGGCCGCCCCGGCCCCCCGATCAGGGCCTGATCGATCGTTTCATCGCCACGCGGATCGCCTGGGTCGGTGCCCTGCTGACCCTCGGCATCTTCGTGTTGTTCGAGCGGACGCTGGCGTCGGGTGCCAGCGAGGCCGAGGCCCGGAGCGTGGCTCTGAACGCACTGGTGGTCGGCGAAGCGGTCTACCTGTTCAACTGTCGTCGCTGGCTCAGCCCGGCATGGGCCTGGAGTGCCCTGTCCGGCAATCGCTGGGCCTGGCTCTCGGTGGCCCTGCTGGTGATCCTGCAATGGCCCTTGCTGCACTGGCCGCCGGCTCAGGCGGTATTCGGAACCACAGCGATTTCTGCCGCTGATTGGCAGGCAATTGCGGCAGTGGCAATCACGCTGTTCATTGCCGTCGAAATCGAGAAGGCGGCATTGACTCGGCGCCAGGCAGGCCGATCGGCCTGATCGGATCGCTGGGGTCGGGGATGACCGCCGCGATCGTTTTCATGACCGTTCGTCCGGATGTGTCGTGTCCACGCCCTGACACCAGCCAGATCGATCCACCTTGCACCGCAACATGAAAACCGGAGGTGCTACCATTGTGGGTTATCTCCAACCGTCTTCGAGGTTTGCAATGCCGCAGCTCGCCGCTCGCATCGGACGCGCCAAACCGAGCGCAATCATGGTCATCGCCGACAAGGCCAAGCGGATGAAGGCCGAAGGCCGTGACATCATCAGCTTCTCGATCGGTGTCCCCAACTTTCTGCCAGGTCCGCACGTCTATGCCGCAGTGCGTGATTGGCTCGACAAGGATTCCGGCCAGTACGGTTCCAACCGAGGCGACAACCGCCTGCTCGATGCCTTCATCGCCCACATGGCCGCCAGTGGCCTGCCCGGCTACAGCCGCGAGCAGTGCGCGGTGACCATCGGCGCCAAGCATGGTCTGTACAACCTGTTCGAGGCGCTGCTAGACGAGGGCGACGAGATCGCCTTCCCGACTCCGTACTGGACCAGCTATGTCGATATCGCCGAGATCGTCGGCGCCCGCATTCGTCTGCTGCCGTGCCCGCCCGAGCAGAACTACAAACTCACCCCCGAGCAGCTCGACGCCGCGCTCGCGGCCAAGCCCAAGGTGTTTCTGTTCAACAACCCGTCGAATCCGACCGGGATGGTCTACACGGCCGAGGAAATCGCCGCGCTGGCCGATGTTCTGGCCAAGTACCCCGACACCTGGATCATTGCCGACGACATCTACAACCGCATGGTGTTCGATGGCATCGGCTATCACAACGTCGCCGCCTTCCGTCCGGAACTGCGCGAGCGCATGATCTACTGCGACTCGCTGTCCAAGACCTATGGCATGCCGGGCTGGCGAGTGGGTCTGCTGGCCGGGCCGAAGGAAGTCATCGCGGCCGTGGTGACGCTGAACTCCAACCACATCACCAATATTCCCGAGGTGGTCACCGCTGCCGCCATCGCTGCCCTGGAAGGCCCGCAGGATGTGCCGACCGGCAAGGCGCGCGAGTTCCAGGACAAGCGCGACATCGTGATCGCCGCCCTGACCGCCATTCCAGGTGTGGTCTGCCCGGTGCCGCAGGGCGCCTTCTATGCCTTCCCGGATATTTCGTGCGCGTTCGGCAAGCATCACCAGGGCCGTTTGATCACCGATGACGTCGAGTTGTGCGCCGCGCTGCTCGACAGCAAGGGGGTCGCCTGCGTGCCGGGCTCGGCATTCGGCGAGCCACGCGCCCTGCGAATCAGCTACACCTGTCCAAGCGCACAACTGGAACCGGGCCTCACGCGGATTCAGGAATTCTTTGCTGAGTTGACGTGAAGCCGGGAATCGGGGTGAGGGCGAAATTCGAGATTCGAGAAGCGGCGCCTGGCACCCAAATCCCAAACACCAAGTCTCCAATCTCCATCCCCGGAATCCAACCATGAAAACACCCATTCGTGTCGCAGTCACCGGTGCCGCAGGTCAGATCGGGTATTCGCTGCTGTACCGCATCGCCTCCGGCGAAATGCTTGGCAAGGACCAGCCGGTCATCCTGCAATTGCTCGAACTGCCGATGGACAAGCCGCAGGCGGCGCTCAAGGGCGTGATGATGGAACTGGAGGACTGCGCGTTTCCGTTGCTGGCCGGCATGGTGGGCAGCGGTGATGCCGAGGTCGCCTTCAAGGATGCCGATGTCGCCCTGCTGGTGGGTGCGCGGCCGCGTGGTCCGGGCATGGAACGCAAGGATCTGCTGCTTGAGAACGCCAAGATCTTCACTGCCCAGGGGGCTGCGCTCAACGCGGTCGCCAGCCGCAACGTCAAGGTGCTGGTGGTCGGCAATCCGGCCAACACCAATGCCTACATCGCCATGAAGTCGGCGCCCGATCTGCCGGCGAAGAACTTCACCGCGATGCTGCGGCTCGACCACAACCGCGCACTGAGTCAACTGGCGAGCAAGGCCGGGGTGCCGGTGGCCGACATCGAGAAGCTCATCGTCTGGGGCAATCACAGCCCGACCATGTATCCCGACTACCGCTTCGCAACGGTCGATGGTCAGAGCCTGAAGGATCGGATTGCCGACGAGAGCTGGAATCGCGACGTGTTCATTCCCACGGTTGGCAAGCGCGGTGCCGCGATCATCGAGGCGCGCGGCCTGTCATCGGCGGCCTCGGCCGCCAATGCCGCGATCGATCATGTTCGCGACTGGCTGCTGGGCAGCGCCGGCAAGTGGGTGACCATGGGTGTGCCGTCCGATGGCAGCTATGGCATTCCGGAGGGCGTCATGTACGGCGTTCCGGTGATCACTGAGGCCGGGGAGTACACGCGGGTGGCCGACCTGCCGATCGATGCGTTCAGTCGCGAGCGGATGGACAAGACGCTGGCGGAACTCGAAGAGGAACGTGCCGGCGTGGCCGACCTGCTGCCCTGATCGATCTGAGCTGATCGCAGCCGCCGTCATCGGGTGAATCGACCTGCTGGCGGCTGCGGCCCGGACGGTGCCGAGAGCGAAGGTGTTCTCGGCACACTGGGCGATGATGGTGCCGGCAGCAGCGATGTGGAGGACACCGATGGCGACGACTCGGAAAACCACCCGCACGACAGGTCCGTCGGCGGCGCGCAAGACCGACACGGATCTGGCCACCACGGTCAAGGACTATCCTGCCTTGCTGGCCGAGGTGAAGGCGCGCATCCAGTCCGCCCAATACGCGGCGCTGCGCGCGGTCAGCCAGGAACTGGTCGGCCTGTATTGGGATATCGGGCGGATGATCGTCGCACGGCAGCAGACCGAGGGCTGGGGCAAGGGCGTGGTGGAGCAGCTTGCCAGCGACCT
>DIHI01000124.1:3823-6572 GCA_002420085.1 Lysobacterales bacterium UBA5700 | reverse complement strand
GCGCTGCAAGGACATGCAGGAGCGCGAATTCTACCTGCGCATGACGCGCAAGTTCGGGTGGTCGAAGAACGTGCTCGCGCACCAGATCGACAACCAGAATTACGAAAAATCGCTGCTCGGCCAGACCAATTTCGACCAGACGCTGACCCCGGCGCTGCGCGCGCAAGCCAAGCTGGCGGTGCAGGACGAGTACGTCTTCGACTTCCTCGAACTGGGCGAACAGCACAGCGAACGCGAGCTGGAGCGCGCGTTGATCGTCCGCATCGAGGATTTCTTGCGTGCGATGGGTGGCATGTTCGCCTTCATGGGCAGTCAGTACCGGCTCGAAGTGGAAGGCAAGGACTATTTCATCGATCTGCTGCTGTTCCACCGGCGGCTGCGCGCGCTGGTCGCCATCGAGTTGAAGATCGGCGAATTCGAGCCGGAGTTCGTCGGCAAGATGCAGTTCTACCTCGCGGCGCTGGACGCGCAGGTGCGGCAGGAGGATGAGAGTCCATCGATCGGCATCATCCTCTGCAAGGAGAAGACCCGCACCATCGTCGAATACGCGCTGCGCGACACGCGCAAGCCCATCGGCGTGGCGACCTATGAAATCACCAAGACGCTGCCGAAGGCACTGAAAGACCAACTGCCGTCGCCCGAGGTCATTGCCCGTCTGCTGGAGAGCCTGTGAGCCGACCGACACCAGCGAGCATGAACCGTAAGGCTTGATCGTGCGCCCTCTGGCGGGCATCCGCGAACGGCCGACAGTGATACCCGGTGCCGTCTGCGAAAGTGCCTGCACTTCTGTTCGTCCTGAAGGAACACCCTCGCCATCGCCGGCTCGCAGGGTGGCGACCATTTCGATGACCACGAAACGGTCGCCGGTCTGGCTCGGTGCGTCGGCTCAGAGATCGACCACCGGTGCGAATCCACCGAAGATCAGCCGTTTGCCATCGAACGGCATCGGGTTGTGCTTCGGGTCGAAGCGTTCATCGGTCTGCATCAGGTCCGGCAGGCGGGCCATGGCGGCATCGCGGGTGGCCTTGTCAGGCCATTCGATCCAGGAAAACACCACGGTTTCATCCTCGGTTGCCTGAACCGCCCGCCGGAAGTCGGTGCGCGTGCCGTTGGGGACATCGTCGCCCCAGCATTCGATCACCCGGATCGCGCCGAGCTCCTTGAACAGGCTGTCGGCCTTGCTGGCGTGATCGATGAACGAGTCTTTGTTGGCGGTCGGAACCGCCAGTACGAAACCATCGATGTAGCTCATGATGCGGTCTCTCCTTCGGGTGGGGTATTGGTATTGCCCGTGGCTTGACGGGCTCGGACGACCAGTGCCGGTCGCCGCTGGGCAGGGCGATCGGTGTGGTCGGTGCGACGCTTGCTGTTCATCGGCGGCCGATCCGAGCGGCGATGGCGTAGCCGATTCGGGCCAGTCTGGCACGTTGCTGCTGTTCCAGGCGCCAGCCCTGGTCATGATCAGTGGCGATCAGGTGCAGGCTGCTGCCTGGCCTGAGTTGGGCCAGGCGTGGCAGGTCGGCGGCGATGATGTGGCCGATGCGCGGGTAGCCGCCGATGGTCTGGGCGTCGGCCAGCAGGATGATCGGGCGGCCGTCCGGCGGCAGTTGCACGGTGCCGGGGGCGACCGGTTCGGAAATGCGTTCGCCGGGGGCGTGGACCGCCAGCGCCGGGCCGTCCAGTCGCAGGGCCTGACGATCACTGGTCGCTGCGATCCGCCAACCCGTGTTGTACAGGGCCTCCGGGGTGGTCAGCGAGTCACGGCCCGGCAGCAGTCGGGCCACGGTCGATCGATGGAAGTCGATGTCCGGACTGGGATCGATCCACCAGGTCGGGAAGCTCGGCTCGGTGCAGGCCAGATTCGGCCCGGCCCAGGCCGGCAGGATATCGCCGGACGCCAGGGGTCGGCCACGCATGCCGCCGAAGCCACCACGCAGGTCGGTGCTGCTGCTGCCCAGGACACGCGGCAGCGGCAGTGAACCAGCCAGGCACAGGTAGGCACGGGCGCCCTTGCGGCAATGGCCGAGGTCGAGGGTGGTGGCGGCCGGCAGGTCGATCGGGCGCCAGCCGGGAATCGCTCGACCGTTTGCCTGGGCATCGATTTCGGCGCCGGTCAGTGCGATGCGTGCCGGTCGGTCGAAGTGCAGGCTCGGGCCGCTCAGACTGATCTCCACTGCGGCGGCATCGATGGCATTGCCGACCAGATGGTTGCCGATCGCCAGCGAGTAGCGGTCCAGGGCGCCGGCCGCGCCGACCCCGAATGAGCGCCAGCCGGCTCGGCCCCCATCCTGGACGGTGGTCGCCAGGCCGGGCCGCAGCACGCGGATATGCAGGCCGCCGGGTTGCGGCCCGGCAGTAGTCTCAGTTCCGTCGGGCACAGGCATCGAACTGTTCGGGCGTGATCGCGACGAAGCGCAGGCGTTGGCCGGGCAGTACTCGGCTCGGTGGTTCGCGGCTGGGGTTGAACAGGGTCAGCGGGCTGCGGCCGATCAGGTTCCAACCGCCTGCACCTGCGCGCGGGTAGATGCCGGTCTGCTGGCCGCCGATGCCGACACTGCCGGCCGGTACCCGGCTCCGGGGCGTTGCCAGACGCGGGCAGGCGAGCGCTGGATCGAGTCCGAGCAGGTACGGAAAGCCCGGTGCGAAACCGATCATGCCGACCCGATAGTCGCCGGCCAGGTGCAGGGCGATCACCTGGTCCGACGTCAGGCCGGCGTGGTCTGCGACGGCCGCCAGATCGGGGCCGTGC
>DIHI01000124.1:0-3683 GCA_002420085.1 Lysobacterales bacterium UBA5700 | reverse complement strand
GCCGTCGGTGGCCTCGGAGGCCGATTCGAGCAGGCCGCTCCGGTGCAGCCAGTGCTCGGCCCGGCGGACCGGTGGTTCGCGATCGGCGCCGGGTTGATCGGGGCCGCCAGTGGCGTCCGGGTCGATGAACAGGGCGATGCTGGCATAGGCCGGTACGATATCGACCAGCCAGTGCGGAGCCTGGGCGCGCAGTCGGGCGGCGAGGGCATGGACCCGCTGGTTCAGGTCGGGGTCGATGTGCTCGCCGAGTCGGATCAGCAAGGCATGGTCGCCGAGGGGTTCGATTCGCGCCGGTCGGCACGGATCCGACGGGCTCAGGCTCGGCTGGGTCATGTCGGTTGCCGTTGCTCGCGCAGTTCCCGCGCGTGCAGCACCGGGTGCAGTCGCTCGACCCGTTCGACCAGGGCCTCTGGTGAATAGCGGCGCGGCGGGCCGCGCCCCCAGACCGGATCCGGCCAGGCCGGGTCGTCGCGGTAGCGGGCGATCAGATGGACGTGCAATTGCTCGACCCGATTACCGAGCGCGGCGATGTTGAGCTTGTCCGGCGCGAACCGCGCCAGCAGCACCCGTGAGCAGTGGTCGATCTCGGCCAGCAGGACGCGCTGCTGGGACGCAGACAGGTCGATCAGTTCGCGGGCATCGACCACGCGCGGCACCAGCAGCAGCCACGGGTAGTTGCCATCATCGAACAGGCGCAATTCACTGAGGTCGAGTTGGGCCAGCGGGTGGCTGTCGTCGGCCAGGCGTGGATCGAGTTGCCAGTCACGGCTGGACATGACGGTCAGCGACGCAGCACGCGGGTGAAGAAGGACAGGGTTCGCTCCAGGGCCAGGCGCGCGCTGTCGGGATCGAAGTCGCTGCGCCGGTCGCAGTTGAAGCCGTGGCCGGCGGGATAGCGGAACAGTTCGGCCTGGTGATGGATCTCGGCGATCCGGGCGACATCCTCGGCCGGGATCAGCGGATCACGCTCGCCGAAGTGGAACAGCATCGGGGCGTCCAGTTGCTCGTGGACGAAGGGCATGGTGCGCCCGCCGTAGTAGCTCACCGCCGGGTAGCTCAGCCGGGTGTTGGCGAGAAAGGCGACCGTGCCGCCCCAGCAGTAGCCGACCACGCCGGCCCTGGCCTCGGATTCGAGCAGGAGGGCTGCGGCGTGGACATCATCGAGCGCGCGTTCGAAGCCGAGTTGCTCGACCAGTTCGCGGCCACGGGTGACGCCGTCGGCGTCGTAGTCCAGTTCCACCCGATGCTCGAAATGGTCGAACAGGGCCGGGGCCAGGGCGATGAATCCGTGCGCGGCGAAGCGTTCGCAGACCTGCCGGATGTGTTCGTTGACGCCGAAGATTTCCTGCACCACGACCAGGGCGCCTCGGGCCGGGATCGGCGGGGCGGTGCGCCAGGCATTGATGCGCCCGGTCGGGGTGTCGAGCGAAAGCCATTGGCTCATGTCGTGGACCTCCATCGCATGATCGCAGTGGCTGCGATCCGAGGTCCATGGTAGCCCGACCGCGCCGGCAGGTGTATCGCCGCTGCTCGACGGCTCGCGCAGGTCGATCCGATCCGATCGGCGCCGGAGCCGAACGGTCGGGCCGCCGGTCGGTATACTTGATCGGTTTACCCGCGCGGTTCACCCATGGCCAGCCACTCGTCCACTCAGCCCACATCGCGTTCACCGAAGATCGGCTTCGTCAGCCTTGGCTGCCCGAAGGCATTGGTCGATTCCGAACGGATCCTCACCCAACTCAAGGTCGAAGGCTACGAGATCGTGCCGAGCTACCAGGCGGCCGATCTGGTGGTGGTCAACACCTGCGGTTTCATCGATTCGGCAGTCGAGGAATCACTCGATGCGATTGGCGAGGCGATGGCCGACAACGGCAAGGTGGTGGTCACCGGCTGCCTCGGCAAGCGGGCCGAACTGATCCGGGCCGCGCACCCGGATGTGCTGTCGATCAGCGGGCCGCAGGATTACGCCAGCGTCATGCGTGCGGTCCACGCGGCATTGCCGCCGAAGCATGATCCTTTCCTGGACCTGGTTCCCGACACCGGCATCAAACTCACCCCCCGCCATTACGCCTATCTCAAGATTTCCGAGGGCTGCAACAACCGGTGCAGTTTCTGCATCATCCCGTCGATGCGAGGCGATCTGGTCTCCCGACCGATCGATGACGTCCTCGCCGAGGCCGAGCGACTGGTGCGCAGCGGTGTCAAGGAACTGCTGGTGATTTCCCAGGACACCAGCGCCTACGGGGTCGATCTCAGGTATGCCGAACGGTCGTGGCGTGGCCAGGCTTACGCCACCCGTGTCCAGTCGCTGTGCGAGGGACTGGCGCAACTCGGGGTCTGGGTCCGTCTGCATTATGTCTATCCGTATCCGCATGTCGATGCCCTGCCGGCCCTGATGGCCGAAGGCAAGCTGTTGCCCTACCTCGATATTCCGTTCCAGCATGCCGACCCGCGCATCCTCCGGCAGATGCGCCGGCCGGGCAATGTCGATCGCACCCTGGAGCGGATCGCACGCTGGCGCGAAATCTGTCCCGAGATCACCCTGCGCAGCACCTTCATCGTCGGCTTTCCCGGCGAAACCGAGGAAGCGTTCGAGCATCTGCTGGATTTTCTCGATGAGGCGGAACTGGACCGGGTCGGGGCATTCGCCTATTCGCCGGTCGAGGGCGCCGCCGCCAATGCCCTGCCCGATCCGGTTCCGGAAGCGGTGCGCAGCGAGCGGCTGGAGCGACTGATGGCCCTGCAGGCCGAAATCAGTGCCGATCGGCTGGCAGCCAAGGTCGGTCGTGAATGCCAGGTGCTGGTGGACGCGATCGACGGCGAACTGGCGCTGGCGCGCAGTGCGGCCGATGCGCCCGAGATCGATGGTCTGGTCCAGATTCAGGATGGCGCCGAGGCGGGCCTGCGGGTCGGTGAATTCGCTCGGGTGCGGATCATGGGCAGTGATGAGCACGATCTCTATGCCGTGACCTTGGACTGAGCCGCCAGCCGCGACTCAGCCGAATTCGACCGGGCTGGCGTGTCGGCGCGCGTGCAGATAGGCCGACAGTCTGCCGGCTGACATCGGTCGGCCGAGCAGGAAGCCCTGACCCTGCTGACAGCCGAGTTCGGCCATGGCGCGCAATTGCCGTTGATTTTCCACGCCTTCGGCGACCACCACCATGCCCAGACTGCGACCGAGTGCCGCGACCGCCTGCACGATCGCCGCCGATTCGACATCGCCCGGCAGGTCGCGCACGAACGATCGGTCGATCTTCAGGGTATCGACCCGAAAGCGCTTGAGCTGCGCCAGCGACGAATAGCCGGTGCCGAAATCGTCGATCGCCAGGCGGACCTGCATCGCCCGCAGTCGGCGCAGTTGCGCCCGCGCACGTTCGGGGTCTTCCATCAGATGGCTCTCGGTGATTTCCAGTTCCAGCGCATCCGGTGCCAGGCCGGTCGCTTCGAGGATGGCTGCGATTCGATCGGCCAGGTTCGGATCGGCAATCTGTTGCAGGCCGAGATTGACCGCGCACTTCGGAACAGCCACCCCGGCCGCCTGCCAGATGCGCATCTGTCGGCAGACCGCGTCCAGGGTCCAGGCGCCGATCCGGGGCAGCAGTCCGCCCTCTTCGGCGGCACTCAGAAACGCGCCCGGCAGCAACAGGCCGTGGCTCGGGTGTTGCCAGCGCAGCAGCGCCTCG
>DIHI01000121.1:11035-24836 GCA_002420085.1 Lysobacterales bacterium UBA5700 | reverse complement strand
GAATCGGGATTCGGGATTCGGGAATCGGGAGTCAGGGGGTCGGGAGTCGGGGGGGTCGGGAATCGGGGGGGAGGGATTGGTAAGAGCAGACACTCGCCGCGCTCCCTGTCATCGCCGACGGACCAGCTTTCGTGCCTCACGGGCGGGACGCCCGTGCTACCTGCTCGCTGCGGCCGTTGCTGTCGCTGGCAGGGGCGGATGGTCTACACTGGCGCGGCCTCGGGTGTTCGGGAAGCCGGTGTGAATCCGGCACTGCCCCCGCAACGGTAAGCAGTCGTAGTCCGCCACATGCCACTGGGTCAGACCCTGGGAAGGCGGTGGACGCAAGGTTTCGACCTTCGCTGCAAGTCCGGAGACCGGCCTGGGGCATGACTGGCGCGTTGCGGTGGGCGACGGCGCGGACTCGCGGCCGTCCCTGGGCGCGTCTTCGTTGCCGCCGCTGCGCGCGCTTTCCACAGCGGGTGAGCGCGGAGACAACGATGAAGACCCTCTACAGTGCCGTATCGGCGACCGTCCTGGTCGCCCAGTTGATTGCCCTTCCTGCCGCTGCGCAGGACCGTCCCGAACAGCCCGAACGTGCTCGATCCGAGACATGTCCGGAGCCTCTGCCGGGTGGCCGACCGCCCGCTGCTTCCGACTGCGCTGAGCGATCGACCGAGCCAGCGCCGGCACCCCGCCAACCGGTCGTGGTGGTGACCGCCAATCGGCTCGACCAGCCGGTCGATGCGGTGCTGGCCTCGGTCACCGTGCTGGATCGAGATGCGATCGAGGCCAGCCAGGCCGCCGATCTGATCGACCTGCTCGGTCGTCAGGTCGGCATCACGATCGCCCGCACCGGCGGTCCGGGCTCGGCCTCGACCGTGTTCATGCGCGGTGCCAACTCGAATCAGACCCTGATCCTGATCGACGGGGTGCGGGTCAATGCCACCGGCCAGGGCCTGTTCGACCTTGCCCATCTGGCACCGGACCAGATCGAGCGGATCGAGATCGTGCGCGGCCCACGCGCGGCGCAATGGGGCTCGGATGCGATCGGCGGGGTGATCCACATCGTCACCCGTGATCTGCATGGCCCGAACGCGAGCCTGCGCGGCGGTCGCTGGGGCCGTGCCGAAGCCCATGCCGGGGTCGGCTCGCAAGGCGAGGCTCATGGCGTGTCGGTCGCCGCCGGCTATCGCCGCCTCACCGGTTTTTCCGCGACCGATGCCAGCGCGTTCGGCCACGATCCTGATGCCGATGGCTATTGGCAGCGGCATGGCTCGGCCCGAGGCCGCGTAGCCCTGGCCAACCACACGGCCGAAGCTGCCCTGTTCGCCAGCGATGCCGATGTCGAATTCGACCAGGGCCGGACCGATGCCCGCACCCTGTCCGGGGCGTTCGCACTCGACGGCACGCTGGCCGCTGGCTGGCAGCACCGGATCGGCTACGGCCACGCGCGCGAAGACCTGGACACCCCGGCCTTTGACAGCCGTTTCGAGAGCCGTCGCGACAGCCTCGATTGGTTGCACACCGTGACCGCCGAGCACAGCACCTGGCTGCTCGGTCTGAGCTGGCAGCGCGAAAGCGGACGCTCGCTGTCATCCTTCGCCGGACCGATCATCGATCGCAACCGCGATAATCGTGCCGGATTCGTCTCCGGGTTCGGTCAGTTCGGAACCATCGAGTGGCAGGCGGCCCTGCGTCTGGACGACAACAGTCAGTTCGGCGATGCGACCACCGGCAGCCTGGCGGTCGGCCATGCCCTGGGCCGACATGGGCGGGTCCGCGCCAGTTGGGGCGAGGGCTTCCGCGCGCCCAATTTCAACGAACTGTACTCACCCGGTTTCGGCGGGTTGTTCGCCGGCAACCCGACGCTGGCACCGGAACGCGCGCGCAGCCTGGAACTGGCGGTCGAATGGGTACTCGGCAGCGGCGAGATCGAAGTCGCGGCATTCGATACCCAGGTACGCGACCAGATTGCCTTCGATGGGCCGTTGTTCGCCGCCGTCAACATCGATCGCAGTCGGGCGCAGGGTATCGAAATCAGCCACGACTGGCACGGGCGGAACTGGTCCAGCCGCACCGCGCTGACCATCCAGGACGTGTATGACCGGGACACCGGCCTGGCCCTGCTGCGCCGTCCCGACCACCAGTTCGACAGTGCGATCGATTGGCACGCCAATGACCACTGGCGATTCGGCGTGGATGTCCAGGTGCTGTCCGAACGCCGCGATTTCGATCGGGTGCTGGGTGGCTTCGCCCGCGTCGATCTGCGTGCCGAATGGCGACCTGATCCGATCTGGACGGTGCAGGCACGAATCGAGAACCTCGGCGACCGCGACTATCGGTTGGCCAGTGGTTTTCAGACCCCCGGCCGCAACCTGCTGGTGACCCTGATCTGGCAGCCGTCAGCGGATTCCGAGCGCTGACCGCCAGCGGGCGCAGTACACCCTGTCGGCCGGATGCCACGAACCCGTCGCGTCCGGCTGACTGCAACGGCTGACTGCACCCTGCTGCCAGTGGGTCCATGCCTGCTAGAATCGGCGAGCAAATACCGAGCCGGCCCGGCCCGTGATGGTCGGCCGGCCTTTGGAGCCCACATGCCAGTCACGGCCAACCCCATGGACCCCCGGAGCGACGGACCGCCTCCGACATTGGCGTCGCGACCGCTGCCGCGCCGTGTGCGACGCCTGCTCGAAGCCATTCTCGAACTCGCTGCGGCCCATCTCGATCGGGTCGCCGAAGCCGCGCTCAACGAATTCGAGCAGCAATTGTTCAAGCTGACCGAGCAGGCCCACACCAGCGATGCGCAACTGGCCGCCTTCGAGGCACTGCGCACGGCCCGGCGCACCCGCAGCGACGTCTCGCCGCGCTTCATGATCGGCCTGGAAGCGGCCCTGGCCTGTCTGCGCGATCCACCATCGAGTTCGCATCCGCTGCACATCGCCCATCCCGGCGAACTGGCCCTGGTGACCGAGAGCGAGATCGATCGCTCGGCCGTGGTCCGGGAAATCGCCAACCGTGCCGAGACCCGCGCCAGCCTCGGGCTCTGGCTGCTCGGACAGCGGTTCGGGGTGATCGCCGGCAAGCCGGCCTTCGAGCCGGAAGCCCTGCCGATCGGCCCGTATCGGCTGTGCGAACTGTTCAGCGAAGCGGGCCGCAGCCTGGAACTGGACGAGCGTCTGCGCATCCTGTTGCTGCGCTGCTTCGAGCGCGCCGGCATGGCCGACTATCCGGCCTTCGTCGAAGCGATCAATGCCCTGCTGATCCGCGAAGAGGTATTGCCGCGCCTGACCTTCGTGCCGATGCGGATTCGTGCCGGTGACCGCCGGGCGCCGCCGGCCGATGCCCCGCGACGGCGGACCGATGACGGCACCTCCCGCAGCCCGTCCGGCACGCCATCGGCAACGGCCGGCTCGGCAGCAGGTTCGCCGGCCGCCCCGCTGGCGGCCAGTCCGGAGCGCCGCAATCCGAGTCCGGCAGCGGGCCCGCTGGGGCAGCCACAGACCCACTGGCTCGGCGAGCCGATGCGCGAGCAACCCACCGGCGAGATCCGCCCGGAAGAACTGTTCGGGCTGGTCCGCGAACTGCTGGCCCTGCGTCGGCAATCGACGACGAATGCCGATCAGACAGTATCTGCGGCGCAGCCTCGCAGTGAGCGTCACGTCGCCAGCCGCGAGGAACTGAATGCAGTGCTCGGCATGCTCCAGCAGCGCAGCCTGCCCTCGGCGAATGCGGCCGCCAGCGCGCCGACCCTGCGGCCGGTGCGCAAGATCAAGGAAGACCTGTTGATGCAACTGCGCATGCAGTCGCCCGATGGCGAGGCCGCGCAACTGCCGGAAAGCGAATCCGACACCATGGACCTGGTCGGCATGCTGTTCGAGCACATCATGCGCGATGTCCGGCCGAACAGCCCGGCCGCTGCCCTGCTGAGTCGGCTCCAGATACCACTGCTGCGACTGGCGCTCGACGACCCGGCGTTCTTCGTGCGCAGCCAGCATCCGGCCCGGCAGATGCTCAACACGATCGCCGAAACCGGCGCCCCATGGCTCGGCGATGATGAGGCCGACCAGAATCTGGTCAGCAAGATGCAGTCGCTGGTGGATCGCGCGGTCAAGGAGTTCGACGGCGACCCCACCGTGTTCGAGTCGCTCCAGAACGACCTGGGCCAGCAGGTGCAGGCCGCCGTCCGGCGTGCCGAGACCGCCGAACGCCGACACGTCGAGGCGGCCCGAGGCAAGGAGCGGCTGGCCCAATCGCAGCAGCGGGCAAGCGAAGTGATCACCGAGCGGCTGCGCACGCAACGGGTACCGAGTTTCGTCCGGACCCTGTTGACCCAGGCATGGTCCGACGTGCTGGCACTGACCCTGCTGCGTTCGGGCGAGGACTCCGAAGACTTCGGGCGCCAGGTCGCGATCGCCGAGCGGCTGATCAGCGCCGCCACCGCCGCCCCCGGCTCGCCCGATGTGCTCGACGAGGCCGAGTCGGCAGCGATCGAGGAGGATGTCGCCCGCGCACTTGGTCAGGTCGGCTATCACGACGATGATGCCCGGGCGATCGCCCGCCGCCTGGCGCGCGCCAACGAGCCGGCCCCATCCGAGGACGATGCCGCGTCCCGGACCGAACTGGCCCTGAAGATGAAGGCGCGCTCCCGGCTGGGTCGTGACGTGACGACCCAGCCGACCGAGCAAGCATCGACGCTGGCACTGAGCGATCGCGAGCGTGAAGCGATGGAGCACATCAAGCAATTGCCATTCGGCACCTGGTTCGAGTTCCACCTGGAACCGGAAAATCGGCGTGTGCGTCGGCGCATGTCCTGGTACAGCACGATCACCGGCCATGCCCTGTTCGTCAACAATCGCGGTCAGCGGATCGGCGAGCAGAGCCTCGATCAACTCGCCCGTGAACTGGCATCCGGCAAGGCATCGGTGGTGCAGGCCGAGAAAAGCACCCTGATCGACCGCGCCTGGA
Organism: Lysobacterales bacterium UBA5700; assembly: GCA_002420085.1. Taxonomy (GTDB): domain Bacteria; phylum Pseudomonadota; class Gammaproteobacteria; order Xanthomonadales; family Xanthomonadaceae; genus UBA11164. The sequence continues at coordinate 19,889 of DIHI01000121.1, read as the reverse complement.
CTACGATTCTGGGCAGCTTGCGCACGCTGGTCGGCCAGAACGGCAGCACCGGAGGTTCGGCATGAGCCAGGATTCCCGCCGCGCCGCCCGACGCTCGGTGGCGCATGCCATCGATGTCATCGACACCATGACCGAAGAATCGCTCGGCCGGGTCAGCAACCTGTCGGCAACCGGTTTGCTGCTGATGGCCGGCCAGGGCCTGCCGGAAGAGGCCCTGTACCAGATCCGCTTCGCCCTGCTCGACCGCACGGGCCGCGAGCGGGTGCTGGTGATCGGCGCCCAGCAACTGTGGTCGAGCGAGGCATCGGCACCGGGGCAATTCTGGAACGGCATGCGGTTCATTGATGTCGCCCCCGAGGACAGCGAGTTTCTTCGGGTCTGGGCCGAGGCGCCGGGTACGCCATCCTGAGCGGAATGCGCGGGTCAGCACGGCTTCGCACCCTCGGCCTCGCCGCTCGCCTGACCCTGGCCGGCCTGACCGGAATCCTGCTGGTGGTCGCCTGTAGCCCGGCCCCGATCAGCGAACGCCTGTGGCTGTTCGGCTCGGAGGCCCGGATCGAGATTCGCGCGACACCGGCCAGCCGCGCCGAGCCCGCCCTGCACGCGATCAGTCAGACGCTGACTGATCTGCACCACGCCTGGCACGCCTGGCAGGACTCCGATCTCACCCGGGTCAATGCCGCGCTCGCCCGTGGCGAGTCGCATCCGCTGCCGGAATCGATCGCCAGTGCCCTGCGCCGGGCCGGGCCACTGGTGACCGCCAGCGAGGGCCTGTTCGATCCGAGCATCGGTGGGCTGGTCGCACTCTGGGGATTCCACCGCAGTGAATTTCCGATCATCGAGCCGCCGCCCGATCCGGAGATCATCCGCGATTGGCTGGAACATCGACCGCGCTTCGACGACCTGCGGATCGAGGGCGATCGGATCGCCAGTCGCAACCATCGCCTGCAACTGGACCTGGCCGCGATCGCCGAGGGTCTGGCGATCGAGCGGACGGTGGCGATCCTGGCCGAGCATGGCATCGATCATGCGCTGATCAGCTTCGGGGGTGATCTGATGGCGCTTGGCAGCAACGATGGCCGCAGGTGGCGGATCGCCCTGCGCGATCCGCTCGGCAACAGCGAACAGGCGGCCCTGGCCTGGGTCGAACTGAGCGACCGCGAAGTGCTGTTCTCGTCCGGAGGTTACCAACGCTATCGAGTCGCCGCCGATGGTGGTCGCTGGCCACACCTGCTCGATCCACGCACCGGCCAGCCGGCCCTGGGCAGCGCCGGCACCGTGGTTTTGCATTCCGATCCGGTCGTGGCCGATGCCGCAGCCACTGCCCTGTTCATCGCAGGGCCGGAGGGTTTCGAGCGGATGACCCGTGCCTTGGGTCTGGGCTGCGCCCTGCTGCTCGACGACCGCGACCGGTTGCTGGTAACCACCGCACTGGCGGTCCGGCTGCATGATCTGCGTGTCACCGCGAGCTACCGACGGATCGACCGGGGCGAACACTGCGGCTGAACCCGCCACGATGGCGGGCCTGCGTGCGGTGGCGAACCCGAGCGTCGCTGCCGGCGCCCACCCGACCGGTCGGCTCAGGCACGATGCAGCGGCACCCGCTCCGGAACATGCAGGGCGAAACCCTGGCCGTAATCGACGCCGATGCCGCGCAGCAGTTCGGCGGTGCGCACCGAACCGACCCACTCGGCAACCACCACCAGCCCGAGTTGATGGCCGATATCGGTGACCGCCCGGACGATCGAATAATCGGCCGGGTCGGACTCGATATCGCGAATGAAACTGCCGTCGATCTTGAGGATATCCACCGGCAGGGTCTTGAGATAGCCGAACGAGGCCATCCCGGAGCCGAAATCATCGAGCGAGAAGCGCACGCCGCGCAGGCGCAGCCGCTGCATGAACCGGATCACCCGCGCGACATTGCCGATCGCCACCGTCTCGGTGATCTCGAAGCACAGCGTGTGGGCCGGGATCGCGTGGCGATCGAGCAAGTCGAGGACGTGTTCGGCGAAATTCGGGTCATCGACCGTGGCGCCCGACAGATTGATCGCACACAGCCCGGCCTCGGCACCGGCGGGATGCATTCGACTGAAGTTCGACAGGGCCGTATCTACCACCCAGCGGTCGATCGCCGGCATCAGTCCGAAGCGTTCGGCCGCCGGGATGAAGGCGCCAGGCGGCACCTCCTCGCCGTTCTCGTCGATCAAGCGCACCAGCAACTCGAAATGCGCGCCCTCGGCCTGGCGACCGGTCTTCAGTCGCGCCAGTTCCTGGTAGTGCAGCACCAGGCGCTGCTCGGCCAATGCCTGACGGATCCGGTTGGCCCACTCCATTTCGGTCTTGCGCTGGGCCACCTCGTGATCGCCGACGCTGTGCAGATGGCAACGATTGCGGCCACGATCCTTGGCGATGTAGCAAGCGGTATCGGCATGGCCGAGCAGTTCACGCCGGTTGACGCCTGGACCGTCGATGACCACCACACCGATGCTCGCACTGACCGCGAACGTGCGCTGCTCCCAGGCGAACACGAAACCGTCGATCGCCTGGCGCGCCCGCTCGGCCACCTGCATCGCCCGCTCGCCATCGACGTCATAGAGCAGCACGCCAAACTCGTCGCCACCAAGCCGAGCCAGGACATCACCGGGCTTGATGCTGGCCCGCAGACGACTGCCCAATTCGGCCAGCAACTGATCACCGGCATAGTGGCTGCATGTGTCATTGATGACCTTGAACTGATCGAGATCGATGTACAGCAGGGCGCCGGTGCGCTGGCCGGCATTGGCGTCGGCGATCAACTGGTCGAAGTGGCGCTCGAAGCTGTAACGGTTGATCAGGCCGGTCAGGGCATCGTGGTTGGCCTGATACAGCAGCCGCTCGTTCAGTTCGCGCAGTTCGGTGATGTCGTTGGCGACAATCAGGACACAGGGCTCATCGGCCATGTCCACGGCTGCACTCGACAGCGCCAGCCAGCGATCGTCGCCACCGGCGGCCTTCAGGCGCGCGCTCAGTTCGCCGGCACTGGTGCGGTCCGGCGAATCCAGGGCCAGCAGACGGCCCGCCAGATCGGCGTCGGCCAGCGCATCGGCCAGACTCGGGCCGCGACCGGAATCGATCACCGCCGCATCCAGGCCGATCCGTCGCCGGGCCGATCGATTGGCACCGATCAACTGGCCGTCGCGACGACGCACCAGCAGCACCAGACTGGGCAGCAGTTCGTTGAGCACACGGAAGGTGCCGGCGATCTGCTGCTGCTCGCTGGCCAGCCGCTCGGCCAGGCCGAGCGCACGTTCACGGCCGCCGAGCACGGTGCGCAGCCAAAGTGCCAGGAGCAGACTGCCCGCCGCGCCGAGCAGGAGCAGCAGCCAGACCGTGGTCGAAGGCGGCGCCGGTGCCGCTCTCGCATGCATCCGCCAGGTGCGGGTTGCCAGTTGCATGGCGCGCTCGAACACTGGGCCGACGGCCGGATCGCTGGCCACAGTTCCGGGTACGGCCTTGTGGAACAGCAGCACCGGCTCGGCGGTACTGATGTCTTCCAGTCGGACATCCAGATCGGCAGGCACATAGGCTGCGATCGCCTCGCTCAACAATCGATCCAGACGGAACGAGGCGGCCAGGGTGCCGACGAAGCGCAGGCGACGCTCGCGCAACGAGTTCGGGGTCGGTCCGGGTGAATAGACCGGCAGGCGCAACACCATGCCCAGTACCGGTTCGGGATCGCCAGCAAACTGGATCAGCGGGATCGGCTCCGACAGCACCGGCTGATCACCATCACGCGAGCGCCGGATCGCCCGCAGATTATCGGGCTGGTCGCGGACATCCAGGGTCAGCACGGCTTCATTGCCGACCAGCGGCGCGACCATTTCGACGCGGTAAACCGGATCCTCCTCAGGACTGTCCTGGTCCGAGTCGTCCTTGACCAGCCGGCTGTAGGCGATCGCTTGCAGGCCCGGAATGACCCGATCGGGCGCAAGAATCTCGAATGCCCGCTGGAACTCGGTTGGGGTGATCTCGTCGCTGGCGGTGAAGATCGCTTGCAGAGAGCGAATCACCAGGGTTGCCGCGTGTAACTGGCTCTCCAGCGCATCACTGGTCCGCTCGAAGCCGCGCTCCAGCATTCGGCTCCGTTCGGTCTGCTCATGCCGATGCTGCCAGCCAGCCAGGCCGGCGCTTGCCAGCAGACCGACCAGCAGGACCAGGACACTCCAGCGTTCGGCCTTGGACAGTCGCACTGGCCCGTTCGCCGCCCGTGCAGAATTCGTACCCTCGGTTACATGCAATTCGCTCATGACCACCTCCGGCTCCATCCGTCACAATGGGCGTCCGACACCATCGGCGAACGCCCCGCTACACCGCTCCGGCCAGGCCCAGCCCGCCGGACCTCGATTCGCCAGCCCTTGACGATAAGGCAGACGCGCATGAACGGTTACCCCACACACTTCAATATTGTGACAGAACGCACTACACAAGCGCTGTCGGCCACCGGATTCGATCACCTCCTGATCGCTTCCGGGGTTTTGAAGTACCACGTCTTCGACGATCGACCGTATCCCTTCCGCGCCAACCCGCATTTTTCCGCCTGGCTACCCCTGTCCCAGCATGCCGATTGCTGGCTGGCCTTCACCCCGGGACAGCGCCCGCGCCTGGCCTACCACCAACCGGACGATTACTGGCATCTGCCGCCGGCGCCCCCGTCCGGGCCATGGACCGAACACCTCGACATCGAGATCATCCGCAGCCCCGAAGAGGCTGTCCGACTCCGACCCGGCTCCGGTCGGATCGCGGTGATCGGCGAGGCCGATGCTGCCCTGCCGGGCCTGGAGCCGAACAATCCACCCGAACTGCTGGCCCGGCTGCACTACCCGCGCGCGATCAAGACCGACTACGAACTCGACTGCATGCGCCAGGCATCGGCCCGTGCGGTCCGTGGCCACCGGGCCGCCCGACGGGCATTCGAGAGCGGCGGCAGCGAACGCGACATCCACCTCGCCTACCTGACCGCCACCGGTCACACCGATCTCGACCTGCCCTACGGCAACATCATCGGACTCAACCAGCACGGCGCCGTCCTGCACTACCAGCACCAGGACGCCGAACGCCCGGCCCGCCATGATTCCCTGCTGATCGATGCCGGCGCCGAGGTGGCGGGCTATGCCGCCGACATCACCCGCACCTGGAGCGGCGGCGACCCCGACTTCCAGGCATTGATCGATGCCGTCGATGCCGTTCAGCGCGACCTGGTCGCTGCCGTCCGACCGGGCCGCGACTACCGCGATCTGCACCTGCGCGCCCACCATGAGCTGGCCGGCGTGCTGCAACGCCTCGGCATCGTCGCCATGGATCCGGATGCCCAGGTGACCTCCGGCCTGACCCGAGCCTTCTTCCCGCATGGCCTGGGTCATCTGCTCGGCGTGCAGGTCCACGATGTCGGCGGCCTCCAGCGCGAACCCGCAGGCGGCGAGATTCCTCGCCCGGATGGCCACCCCTGGCTGCGCCTGACCCGGACGCTCGAACCGGGCATGGCGGTCACCATCGAACCTGGCATCTATTTCATCGACAGCCTGCTCGATCCGGTGCGTCAGGGCCGCCAGGCTGCGGCGATCGACTGGGACGCGATCGCCCATCTGCGTCGCTTCGGTGGCGTGCGCATCGAGGATGACGTGGTCTGCACCGAGACGACGCCGGAGAACCTCAGCCGCGACGCCTTCGCCGCCGCCGATCACTGATCGACCGACACCACCGACGATGGCGGTGCCTCAGACCGCCATCGCCGCCTCGATGGCGTCGGCATCCTTGAGCAGGCCGGCACTGAGCAGTTCGTGGCCGTCGCGGGTGATCAGGACGTCATCTTCGATCCGGATGCCGATGCCGCGCCAGCGTGCTGGCACGCTGCGGTCATTCGGCTGCACATACAGACCCGGCTCGACGGTGAACACCATGCCCGGCTCCAGTTCCCGGAATCGGCCGTCGATCCGGTAATCGCCGAGATCGTGAACGTCCAGACCGAGCCAATGGCCGGTCTTGTGCGGATAGAACCGCCGATAGCCGGAATCGGCCAGACGCTCCTCAAGCGTTCCCTTGAGCAGACCCAGCCGCAACAGACCCTCGGTCAGGCTGGCAACCGCCGCCGCATGGCCGGCATCCCAGGGCCGACCGGGACGCGCCTCGGCCAGGGCCGCCGCCTGCGCTGCCAGCACCACCTCGTACAGCGCCCGCTGCTCGCGACTGAAGCGACCGCCGACCGGCCAGGTCCGGGTGATATCGGCGGCGTAGCCCTGGTACTCGGCACCGGCATCGACCAGCAGCATCGACCCGGACTCCATCCGGGCACGATTGCGCACGTAGTGCAGAACACAGCCGTTGGCACCGGCCCCGACGATCGGCTGGTAGGCCGCGACACAATCCCGGCTGCGGAATCCGGCGATCAGGGCGGCCTCGATCTGGTACTCGAACGCACCAGGCCGGACGGCAGCCAGTGCCGCACGATGTGCCTCGATCGAGACCGCGATGGCATGACGGATCAGTCTGATCTCCTGCCGACTCTTGAACAGGCGCGACTCGTGCAGCAGATGACCCAGTTCCTGGAACTCATGCGGCGGCTCGGCGCCGCGCCGAACCTCGGCCCGGACCCGGTTGACCCAGCCGATCAACTTGAGATCGAACTCGACATCACGGCCGAAGTGGTAGAACACCCGACGCCGGCCTTCCAGCAGGCCCGGAAGAATGTCATCGAGATCGGTGATCGGGTAGGCATCGTCGAACGCCAGAGCCTCGCCGGCGCGCTCCGGCCCAAGCCGCTCGCCATCCCACAGTTCCCGCTCACGATCGCGCTCCCGGCAGAACAGCAGGCTTTCACCGTGACGACGACCGGGCACCAGCACCAGCACCGCATCGGGCTCGTCGAAACCGCTCAGATACAGGAAATCACTGTCCTGGCGAAACGGATGGTGGGTATCGTGGCTGCGCACCCGCAACGGCGCCGCCGGCAGGATCAGGATCGCCTCCTCACCGGCCAGCCGCATCAGGTGTCGGCGTCGCGCGGCGAATTCGCTCACCGGGATTTCCGGCATCGCCTCGACCGTCGGATCGGACCGTTTGCGGGTGCTGCTGGCCATGCTGGAACGGGTCTCGATCAGAGTGACGGGGACAGCCGGAACACCGGCCGACCCGCCGCGCCGGACCCGGACCGAACACCCGGCCGCGAATGGTGGCCCGGCACCTGCCCGCAGCAGCCATCAATGAACGCTGCCGACACGGGCGACTCAGTGCAAGGTGTGTGCAGCGATCGCCGGGCGCGCGCATTCCTCGAACAGGAACTGCACCGCCACCCGGACGTATTCGACGATCTCGGCCAGCGCGTTGTCGTCCTCCTCATCGTTGCCATAATCGATCCGCGAGTTCGCGATATGGCCGATGTCGGCCAAGGCTTCCTGGGCATCCTCGATCAGCGTGTCGAGACTGCGCCCGGATAGCCCGAATCCGCCCAGAAAGCCACGACACCAGTCGAGCAGCGCCTCGGCACGGGCATCCACCGGTTGATCGTCGTCGGGCAGCAGCAGGCCCAAGGCCATGTCATCGCCCGCCAGTTGCTGACCGGTCGCGCGCAGCAGTTGCGCCAGCGGCCCCTCGGTGGGTGCCAGCGGGGCATCGGTGTCCGGCAGCAGACATTGCAGCCAATCGGCGCCGACCGTGGCCCCGCCGCAGACATGACCACACAGCAGGCCGTGCAGTTCAGCCGCACCGACACCGAGCGCCAGCCGCAGAAGTTCGTCCTCGACCTGCTGGTAGTCCGGTAGCGCGAGTGGCGATTCCGTGGTGTCCATTGCCGCGAAGTGTAACAGCGCCCGGCTACGGCCCGCATCGATCATCGACCGACCAACGGTCCATCGCCCGGCGCGACCGGTCGGCGCCTGCTATCCGACCGTCGATGCCCGTTCGCGCCGGCTCGGCGCTTTCACGTTAAGATGGCGAGCCCCCCTACCTCGCCGCCCTGGGAGTCCGGTTGTTGCGAATCGACGCCAAGGCCGTGCCGCATCGCACCCACGGCCGAACGATGCCGGCCGCGACCCTGCTGGCCTGCCTGTTCGCCTGGGTGGCCGATGCTGCCCAGCGCGATTTCTATTTCGAGGCCGCGACCCGGCCCGGCGATCTGTTGCAGCAATCCGTGACCGACCTCGCCCAGGACGAACAGGGCTTCGTCTGGATCGCGACCCAGGGCGGCCTGCACCGTCTCGACAGCTCCGGTGTCCGGCAGTTCGCCCTGCGCCTCGGCGATGATTCGAGCCTGCCCGAAGGCTTCGTCACCTCGATCGCTCCGGGCGAACCCGGCGAACTCTGGGTCGGCCCCCGCAGCCGATATCTGTCGCGGCTCGACCTCGATACCGGTCGGTTCGAGCCCCTGGTCGAACCCGGACCCGGCATCGGCGTGATCGACCTGTTGCACGTCCCGGATCAGGGGCTGTGGATCGCCGCCGCCGATCGCATTCAGTGGAAAGCCAACGGCCGCCTGCCGGCCACCCTGCCGGCGCCGGGCGGCAGCACATTGACGCCGTTGGCGTTGTCGCGCTCGCCCGATGGCCGGGTCTTCCTGGCCGCCCGCCAGGGCGTGTTCGCGCTCGACCCGAACCTCGGCATCCGGCGCATCCTGCCCGGCTTGGCCGCCAATGCCATCCTGGCCGAGACCGATGCCCTCCTGCTCGCCACCGACGATGGCCTGTTGCGCTACCGCAGCGACACCCAGAGCCTGGAGACGGTCTGGCCTGGACCGACATCACAGGCAGCCGGCCGCGCCGTGCTTCAATTGGCGCGCGACCGCTCCGGAGTGCTCTGGCTTGCCCTGGACAATCATGGCCTG
>DIHI01000121.1:1278-10873 GCA_002420085.1 Lysobacterales bacterium UBA5700 | reverse complement strand
CTGCCCGGGGCATTGCCGGAAGACAGCATTCGGGCCTTGCTGCTCGACCGCTCCGGCCTGCTCTGGGTCGGCGGCCAGATGCGCGGCGTCTCGATCACCGACCCGCTCGGCGCTCGCTTCCAACTGATCTACGACGACACCTTCGGACGCGATCTGGTACGCGGCAACAGCATCCGCTCGATCCTGCCCGACCAGGATGCCCTGTGGCTCGGCACCGATGGCCATGGTCTCAAACGCTACCGGCCCGGCGCAGAGCAGATTGAAACCTTCGATGCGGCCTTCGCCGCCGCCCTCGGCGCCGATCCCGCCGCCATCCAGTTGCGCGTGCATGGCCTGCTGCGCGACGGCTCCACCCTCTGGGTCAGCACCAGTCACGGCCTGTTGCGCTTCGACCCCAAGCGCAACAGCGTGGCTCCGGTTGGAGCGCCGGACTCGCCGCTGCGCTCGGCCCTGCGACACCTCTACCAGGGCCGCGATGGCACCCTCTGGATCGGCAGCAACCAGGAAGGACTGCTCAGCCTGTCAGCCGACGGGCGCGACCTGCGCCAGTTCAAGCCGATCTTCGGCGACCCCGAGTCACTCAGCCACCCAACCGTCCATCGGGTGCTCGAAGATGACCGAGGACGGCTCTGGGTCGGCACCGACACCGGCCTGAACCTGCTGGACCGGGTGACCGGCAAGTTCCAACGCTTCGACTACGACCCCGAAGACCCGACCTCACTGCCCGGCAACCGTGTGCGGGCGCTGCATCAGGATCGCCAGGGCGCGGTCTGGGTCGGCACCCACTCCGGCCTCGGCCGGATTCTCGACCGCCCGGAAGGCGGTATCGCATTCGAGCGTTTCGACGATCTCGGCGCGACCCCCGGCGGCGCCGTGATCGTATTCGGGATTCTCAGCGATACCGACGGCTTTCTCTGGCTGGCCACCGGCAATGGCATCATCAGGCTCGATCCATCGACCCGCCGCAGCCGTCGTTTCGTGATGGAAGACGGCCTCCAGGATGTCGAATTCAATGGCGACGCCAGCGCCATCCTGCCCGACGGCCGGCTCGCGTTCGGGGGCATTCGTGGCCTCAATCTGTTCGACCCGATCCGCAGCAACAGCCCATCGACTGCCGCCCTCCAGCCGATCGTGCTGTCGGCCGAAGCCGGTTACGACGTCCACAACCGGGTCGGCCTCAACGGCCTGCGAGACATCCGACTCGACCCCGACGCCCGTCTGTTGCGCCTGCGATTCGGCATCGCCGATCCCGGACTCAACCGCAGCCTCCGGTTTCGCTATCGGATGGACGGCCTCGACGATGCCTGGCTGGAATCGCTGACCGGCGGTCCGATCAGCTATGGCGCACTGCCGCCCGGCACCTACCTGTTCCGAGGCCAGGCCCGACATCTGGACGGCGACTGGCCGGAATCCGAGTTGGCCCTGCCGGTCCGGGTCGATGGCCCCTGGTACTCGCGCTCGGGCGCGATCGCCATCTTTCTGGCGCTCGGCCTGCTGACCGTGGTCGCGGTTGCCGTCGCCGTCACCAAGCGGCGCCGCGAAGAAGCCCGGCTGCTGGCCGAGATCGCCCAGCGGGAAGAACGGCTGACCCTCGCCCTGTGGGGTTCGGGCGACGAATTCTGGGACTGGGACATCCGGCTCAACCGGATCTTCCGGCTCGGCGCCGACAGCCTGCTCGGGACCAGCGACCCGGACGAGGCTCCGGCCGGTGATCTGTGGCAGAAGGAAACCATCCATCCGGACGATGTCGCACGGGTCCAGGACATCCTGCGTCGCCACATCGCCGGTGAGCTGGCCTACTTCGAGTCCGAGCACCGGGTCAGGAATGTCCACGGCGACTGGATCTGGGTGTTGTCGCGCGGCAAGGTGGTCGAGCGCGACCACCATGGCGAGCCGCTGCGCATGGCCGGGACTGCCCGCGACATCACCCAGAACCGCGATGCCGAACGCGAGCGCCGGATCGCCCTGGAAGTGCTCGGCTCGATGAGCGAAGCGGTCGCGGTCACCGACGCCCAGTTCCGCTTCCTCTCGGTCAATGCCGCCTTCTCGCGAATGACCGGTTACGTCGAATCGGAGGTCATCGGCCAGAACAGCGACATGCTCGACAGCAGCCAGCACAGCCCGGAGTTCTATCGACGGCTGCGCCGCACCGTCCACGAGGATGGCCGGTGGGCCGGCGAAATGTGGCAACGACGGAAGGATGGCGAGGAATTTCTCGGCTGGATCGAGATCAATGCCGTCAAGGACAGCCGGGGCGGCGGCAGCCACTTCGTCGCGGTCGTCAACGACATCACCGACAAGAAGCGCGCCGAACAGGAACTGCGCTACCTCGCCAACTACGACACCCTCACCGGCCTGCCCAACCGTGCCCTGCTTTCCGAACGACTGTCACGGGCGATCGTCAAGGCACGCCGCCAGAACACCCGGGTTGCCGTGCTGTTTCTCGACCTCGACCGGTTCAAGGACATCAACGACTCGCTCGGCCACTCGGCTGGCGACCGCATCCTCCGGGCCGCCGCCGCACGCCTGCTGGCGATCGTCGGCCCGACCGATACCGTGGCTCGGCTCGGTGGTGACGAATTCACCGTCGTGCTGGAGGATGTCGAATCGACGGACGCGATCGAAAGCGCCGCCCGGCGCGTGCTCACCGCCTTTTCCGAGACCCTGGAAGTCGATGAGAACAACGATGTCTCGATCACCCCCTCGATCGGCATCAGCCTGTACCCCGACCACGCGCAGGTGCCGACCGATCTCCTGAAGTTCGCCGACACCGCGATGTACCAGGCCAAGGCACAGGGCCGAAATACCTTCCAGTTCTACACCGAAGCCATGGATGCCGAAGCCCGGCACCGCGCGACCATGGCCGCCGCCCTGCGTCGCGCCCTCGATCGCGGTGAACTGCGGCTGCTGTATCAGCCACGACTGGCGCTCGACACCGGCTGCATCACCGGCGTCGAAGCCCTGTTGCGCTGGCACAGCCAGGAACTGGGCGAGATATCCCCGGTCGATTTCATCCCGCTGGCCGAAGAGTCCGGCCTGATCCTGCGGATCGGCGAATGGGTTCTGCGGGAAGCCTGCATCACCCTGAGCCGCTGGCGCAAACAGGGCCTGGATGACATCGCAATGGCGGTCAATGTATCGGTCCTCCAGTTGCTGCGCGGCACCCTGCCGGAGGTGATCGCCCGGACCCTGAGGGAAATCGAGATTCCCGCCAACCGTCTGGAACTCGAAGTCACTGAAAGCATGGTCATGGCCAATGCCGAACAGACCACCGCAACGCTCGACTCGCTGCGCAGCCTGGGCCTGAGCATCGCCATCGACGACTTCGGCACCGGCTACTCCTCCCTGGTCTATCTCAAGCGCCTGCCGATCGACACCCTCAAGATCGACAAGGAGTTCGTCGGCGACCTGACCCATGACCCCGACGACGAAGCGATCACCGCCACGGTCATCTCCATGGCCCACTCCCTGGGCCTGAACGTGGTCGCCGAAGGGGTCGAGACCCAGCAGCAGGTCGATTACCTGCGCGAACAGGGCTGTGACGAGATTCAGGGCTACTGGCTGTCGCGGCCGATGGACAACCATCACTGTCTGGCATTCATCAAATCCTGGCAGCCGTCCACCGCCACCGTCGGAACCGCCAACGGCGCTATTGACCGCCGCTCGACCCCGCCCTAGCCTTGCCCAATGATCTCCCCGCCGCCACCGCCCGACCTGGCAGAACTGGAGCACCGCATCGGTGCCCTGCTCGACCTCGCCCAGCGACTGGCCGACGAGAATCGACGGCTGCGACTCAACCACCAGCAGATGATCACCGAGCGCAGCCAACTGCTGTCGCGCAACGAACAGGCGCGCACCCGCGTGGAAGCGATGATCGCCCGGCTCAAGGCCCTGGAGCAGTCGCAGTGACCGAAGCCGTCAGCATCCGCATCCTCGATCGCGAATACATGATCGGCTGCGCACCGGAGGAGCGCGAGGGACTGCTGGCCGCCTCGCGCCTGCTCGATGCCCGCATGCGCGAACTGCGGACCAGCCACCGGCTGGCCGGCATCGACCGGATCGCCGTGCTCGCCGCGCTCAACCTCGCCCATGAACTCACCCAGGTGCGCGTCAAGGCCGACGAGGGCGACCGCACCATTCGCACCCTGCTGGCCGACCTCAACCGTGGCCTCGAACGGCTCAACGACCGTCTCGCAGAAAGCGAATGACATCGGCGCAGCCGACGCGCGCTATACTGCACTCGCGTCCTCTGCTGTGCCCGACCGCTTGCGCTAACATTCGCCTTGTCCCTTAAACACGACCTGGGAGACTGCCTCAGCCGACCGTGTGCAAGTCCGCCGCGCAGCGGAAAGCCTGACGTCCGCTTCGGTACCTCCACCTGATCCTCGGGATCAAGGTCGTTTCGCAAGCATCGACATGGCGGAGGATGCACCCATTTCCCACACGGACGAACGCGACCGTATCCGTCGCCACATGAAGACTCGGCGCGCCGCACTCGGCGCCCGCGAGCGCCTCGAAGCCGGCGCGGGTCTGGCCGATGTCCTGCTCGACCACGAACCGATCCGATCTGCCGGCAGCCTGGCCGGTTACTGGTCGGTCGGTGGCGAAGCCCCCCTGCATGCCCTGATTCCAAGGCTCGGCACCGCCACCCGCTTCCACCTGCCCAGACTCGGTGATGACGGCCGTCTGCGGTTCGCCCCCTGGCGGCCCGGCGAACCGCTCGAAGCCAATCGGTTCGGCATCCCGGAACCGGCCGTCGCACTGTCCGACTGCCTCGACCCGGACCGGATCGACATCGTGCTGGTGCCCCTGCTCGCCTTCGACCCGCGCGGCCATCGCCTGGGCATGGGTGCCGGCTGGTACGACCGCAGCTTCGCCGGACGCCGCCGGCAGCCGCCACCGCCACTGTTGATCGGCATCGGCTACGCCTTCCAACAGGTCGAACGGATTCCGGACGCACCCCACGACGTCCCCCTCGATCTGGTCGCCACCGAGCGCGAACTGCACCACTGCACCGGCTGAAGCACCCCGCCGCCATCCGCATTCCGCCCGACCCCCATCCCCGGAGCATTGCCCATGGCCTACTGGCTGATGAAAAGCGAACCCGACGCCTTCTCGATCGACGACCTCGCCCGGGTCGGAACCGAACCCTGGACCGGCGTGCGCAACTACCAGGCCCGCAACTACATGCGCGACGGCATGACCCCCGGCGACGCGATCCTGTTCTACCACTCCAACTGCAAGCGACCCGGCGTGGTCGGCATCGCCCGCGTCGCCAGTCGTCCCTACCCCGACCCGACCCAATTCGACCCCGACAGCCCCTACTTCGACCCGATCTCGCGCAGCGACGCCCCGCGCTGGCAACTGGTCGATGTCGAGTACGTGCGCAAACTGCGCGGCACCATCAGCCTCGACCGTCTGCGCAGCGCCGCCGACCAACTTGGCGACTTCGCCCTGATCCGACGCGGCAACCGCCTGTCGGTATTGCCTGTGGATGCCCGACAATGGCAGACCATCCTCGCCCTCGAACCGGAAACCGACGATGACCGCGACTGAAGAAAAGCGCCTCGCCGCCCTGACCGCATTGCGCTTCGTCGAAGAGGACAGCCTGCTCGGCGTCGGCACCGGCAGCACCGTCGACCTGTTCATCGACGCCCTGGGCAACAGCCGCATCCGCCTGCGCGGCGCAGTGTCGAGTTCCGAGCGCAGCAGCCAACGGCTGGCCCAACTCGGCATCGAAATCGTCGACCTCAACCACGCCGGCCCGCTCAACCTCTACGTGGACGGCGCCGACGAATGCGACCCCTGGTTCCGCCTGATCAAGGGTGGCGGTGCCGCCCTCACCCGCGAAAAGATCGTCGCCGAAGCCAGCCAGCGCTTCGTCTGCATCATCGACTCCAGCAAGCAGGTCGATATCCTGGGCCGCTTCCCACTCCCGGTCGAAGTGATCCCGATGGCCCGCAGCCTGGTCGCACGCAAACTGCTCGCCCTCGGTGGCCAGCCGGTCTGGCGGGAAGGCTGCATCACCGACAATGGCAACTGGATCCTCGACGTCCATCATCTGCGGATCCTCGACCCGCTCAGCTTGGAAACCGAAATCAACCAGATCCCCGGCGTAGTCAGCGTCGGACTGTTCGCCCGCCGGTCGGCCGATACCGTCATCGTCGCCGACCGCATCATCGAGAGGAGAAAACCATGACGACCGCACTGTGGTGTGTACTGATCGCCGGCCTGATGCCCCTGCTGTGGACCGGCTTCGCCAAGGTCACCGCCCCCCGCTTCAACAATCGCGACCCTCGCACCTGGCAGGCCAACCTGGAAGGCCGCGCCAAACGCGCCCACGCCGCCCATCTGAACAGCTTCGAGGCTTTCCCACTGTTCCTCGCCGGCGTATGGGTCGCCCACCAGGCCGGCGTCGCCACCACCACCCTCGACAGCCTCGCCATCGCCTACATCATCCTCCGACTCGGCTACGGCATCTGCTACCTGCAAGACTGGCACGCAGCCCGCAGCCTGGTCTGGTTCGCCGCCCTCGGCTGCAACATCGCCTTGTTCTTCCTCGCCGCCAGCGTGTGAAGGGCAGCCGGGCATGGGCGGCCGATAGACCAGATGATCGTCCGCCCAGCCCGATCTACTCCAGCCAGCACTGCGCTCGACTGTCGCCCGTCATGGCAGGCCGCCGAAGGCAGGCCCTCTTGACCGAGAGGTGACGGAAGGGTGACGGAAGGGTCAGGCCACTGGATGTGACGGAGGGGTCAGCCCACTCGCTGGGAGACGCTTGCTTGCTCAAAACTTGCTGTAGCAAACACCAGCGATCGTGATCGTATTGCCGCTCGCCGTGCAACTGGTGACTTCATCGAACCAGTAGTTCGGATCTCGACCGTACCAGATTCGGGAACCGAAGAGATCGCGGAACAGATAGCCTCCGATCACACGCTCAACAAGCGGCGGGGAGACCAGCACCTGGTCAAGGCTGGGATAGCCCGCTCTGGCCAACTCATCTTGGGGCTCATCAAACAGTTCGTCGTCCTTCTTCGACTCGATCACCAGGCTCTCGTACATCGGCTCCAGGTACTCGACGACAGCCGCAGCCTCGAAGGTAAGAACGAAAGCCCTCTTGGTCATCCGGCTCCGTGCGGAGCTCAAACTCATCTCCGACAACGCGAACAACGACGGTGGCTGTGGCGCTCCGTCGATCATCAGGGTGAAGGCCGGCGGCATGAGGGCCTAACCCCCGCCCCGAGCGGCCAACGCCGCCAGACCACGCTCCGAGAGCACAAAATGTTCCCCCGCCCCCGAGGCGCATGGCGGAAAATTTTTCACTGGCCGCTCCAGCCCGTAGTTAGCGAACGAGTTTGTCATATTCAGCGTGCCCATCCAAATCCCGTCGATACCGCCTTCTCCCTCGTGCCGCAAAGCCCGGTAACGTAGGCCAGCGCGAACCGACCAAACCGCGCCAATCCACTGAAGTGAAGTGACGGATGGCCAGGATTGGACCTCAACAGTTCAAAGTTCCTGTCATTGCCAGCATACCCCCATCTCGCCACCAGGCTCATCGGCTGCTTACGCCGTGTTAAGCCGCCGGAGCGCCCCGTGTCACGGCCAGGAGTCACTTCTGCGATCGGCTGGAGCGGATAGTCAGCCCTTGTCTCCCAGAGTCTGGACGAATTTGATCTTGCCTTGCTCGACACGCCACATTGCTTTATTTTCAACAGTCACCACGTAGATTGGGGTTGACGACAGCAGGCTGATAAAAACATGAATTTCAGTTGGGTTTGGATCAAGCAAATGGGTTAGAGTAAAAGCCGCCAGATTGGCTTTGCCCATTAGCTCAATACAGGATTTCGCGAAACTTCGACTCGATATCAAAGACTCCCCTGCTGCATCAACCTCGAAACGGAAGCTGCCGCCAACTGGAAAGACACCTGTCTTCTTGGTGCCTGGCAGCGCATAGACGACCCAGCTCGCCTCGGAAGTCGTTCGAGGAAGCACGACCGTGTTGTAAAACTTCGAGCAGGGTGCGTCAACATTTTCCAGCCCGACCGTCCGCGCCTTGAATTGGAGGGACTGTTCATCAGTCAGGGCAATAGGGTCTTGCATAGCTTCTGGAACACCCACAACATCGCCATCATCGGAGATAGTTACGCGATAAAGCACGGAGGTTGGCGCCCCTCCTTTGCTTCCGACGAAGCTAACTCGCACGCCGTCCGCAGATTGTTCAGTAATCCACCCCTTGAGCCTTCGGTCTCTCTTGAAGCCTCTAATTTTCACCATTGCATCTGTTGCCCGACTTGCGGCACGGTCCAGCGCGAAGATCAGCTCCCCGGTCTTCTCGAGTACTGCCAGCTTCGCTGGTGGCACGCCGGCTGGTCGCTCAGAAATCGCCTGCGCATTCAGATCAGATACTGCGCCAGCAGCAAGAACAAGAAAAACCAGTGTCTGCTTAAGCACGTATTTCTCCAAAAATGACTAACGCCGCATTGAGCGGCCTGCGGACCGCACCGAACAATGTTACAAGATTGACAGCGCTGTTGGACGAAGCCGCTACGCGGAGGAAGGCCTCTCGCAGCATCTGTGCGCCAAGATACCACCTCGCCCCTCCACCGAGGGAAGTCCACTTCAGCGAGGTACGCACAATGGAACACCACTCCGACGCCGCAGCCGCAGCCTTTGATCGCCATTACCAACTGCACCTGAAGCACCTCCGACTCAAGGGCCTGCAACCCAAGACCGTTGAGGCCTACTCGCGCGCGATCCGCCGGCTCGGCGACTACTTCGGCCAGCGCATCGACGCGCTCACCGAGGCGCAACTAGTCGAATACTTCTCCGACTTGGTCGAGAGCCATTCCTGGAGCACGGTGAAACTCGATCTGTACGGACTCAAGTTCTACTACGAGCACGTGCTGAAAAAGCCGTGGGTGGCGCCGGGATTGATCAAACCGCCGCGCTCGCAGCGCTTGCCGGACATCGTCACCGTTGCCGAGGCCGACCGTCTGTTTCTCGCCACCCGCGTACACAGCTACCGCGTGTTCTTCTTCACCCTGTACAGCATGGGCCTGCGTCTGGGTGAGGGGCTGCGGCTGCGTGTCGGCGACATCGATGCGGCGCGCCAGCGAGTCCACATCCGCGATGCCAAAGGCAACAAGGATCGTCTGGTGCCGCTGCCGCGCGCGACGCATCGCATGCTGCAAGCGTTCTGGTTGCGGCATCGCAATCGGGTGTTGCTGTTTCCCAATCGCGCCGGTGGCCAGACCGGTGCGCGCACCGCAGAATCACCGCTTGATCGTGGTGGCGTGCAGAACACGCTGCGCCAGGTCGTCGCGGCGTGCGGGGTAAAAAAAACATCTCGCCACACAGCCTGCGCCACAGCTACGCCACGCATCTGATCGAGGCCGGCGTCGATCTGATCGAGGTCCAGAAAATCCTCGGCCACCATTCGATCCTCACCACCGCCCGCTACACCCATCTGACCGATCGCACCCAGCATCACGCCATCGATCGCATCAACGGCCTGATGGATGGCTTCACCCTCGTGCGCGAGGTCAAGCCATGATCCGGCTCGCCCACCTCATCGCCCGCTTCGAAGCCGACCTGC
>DIHI01000121.1:915-1082 GCA_002420085.1 Lysobacterales bacterium UBA5700 | reverse complement strand
CAACACACCCTGGTGCCGCATTCGTGCGGCCATCGCCTGTGTCCGCACTGCCAGCACCACGAGAGCGAGCAATGGCTGCAACGCCAGATGCAGCGTCTGGTCCCAGCCGATCACTTCCTGCTCACCTTCACCCTGCCGGCCGAACTGCGCGCATTGGCGCAGGCGCA
>DIHI01000121.1:456-705 GCA_002420085.1 Lysobacterales bacterium UBA5700 | reverse complement strand
CAATTCGCCCACAACGACCGGCAACTGCAAGGCACGCCCGGCGCCATCTCCGTGCTGCACACCCACTCGCGTCGGCTCGACTACCACCCGCATGTGCATCTGGTCGTCCCCGCTGCTGCACTCGACGTCGACAAGAAGCGTTGGCGCCGCAAGCGGCGCGGCAAGCACGGCACGTACCTGTTCAACGCCAAGGCGCTGGCCGAGGTGTTCCGTGCCAAGCTGCTCGCCGCGCTGAGTGCCGCTGGGCTC
>DIHI01000121.1:0-274 GCA_002420085.1 Lysobacterales bacterium UBA5700 | reverse complement strand
GGCGCCAAGGCGCTGATCTATCTCGGCCGCTACCTCTATCGCGGCGTGATCCGCGAATGCGACATCCTGGCCTGCGACAACGGACAGGTGAGCTTTCGCTATCGCGAGGCCGCCTCCGGACGCTGGCAGCACCGCACTCTGGCCGGTGCCGACTTTCTCTGGCTGCTGCTGCAACACGTGCTGCCGCGCGGATTCCGTCGCGCCCGCAATCACGGCTTCCTGCACGCCAACGGCAAGCGCCTGATCGCCTTGCTGCACCTGCTGCTGAAGTTCG
>DIHI01000069.1:12449-19862 GCA_002420085.1 Lysobacterales bacterium UBA5700 | reverse complement strand
CTCGACGGGCAGCAGGCGCGGGTTCAACTCGGTGTTTCCAAACCACCCCGGCCGGGGGCCTGGCTGCTGCTCGAAGGCGGCGTTCGCGCCGAGGTGCTGGCGCGCGAGGATGGCTTCTATCGACTGCGCTTCGATCTCGATGGACCGCTCGGCGACTGGTTGGAGCGGGCCGGGCGGATGCCGCTGCCGCCCTACATTCGGCGCGAGCCGCGCCCGGAAGACCGCGAGCGGTATCAGACCGTGTTCGCCCGCACGCCTGGTGCGGTGGCGGCGCCGACCGCCGGGCTGCATTTCGATGCGGCCCTGCTGACCGCCTTGCGCGATCGCGGTGTCGAATTCGGTCACGTCACATTGCACGTCGGCGCTGGAACCTTCCAGCCGATCCGCGCCGAGCGGATCAGTGAACACCGGATGCACAGCGAGTGGCTCAATGTCGGTCCGGAACTGGTGGCCCAGGTTCGACGTGCGCGCGAGCGCGGCCGTCGGGTGATCGCGGTCGGCACGACCGTGGTGCGGGCGCTGGAGAGTGCCATGCGTGAGGGTGAACTGCGGCCGTTTTCCGGCGACACCGGCATCTTCATCTTTCCCGGGTATCGGATTCGTTCGATCGATGCCCTGTTCACCAATTTCCATCTGCCGGAAAGCACCCTGCTGATGCTGGTCAGTGCATTCGCCGGTCGTGAGCGAATCCTGGCCGCGTACCGGCATGCGGTGGCACAGCGCTATCGGTTCTTCAGTTACGGCGATGCCATGCTGGTGTCGGCCGCCGAGGCCGCAGCATGACTCTGCCGGACCGCGCTCGACCGGGCCGGCATGCAGCCGGCAACCCGTCACCCTTCTGGAATCCCTGACCCTCATGTCGCGCATGCGTTTCACCCTCGATCGTGTCGATGGCGCCGCTCGCCGCGGCCGGATGCAGTTTCCCCGTGGCAGGGTCGAGACTCCGGCGTTCATGCCGGTCGGCACCTATGGCGCGGTCAAGGGCCTGTGGCCGCGCGACCTGCGCGAACTGGGCGCCGAGATGATCCTGGGCAACACCTTCCATCTGTTCCTGCGGCCGGGACTGGAGGTGATCGCCGCCCATGGCGGCCTGCATGGACTGAACCGTTGGGATGGGCCGATCCTCACCGATTCCGGTGGATTCCAGGTGTTCTCGTTGGCCGAGCGCCGCCGGATCAGCGAGCAGGGAGTGGCCTTCCAATCGCCGGTCGATGGCAGTCGGGTGTTTCTTGGGCCGGAAGAGAGCATGCACATCCAGCGGGTGCTGGATTCCGATGTGGTGATGATCTTCGATGAATGCACGCCCTATCCAGCCACCCTGGAGCAGGCGCGCGACTCGATGGAACTGTCGCTGCGTTGGGCCGAGCGCAGCAAGCACGCACACGAAGGCAATGACGCCGCCCTGTTCGGGATCGTCCAGGGCGGGGTGCATCACGCCCTGCGCAGCCGCTCGGCCGCTGCCCTGATCGATCTCGGGTTTGACGGCTATGCGGTCGGTGGGCTGGCGGTCGGCGAGCCGGAGCACGAACGCAACGCCATGCTCGAACACACCTGCCCGCTGCTGCCCGACGATCGGCCGCGCTATCTGATGGGGGTCGGTCGCCCGGAGGACATCGTCGAGGCGGTTGCCCGTGGCATCGACATGTTCGACTGCGTCATGCCGACCCGCAACGGTCGAACCGGCCATCTGTTCACCCGGTTCGGCGACATCCGCATCCGCAATGCCCGCTATGCCCGTGATACCCGACCACTCGATCCCGAGTGCCGCTGTCATGCCTGCGCCAATGGCTTCAGTCGTGCCTATCTGCGCCATCTCGACCGCTGTAGCGAGATGCTCGCCGGCATGCTCGGCAGCCTGCACAACCTGCACTACTATCAGGATCTGATGCGTTCGATCCGGGCAGCCATCGACGCCGGTCGGTTCGATGATTTCCGCGCCGAATTTCACGCCGCCCGTGCAGCCGGTGAGCCGAATGGCTGAGGCGATCGGCTGAGGCGGTTGGGTGAACTGGCGGGCTGACTTGGCCGGGTCAGCTTCGGCGGGTGAATGGTGCTATCGTCCGATCGGACCCTGCTGACCTGCCGGTGATGTCATGCATGTTCGATTTCGAGTGACCATGGCCGCAGCCGCCTTCATCACCGGCTATGTTGCGATGCTGCTGCTGTGGTTGCTGCTGATGCCGGCCGGATGGCAATGGCTGGGCTCGTTTTTCAGTCTGGTGACCGCCCTGGTGGCGGCGCGTTGGGCATGGCAGCAGGACGCGCGGGCATCGCACTCGGCCGGCAGGAGCGCCGTGCTGGGTGCTGTGCTGCTGGGTGCGATCGGCTTCGTGGCGGGCTTCTTCGGGCCGATGCTGTTTGCGCCGCAGGCCAATCAGGGGCCGCTGCTCGGTCTGCTGATCACCGGGCCGGGGGGTGTGGTGCTGGGGGGCGTACTGGGGTTCGTCTACGGTCTGATTCGAGCCGAGCGCGACTGACGGCACTGCGCGCGATCGACGCGGGCTTGCTCGGGCCTGGCCATTCGAGTGCCGCCGTCAGAGCATGGCCTTGAGACGATAGAGCGCTTCGAGTGCCTGTTTCGGGGTCAACGCATCCGGCTCGATCGCGGCCAGTGCCGCCATGGCCGGTGATGCGCCGGCAAACAGGCTCATCTGCTGTGGCTGGTCGAGTGCCATTGGCGACACGTCGGCGGTCGCCGCCCGGCTGCGGGCTTCCAGTTCCGCCAGGAAGCGCCGGGCATCGGCCAGGGTCGGGCGCGGCAGGCCGGCCAGCGCCGCGACCTGCAAGCCGTAACTGCGGTCGGCCGGCCCCGGTTTGAGCGCATGCATGAACACC
The DNA here is from genome assembly GCA_002420085.1 of Lysobacterales bacterium UBA5700. Taxonomy (GTDB): domain Bacteria; phylum Pseudomonadota; class Gammaproteobacteria; order Xanthomonadales; family Xanthomonadaceae; genus UBA11164. Next base: position 17,027 of record DIHI01000069.1, on the reverse strand, counting down.
AGGCGGTCGCCGTGTTCGACCGCATCGAGATGGACGTTGGCGATCCCGCTGGCCGGTTCGGCCAGGCTGGTCAACTCGAAATAATGGGTGGCGAACAGCACCAGGGCGCGATTGACCCGCGCCAGGTGCAGGGCGACGGCCTGGGCCAGGGCAAGACCGTCGTAGGTCGATGTACCACGGCCGATCTCGTCCATCAGCACTAGCGAGTGCGGACCGGCGTGGTGCAGGATGTAGGCGGTTTCGCTCATTTCGACCATGAAGGTCGATTGCCCGCGTGCGAGATCGTCGCCGGCCCCGATCCGGGTCAGGATGCGATCGATCGGACCGATCTCGGCACGCGCCGCCGGCACGAAGCTGCCGATCGCGGCCAGCAGCACGATCAGGGCGGTCTGGCGCATGTAGGTGCTCTTGCCGCCCATGTTCGGGCCGGTCACGATCAGCATTCGCCGATCCTCGTCGAGGTGCAGATCGTTCGGCTCGAACGGTTCCGACCGCGCCGCCTCGACCACCGGATGACGGCCGCGCTCGATCACGATACCGATCCGATCGGTCAGGATCGGTCGTGACCAGTCCAGTGCCTCGGCACGCTCGGCGAATGCCGCCAGCACATCGAGTTCGGCCAGTGCGGCGGCGCAGCGCTTGAGCGGCTCCAGGTTGTCATTGAGGCGGTCGAGCAGTTCCTCGTAGAGCAGACGCTCGCGGGTCAGCGCCCGTTCGCGCGCAGACAGCACCTTGTCCTCGAAGGCTTTCAGTTCTTCGGTGATGTAGCGCTCGGCATTGCTCAGGGTCTGCCGGCGGCTGTAGTGGATCGGCGCGCGTTCGGCCTGATTCTTGGAAATCTCGATGTAGTAACCGTGGACGCGGTTGTAGCCGAGCTTGAGGCTGGCGATGCCGGTGGCCTCGCGCTCGCGTGCCTCCATGGCCGTCAGGATGTCATCGGCCTGGGTCGAGAGTGAGCGCAATTCATCCAGATCGGCATCGTAGCCATCCGCGATCACCCCGCCATCGGACAGTTTGAGCGATGGCTGGGGTGCGATCGCACGGGCCAGTCGCTCGGCCTGTTCATCATGTTCGCCGAGCGACTCGGCCAGTGCGGCCAGCAAGGGGCTGGCGATCAGGCCGGTCGTGCTGCGCGCGGGCGGTGTCGGGCTGAGCGCAGGCGAGGCCTTTTCGTCGGCCCGCATGGCGAGGGACTCATCGGTCGAAGCAGCCACCGCACCGAGTGCTGCGGCCAGCCGGCGGCCGATCTCCGGCAGCCGGGCCAGACCATCGCGCAGGGTCGACAGGTCGCGCGGTCGGGCGCTGCGCAGGGCCACACGGGCCAGGATCCGTTCGAGATCACCCAGCGCCCGAAATGCCTCGCGCAAGCCGGGGTGGGCGGCAGTCTCGATCAGTCGTTCGACCGCCTGATGTCGATGCGCCAGCAGGTTGCGATCACGCAGCGGGCGATGCAGCCAGCGGCGCAGCAGACGTCCACCCATGGCGGTCGCCGTACTGTCGAGCAGGGCCAAGAGGGTATGCCGGCGCTCGCCATCACCGCGACTGTCCAGTTCCAGGTGTCGCCGGGTCGCGGCATTGAGTGCGATGGCGTCGTCGGCCGGCTCGAAGGCAATCGACGTCAGGTGCGGCAGTCGTTGCTTCTGGGTTTCTTCGAGATAGCCGAGCAGTGCCCCGGCGGCGGCCACTGCCAACGGCCGATCCTCCAGTCCGAAGCCGTCGAGGTCGCGCACCCCGAAATGCCGGATCAGCCGGCGCCGACCGGCTTCGACATCGAAATGCCAGGGTGGTCGGCTGCGCGGGCGTGCCGATGTCGAGAGGCAGGTCGGCAGGCCATCTTCATCCGGAACCAGGAGTTCGGCCGGCTCCAGTCGCGCCAGTTCGGCGGCCAGGGCATCCTCGTCGCCAACCTCGCTGACCAGGAATCGGCCGCCAGCGAGATCGACCCAGGCCAGACCGAATCCAGCGCCGCGCGCCACGGCCAGCAGCAGGGCCTCCCGGCGATCCTCCAGCAGCGCCTCGTCGGTCACCGTGCCGGGGGTGACGATGCGGACCACCTTGCGCTCGACCAGGCCCTTGGCCTGCGCCGGATCGCCGATCTGTTCGCAGATCGCCACCGATTCGCCGAGCGCCACCAGCCGGGCCAGATAGCCCTCGTAGGCATGTGCCGGCACCCCCGCCATCGGAATCGGCTGGCCGGCCGAACTGCCGCGCTGGGTCAGGGTGATGTCGAGCAGCCGGGCCGCCTTGCGCGCATCGTCGTAGAACAACTCGTAGAAATCGCCCATCCGGAAGAACAGCAGCAGGTCCGGGTGCTCCGCCTTGGCGGCGAAGAACTGCTTCATCAACGGGGTGTGCTCTGGGGGCGCGGCGGTGTTCATCGACCGCAGATTGTAGCCGGGCTGGCGGGTTGTCCCCGCTGTCCGGCGCGGTGGTGCTGGTGGGCTGGATGTGCGGGGTCGGCGCAGCGCGTTGCGGCAGGCAGCGCGCTGCGGGTTTGCGCAGGTCTTGCGGCGGTGCTTGCCGTGCGGGGCGGTGATGATAGATTTGCTCGGGACGCGCTGCTGCGCGTGGCGGACATTCGGGGTGGTGATGGTCGAGATTTCGCTTCGTCCGGCGCGCCTGGACGACATTCCTGCTCTGGAGCGGCTGATCGCCCGATCGGCGCGCCTGCTGTCTGCGGCGGATTACAGCGAGGCGCAGGTCGAGGGGGCGCTGCGCGGGGCGTTCGGGGTGGATCGGCAACTGCTGGCTGATGCGACCTATTTCGTCTGCGAGCGTGCGGGTGAGTTGCTGGCCTGTGGCGGCTGGAGTTTCCGGGCGACCCTGTTCGGCGGTGATGCGCGGCCGGGGCGTGATGACAGCCGACTCGATCCGGCCAGCGAGCCGGCCCGCATTCGAGCGTTCTTCGTGGCGCCGGAGTTCGCCCGCTGCGGACTGGGTTCGCGTTTGCTGATGCACTGCGAGACTGAGGCGCAGGCACGCGGATTCCGCCGGTGTGCCCTGATGTCAACCCTGCCTGGCGTGCGCCTGTACCGCCGGCATGGCTATGTCGCGGCCGAGCCGATCGAGTATCCGCTGGCGGCGGGTCTGACGATCCGATTCGTTCCGATGGAAAAGAATCTGCCGACGCCAGCAGCGCCAGCGGCGCATGCTGCGCCGATTCATGGCAGGCTATGAGGCCCTGACTGCGACGCTTGCCATGTACTTCGAGTTCTACGGCCTGAAGGAGGCGCCGTTCTCGATCACCCCGGACCCGCGCTTCGTGTATCTCAGCGAGCGCCACCGGGATGCCTTGGCGCACCTGTTGTTCGGGATTGGCCAGGGTGGCTCGGGTGGTTTCGTGCAACTGACCGGTGAGGTCGGGACCGGCAAGACCACGCTCAGTCGCCTGCTGCTTGAGCAACTGCCCGAGGATACCCAGGCGGCCCTGGTGCTCAACCCCCGGCTGTCGCCGGAGGAATTGTTGCAGACGATCTGCGAGGAACTGGGGGTGATCGATCGCGAGGTCGGGGAAATTCCGGCGCTCAAGCCGCTGATCGATCGTCTGAATGCCCATCTGCTGCGCGCCTATGCCGATGGCAAGCGGGTGGTGGTACTGATCGATGAGGCGCAGGAACTGTCGCGGGCGGCGCTGGAACAGGTGCGTCTGTTGACCAACCTGGAGACCTCGACCCAGAAGTTGTTGCAGATCGTGCTGCTCGGCCAGCCGGAGTTGCGCGAGCGGCTGGCGGAGCCGGATCTGCGCCAGTTGGCGCAGCGGATCACGGCGCGCTATCACCTCACGCCGCTGGATGCCGAGGAGACCGAGGCGTATCTGCGGCACCGACTGCTGGTGGCCGGCTGCCCGCGGTTTCCGTTCACCCGCCTGGCGGTCAAGCGCATCCATGCCCATTCCGGCGGGGTGCCTCGGTTGATCAATGTGATCGCCGAGCGGGCCTTGCTGGCAGGCTATGCCCGAGACCAGAATCCGGTCGGTGAGCGGCTGGTCGATCGGGCGGCGGCCGAGGCGTTGGCGCCGATGCTCAAGCGGAATCTGCTCACGCGACGTTCGGCGCCGCACCTGGCCTGGCCGGTGGCGGCCGGTCTGGCGGCGGTGATCGCGGTGATCTGGTTGTGGCCGACCCGACCGCTGCCGGTCGATGGGCCGGTGGCAGCGGGCAGCAATGGCAATGGCGTCGCCCGCACGACGGCGGTGGCGGTGCCGGCGCTTGATGCGCAGGCGTTCTCGCTGCGGCTGATGGAGAGCGAGGGCGGTGATCTGCCGGCCTGGAATCGGTTGCTGGCGCTCTGGCATCTGCGTGCCGAGCAGGCCGAGGTCGGGGTCGCGCGGACCTGTCCGCCGATGGTCGCGCCGGGGGTGTTCTGTCTGCGTGGCAGCGGCAGTCTGAGCCGGATCGCGGCGCTCGGCCGACCGACCATCCTGCCGCTGCGCTTCGAGGGACGCACGATCGCGGTGATCGTGGTCGGTCTGGATGCCTTGCGGGTCCGTCTGGTGCTCGGCGGCGAGGTGTTCGATGTCGATCGGACCCAACTGGAGCGTTACTGGCGCGGCGAGTTCTACACGCTGTGGCGGGGGGC
>DIHI01000069.1:0-12380 GCA_002420085.1 Lysobacterales bacterium UBA5700 | reverse complement strand
GTTCTACACGCTGGGGCGGGCGCCGGATTTCGTCAGCCTGCCGATCCGGCGCGGCGATACCGGTCCGGCCGTGGATTGGCTGTGGACCCGGCTGATGGGGCCGGACCAGGCCGATCCGGAACTGGCCAGCATGGGGCCGCAGCGCTACGACCAGGCCATGGCCGAGCGGGTGCGTGCCTTGCAGCAGGCGTTCGGTCTGTTCGACGATGGTGTGGTCGGGCCGGAGACGCTGTTGGCGATCGCCAGCGGTCTGCCGGAAGGTCCGGTCTTGCGGCGGCAACTGTGACGGATGCAGGTGGGTCAGGATGTCGTTGATTCTTGAAGCATTGCGCAAGTCGGAAGCACAGCGTCGGCTGGGTCAAGTGCCGGACCTGCTGACCGGCATGGCGGATCCGGGTCGGGTCCGGCGGCCGGCGCTGTCGGCTTGGCCGTGGTTCGTGCTCGGCGTGCTGGTGGTGGCGCTGACTGCCTGGTGGCTGGGGCGTCAGTACGGCAGCGAGCCGCTGATCGTGGCGGCGGGTACGCGCGCCGATCGGCCGGGGCTGGCGCCGGGGCGGGGCGGCATCGCGGCTGATCCGAACCCCGCGCTGGCCGGGCCGAGGTCGGTGGCCGAGGGTCGGTCGGTCCGGTCGGCCGCGCCGGCAGCGACAGCGCCACAGCCGATGCTCGATGGTCATGACACGCCGGGTGATCGCTCGGCGCAACCGGTCGCCCGTGCTGATGTGCCGACCGACCCGGTCGCGTCACCGGCAGCCGAGCCGGTGCGTGTACAGCCGGTCGTGCCGGTAGTCGCGCCGCCGGTGGGGCAGGCCGATACCCCACCGGAACGTGCGGGCTCGGCGAGCGTGCCCGGCGAAGATGCCGATCCGGCAGACGCTGCCGGGCCGGCCTCGGAGGCCGAGTTGCGCGAGTTGCGCGCGCGTCTTGAGGCCCTGGCGGCACGCGAGCGCGCTGCGCGCGGGGAGGCTGGGCCGGCGGCCACGGCCGCTGCTGTCCAGCCGACGGTCGATCCCGAGCCGGTTCCGTGGACATCGCTGGCCTCGGGTCAGCGCGCGGATGCGCCCGACCTCAAACTGAGTCTGCATGTGTTCGGTGCCAGTCCCGATCGTCGCTTCGTGGTGCTGGACGGCCGCCGTCTGGTCGAAGGCGACGCCATCACGCCACGCATTCGCTTGGTCGAGATCCGCAGTGATGGCGCGGTGGTCGAGGTCGATGGTCGGCGCGCCCTGGTGGCCCGGCCGTGAGTCTGTTCGTGCGGGTGCCTTCGCGACGTCGGCCGTCGCTGCCCTGGGCGACGCCACTGCTGGTGCTGCTGGCGATGACCGCATTCGTCTGGCTGGCCAATCTCGATCAGGTGGATCGTGCCGGTGCGTTGTTGAAGTGGGGCACCCTGTCGGAAGCCAATCTGTCGGCGGTCAGGGACTGGTCGAGCGTGTGGACCGATTTCAGTCCGCTCAGTCTGGTTTCGGCGATCTTCATTCATGCCGACTGGCTGCACCTGCTGGGCAACATGTTGTTCCTGGTCATCTTCGGCTTGCCGGCCGAGCGTGCGCTCGGGGCGTCCCGATTCCTGGCGTTGTTCCTGGTCTGCGGTGCGCTGTCGAATCTGGCGACGGTCGTGGCGATGTCGCTCACCGGCGGCGATCGCTTGCTGCTGGTCGGTGCCAGTGGCGCCATCTCGGCCCTGATCGCGGCCTTCCTGCTGCTGTTTCCGAAGGCGCGGCTGGGCTTCGTGCTGCCGCTCGGGCTGTACCTGGAGTTCGTGCGGGTGCGGGCCTGGTTGATGATCGGCATCTGGGCGTTCATCCAGGGCCTGTTCGCCTACGTCGGCCCGGCCTTCGGCATGGCTGCGTGGTGGGCGCACAGCAGTGGCTTCCTGTTCGGGGTGGTGATCGCCCGGCTGTTCCGCGCGTCGGTTGCGCGTCGGTTGCGGGAGTATTGACGGATTCCGGTACTGGCCGACGTTCGGCTGTTCGCGAGGCGGTCATTCGAGGTACTCTGCTGCCATGAGCGAAAAAACCCTCTACAAGATCGTCTTTCTCAACCACGGCAAGATTTACGAACTGTTCGCCCGGCGGGTCGGCAGCAGCGCCCTGTGGGGATTCACCGAAGTCGCCGATCTGGTGTTCGGGATCAGCGAGGGACTGGTGGTCGATCCGACCGAGGAGCGCCTGCGGGCGGAATTCGCCGACACCAAGGTGCTGCACTTGCCGATGCAGTCGGTGCTGCGGGTCGAGGAGGTCGCCCGCCAGGGCCAGTCGGCGATCCGTGATGCCGCCAGTGGCGACAAGGTGGTCACCCCGTTCCCGATTCCGGGCAAGCCACGCTGACCGGATCAGGGCCGGGCGAGTCGTTCGGCCAGGGTCGGATAGTGGCAGGCGATCGGTTCCGATGCATCCGGGCGAGCCAGCCATGCCTGGAGCGCGGCCGGCGGTTCCGGGGCGTGGCCGATGGCTGCGCGCAAGACCTGCTCGAACTTGGCCGGGTGGGCGGTGGCTACCGCTGCCCAGGGGCGACGGTCGCCGCTGGCACGCAGATCGGCGATGACATCGAGTGCGGTGGCGGTGTGTGGACAGACGATCGCCCCGCGTTCGGCGACCACGGCCAGACGCCGCCGGATGGCCGGGTCATCGACCGAAACGGCGCGTAGCGCGCGGCGCAGGTGCTCCGGATCGGGAATCAGCCAGCGCAGCCGCTCGAAATTGCTCGGGTCGCCGACATCCATGGCATTGGCCAGGGTGGCCACGCTCGGTCGTGGTCGATAGGCATTGCCAGCGAAGAATTCGGTCAGGCTGCGATTGTCGTTGCAGGCCAGGACGATCTCGCCGATCGGCAGGCCGAGCGTGCGGGCCAGCACGGCCGCCAGGGCGTTGCCGAGGTTGCCGGTCGGGATCGCGAAGTTGAGCGGCTCACCACGCTGCCGCTGGAAATGCAGTGCCGCCCAGGCGTAGTAGGCCATCTGCGGCAGCAGTCGTCCCAGGCTGATGCTGTTGGCCGATGACAGCGGCCGGCGCTGGCGCAGATCGGCATCGGCGAGCGCCTGCTTGGCCAGCGCTTGGCAGTCGTCGAAACGGCCGGCGACCCGCAGACAGGAGACGTTGTCGCCGAGGGCGCCGAGCATGTGCGCCTGGCGCGGCGAGACCCGGCCTTCGGGGTAGAGGATGACCACCCGGAATCCGGGACGGCGGTGGAAGGCGGCGGCGACGGCAGCGCCGGTGTCGCCGGAGGTGGCGACCAGGATGGTCAGCTCCGGGGTGTCCGGTGCCCGGCCATGGGCCAGGCATTCGGCCAGGAAGCGGGCGGCGAAGTCCTTGAACGCGGCGCTCGGGCCGTGGAACAGTTCCAGCAGATGGTCGTCCTGATCGCCCGGCAGGGTGGTCAGGGCGAGGGGCGGGTCGAGTGCGCGCCGACACAGGTCCGACAGGGCGTCGGCCAGTGGGTCATCGGCGCAGAACGGGGCGAGCAGGGTTTCGGCGATCTCGGCCAGGTGCGTCCGCCCATCGAAATCACTCGGGTCGAACTGCGGCAGGCGCTCGGGGACGTACAGTCCGCCGTCCGGGGCGAGGCCACGGGCCAGCGCCTGACTGAGCGAGAGGGCGGGCGACTGCTGGCGGGTGCTGAGGTAGCGCATGGTTCGGTGCGGTCTGGGTGAAGGGAGTCGGGCGTCGGTCAGCCGGTCGCCAGCAGGCGGGCGCCGGGTGCGGCGATCGGCGACAGCCAGCGGTCGCTGGCGATGCCGTGCTCGGCGAATGCCGCGACCATGGCATCGGCGATCCGTTCGGCGGACGTGCGATCCTCGGCCCAGGCGAACAGGCTCGGGCCAGCGCCGGACAGGCTGGCACCGAGCGCGCCGGCCGCCAGGGCAGCCCGCTTGACCTCGGCGAAGCCGGGCACCAGGGAGGCCCGACGCGGTTCGACCAGCACGTCGGCCAGGCCGCTGGCGAGCAGGTCGAGGTCGCCGCGTTCGCAGCCGATCAGGAAGCGCGCGAGCAAGGCCGATTGTGCGGTGATTTCGCCGATCGTGAAGGGCGAGCGCAGGGCTTGGCGGGCGGCCCGGGTTTCCAGCACCTGATGCGGGTGGACCAGGGCGCAGTGGATGCCGGCCGGGGCCGGCAACGCCAGTGGCCGATCGGGCAAGGCCAGGATCAGGCCGCCGAGCAGGCTGGGGGCGACGTTGTCACCGTGCCGGCCGCCGCTGGCGACCGCTTCGCCGGTCAGCGCGAACGGGTACAGGTCGATCAGCGGCAACGGGTGTGGCAGCAGGCTGTTTGCGGCAACCAGGGCGGCCACGGCGGAGGCCGCCGAGCCGCCCATGCCGGAGCCGAGCGGAATGCCTTTTTCGATGTCCAACGCCAAGCCGAGGTCGGGCAGGTGAATCGCCCGGAAGGCGAGCAGGGCCGCGCCGGCGGTATTGCTGGCCGGGTCGAGCGGGATCGAGTCGGGGCCGCCGCGAACCGTGCGGATCGATACGCCGGGACGATCGGTCAGTCGGACCCTGGCCCGGTCGCCGGGACCGAGCAGGGCATGGCCGAGCAGGTCGAAGCCGACCCCGATATTGCCGACACTGGCCGGTGCGAAGGCTTCGGCCCAGGTGGTGGTCACAGCGGGGCTCCGAGGTGGGCGGCGACCCGCAGCAGGTCGGCGAACACGCCACCGGCGGTGACCTCCGGTCCGGCACCTGGGCCTTGCACGACCAGCGGGTTGTCGTGGTAGCGCTCGGTGGTGAACTGGACGATGTTGTCGGTCAGCCGGGTATGGCAGAAGGCGTGTTCGGGGCCGAGTGCCACCAGGCCGACCTGTGCTCGACCGGTGCGATCGAGCCGCGCGACGTAACGTAGCGCTCGGCCGGTGGCGCGGGCCTCGGCGAGCCGTGCCGCCATATCGGCGTCCATGCTGGCCAGGGCCGCCAGGGCGGCATCGCGGTCGAGCGAGCGCAGGGCTTCGGGCACCAGGCTCTCGATTTCGACCTGATCCAGTGACAGCGGCCAGCCGGCTTCGCGGGCCAGGATGACCAGTTTGCGGGCGACATCGAGGCCGGACAGGTCTTCCCGTGGATCGGGTTCGGTGTAGCCCAGGCGCTGGGCTTGGAGAACCAGTTCGGAGAAGGCTTCGCTGCCGTCGAAGCGGTTGAACAGCCAGGCCAGGGTGCCGGAGAACATGCCTTCCACGACGTGCAGCACATCGCCGCTGTCGAGCAGATCGCGCAGGGTGCCGATCACCGGCAGGCCGGCGCCGACCGTGGCCTCGTAGCGGAACCGGGCACCGCTGCTGCGCGAGGCGGCACGGATCACCCGGTGTCGGTCGAGCGGGCCGCTGCCGGCGTGCTTGTTCGGGGTGATGACGTGGATGCCGCGTGCCAGCCAGGTCGGATAGTGCTCGGCGACCCGGTCGCTGGCCGAGCAGTCGATGATCAGGGCGTGCGGCAAGTGGGCATCGAGCAGGTGCTGAGCCAGGGCCTCGCCATCACTGGCCCGGTCGGCACCGGCCAGTGCCTCGCGCCAGCGATCCGGCTCGATCGGACGGCTGGCCAGATGCATGCGCCGACTGTCGGCCAGCGCCAGCAGGCGCAGGTCGAGGTTGCCGTCGCGCAGCAGCCGTTCGCGCGCGGCGGCCAGTTGCGCCAGCAGGGTCTGTCCGACCCGGCCAGGACCGACCACGGCGACCGCGACCGTCTGCGGCGACAGCCAGAAGGCGGCGTGGGCGGCGCGCAGGGCGCGGGTGGCATCGCTGGCAGCGATGGCGGCCGAGATGTTGCGTTCCGAGGCGCCCTGGGCGATCGCGCGGACATTGACCCGAGCACTGGCCAGTGCTCCGAACAGTTTGGCGGCGATGCCGGGCGTGCCGGCCATGCCTTCGCCGACTGCCGCCAGGACGCTGATCTCGGGCGTGATCGATACGCCCTGGACGTGCCCGGCGGCCAGTTCGGACGCGAAGGCGTTGGCCAGCGCGCGGGCACCGGATTCGGCATCGCGGCTGCGCACCACGCAGCAGATCGAATGTTCCGAGGAGCCCTGGGAGATCATCACCACCGAGGCCCCGACTCCGTGCAGGGCGGCGAACACCCGCTGCGCGGTGCCCGGCACGCCGATCAGGCCGCTGCCGGTCAGTTCCAGGATGGCCATGCCGGCGACCAGGGTCAGGCCGCTGACCGGATGCTCGGAGCGGCCGTCGCCGGCATCGATGCGGGTGCCGGGATGGTCGGGCAGGAAGGTGTTGCGGATCGACAGCGGCAGGCCATGGGCGATCGCTGGGGCCATGGTTCGGGGATGGATCACCTTGGCGCCGAAATAGGCCAGTTCGCAGGCTTCGGCATAGGTCAGCCTGGGCAGGGGCACGGCTTCCGGAACCAGGCGAGGATCTGCCGAGAAGACGCCCTCGACATCGGTCCAGATGATCAGTTCGGCGGCATCGAACAGGATCGCGAAGATCGCGCCGGACAGGTCGCTGCCATTGCGGCCGAGCGTGGTTGGTCGGCCATCCGGGCGGCGGGCGACGAAGCCGGTGACTACCCAGCGCGGTCCCGGGTGTCGGCGGCGCCAGTCGGCGAGTGCGTCGGCACTCCTTGGCCAATCGACGGTCGGGCCGAGTTCTCCGGCTTCAACGGTCAGCACTTCGCGGGCATCGAGCACCGGGACGCGCTCGCCATCGGCCGACAGCCGTGCCGCCAGCAGGTGTGCCGACCAGACCTCGCCCAGGCCGGCGATGCGCTCGCGCACGTCCTGGCTGGCGTCGCCGAGCAGGGCGATGGCGTGCAATTGCTCGGACAGACGGGCGAAATCGGCCTCGATCGTGGCGTGGACATCGTTGCCGGTTTGGGCGGCGATCGCCTCAGCGGTGTCCCGATGGCGGCGGCGCAGCGCGTCCAGTTCGGCCCGCCAGTCAGCCTCGGCCAGTGCGGCGTCGATCAGGGCGAGCAGGGCATCGGTGGTGCCGCGCATCGCCGAGACCACGATCACCTGTCCGGCCGGGTCGGATTCGCCCAGGATGTCGGCGACCCGTGCCATGCAGGTGGCATCGGCCAGGCTGGAGCCGCCGAACTTGTGGGCGATCGGCCGTTGCCGATCGGTAGCGTCGGACGGGCTGCGGGCGTCGGTGGCGGCGATCGAAGCGGGCTGGCTGGCGGCGAGGTCGGTCATGGCGGCAAGGGTCGGTGGTGCGGCGTCGATGGGGTCGGGTCGGATCGGATCAGGCAGGCGTGGCGGACAGAGCTTGCCGAGCGGGTGGCTTCATGCTGCATGGCAACATAACATGTCGGTTCAGGTTTGGCGCAAGCCGGTGTTGGCCGGAGAGTTCCCGCGATTCGGTCGCGTCGGTCCAGCCAATGCCACCGCTGGTCGATAAAGGCGATGTCCCAAACTGTCGAGTATGCGAATGCGCCGCTATGATGCGCGGATGCCGGTTCCGCGCGCTGTCTCCGACAACGACATTCACAGGCTCCGAAACCGATCGGTTCTGGCTGCCTGCCTGATCGGGCTGGTGTTGGGCCTGCTCGGGCTCGGACCGGTGGCGGCGAGTGACCGGCTGGCCGGCATCGGCAGTCAGGGTGCGCCGCTGTCGATACGATTCGGTCCGGACGCCTTCGATGCCTACCCGCACATCTTTGCGGTGGTCGGCGATGACGATGGCTGGGTCTACGCCGCCAACCTCGAAGGTGTGTTGCGCTTCGACGGTCGCGATTGGCACCGCTTCCGGATGCCGGGTGATGCCATCGCGCGTGCCCTGGCGGTCGATCGGAGTGGTCGTCTGTTCGTTGGTGGTGCCGACAATTTCGGAACGATCGAACGTGACGCCGCCGGTTGGCTGGTCTATCGGGATCTGCGCGACGAACTGGGCCTGACCGGCGATGACCGGGGCATCGGCATCGTCTGGCAGATCATCGCCCTGCCCGAAGGCGTCTATGTCCATACCGAGTCGGGTCTGCTGCTGCATGCCAGCGACGGCCAGCACCGCCGCTGGCCGCTGCCGGACGGGGTGCGCAGCTTCTACAGCGACGGTCACCGGTTGCTGGCGCGGATCGCCGGGCGTGGCCTGGTCCAGGTCGTCGATGGTCAGGTCGAACTGCTGCCCGGCGGAGAGCGGTTCAGCGATCAGATCGTGGCCGGTGTGGCCGTGGTCGGTGCCGGTCGCACACCGGTCCTGGTTGCCTTGGATGGCCTGTATCGCCTGCATGGCGATCGGATCGAGGCGCTGGCCGCGCCGCCCTGGAGTGACATGCCGGGCGAAGCACCCTACGAGGCCATCGGTCTCGGCGATGGCGGCCTGGCGGTCGGCACCCTGAATGGCGCGCTGTACCGCTTCGACGCCGAGGGCCGCGCGCTCAGTCGCAGCCTGCCTGGCAGCGGCGCGATCATGGCGATGTTCCGTGATCGCGATGGCGGCCTGTGGCTGGGCGGTGAGCGCGGTCTGCAACGGCTGTCGATCGAACTGCCGTGGAGTCATTTCGGATCGGACACCGGCGTCGAGGGCTGGCTCTACGACATGGAGTGGTTTGGCGAGGCGCTGTGGCTGGCCGGCTCGCGCGGCCTGGCCCGACTGGCGCCCGGCATCGGCAGCCAGCGTATCCGCCGACAGTCGGTGGTGGCGATGGAAGCCTTCGATCTCGACGTCGCCGCCGAGCGCCTGCTGGTCGCCCACCGCCACGGGTTGGCCGAGGTGGCGCCGGACGGCAGCGGTCGCGCCCTGCTGGACGATGATGAAGCGTTCTCGGAATTGTTGACGATCGCCGGTCATCCCGATCGGCGCTGGGCGATTGGTGAGCGCAGCATCGCCCTGCTGGCACGTGCCAGGGACGGCTGGCAGGTGCTTGCTCGGCATGCGATCGGCATGCTCAGTCCGTGGGGTGCGGTCGCCGATCACGATGGAACGCTCTGGCTGGGCGATACCCGCGGTCCGCCGCAACGCTGGCAGTTCGATCCGCGCGACGGCCGACTGGGCGAGCAGCAGGTGCTGGGCGAGGCCGTGGGTTTCGCGCTCGACGACGGTCATGGCAGCACCATCAGGCAGATCGACGGTGTCATCTACGCGGTCACCGGGCGCAGCGTGCGGGCCTGGGATGGCCACCGCTGGCAGCCGCATTCGGGCCGGCCGTTCGATCTGTTCGAGCGGCCGATGGACATGAACGTGCTGGCGGCCAGCGATGGCCTCTATGCCTACGACAGTGAGACCGCCTGGCGCCGGGCCGAGGGCGACAGCGACTGGCGGCCGCTGCGCTTCGATGCCCCGCAGGCACGCGGGGTCAGCGCGATCCGTGAGGGCCGTGACGGCAAACTGCGGATCGCCACCTGGAGCGGCCTGCTGCAACGCGACAGCCGCTCCGAACCGCCGCCACCGCCGCCGACCAAGGTGGTTCTGCTGGAGGCGGTGCAACGTGCGGGCGAGAGCAGTGACGTTCCGCATGCGCTGGCCCTGAAGGGCAGCAGCACCGAGCCGATCCAGGTCGATCTGGGTGCCGATGTGCGGATGGAGTTCGGCATCCTGGCGACCGATCCGGGCCAGGAGTTCCGGCATCGGATCAGTGTCGATGGCGATGCCGGTGCCTGGAGCGACTGGACCGGCGAGCGCAGTACCTTGTTCCGGATCGGCCGGCCGGGCGCCTACCTGGTCCAGGTCGAAGGCCGGACCCGAGGCGGCCGCAGCGTGCTGCCGTTGCGTCTGCACCTGATGGCGCCGACCCCCTGGCACCGCTCCGGCTGGGTCCAGGTCGCGGCCGTGTCGCTGGCGCTGGCCGCGCTCGCCTGGCTCCTGCACCTGCTGATCGGCTGGCGGACACGGCGCCTGGCGCAGCTCAATCAGGCATTGGAGAGCCGCATCACCGAGCGCACCGCGCAGTTGGAAGTGGCCAACCGGCGACTCGAAGAACTGGCCACCGAGGACGCCCTGACCGGGGTGCTCAACCGGCGAGCGCTCGACCAGGGGCTGCAACGCGAATGGCTGCGTGCCACCGATCGTGGCCTGCCGCTGGCGGTGTGCATGATCGATGTCGATCATTTCAAGCGCTTCAACGATCAGCATGGCCATCTCGAAGGCGATCGGGTGCTGCGCGAGATCGCGACCTTCCTGCACGAGCAGCACGACCGCGATCGGGAACTGCTGGCCCGGTTCGGTGGCGAGGAGTTCGCCCTGGTACTGCCCAACCACACGCTCGCGGCGGCCCGGAGCCGGGCCGAGCGCATCCATCACGCTGCGCGTGCCCGCAACTGGCCGGTGACCCTGAGTCTGGGCGTCGCCGCCCGGCTGCCGAGTGTCGGCGATGGCCCGGAGCAGTTGGTCGGCGAGGCCGACGCTGCCTTGTATCGGGCCAAGCGCAACGGTCGCGACCGGGTGGAAGTGGCCGGAGCCTGATCGCCGGCTGGGATGCCGATCGCGACGCCTGGCCCGAGCCTGACGCCTGACGCTCACGAAGACGTCGGGCCGAGGAACTGCTCCAGTGCCGGATTGCCGGTTTCCTCCTGATGCCAGTAGCCGAGTCGGCCGAGGTCGGCGGCGAAGTCCGGATCGGCCGCATCCGGCACCTCGAAACCGACCAGCACCCGACCGTAGGCGGCGCCGTGGCAGCGGTAGTGGAACAGGCTGATGTTGTAGCGACCGCCCAGGGTCTCCAGGAAATGCAGCAGCGCGCCAGGGCGCTCGGGAAACTCGAACCGGAAGACCCGCTCGCGGCTCGGGCTGCGTCCGCCGATCAGGTGGCGGACATGCTGGCGGGCGGTCTCGTTCTCGGTGTAATCGACCGCCCGGAACCCGGCCTGGGCGAGTTCGGCCAGCAGGGCGGCGCGCGCGTCGGCGCGGGCCAGTCGCACGCCGACGTAGACCTGGGCTTGCCGACGGTCGCGATAGCGGTAGTTGAACTCGGTGATCGCCCGGCGTCCGAGACTGCGGGCGAAGGCCAGGAAACTGCCGGGCTGCTCGGGAATGGTGGCGCCGAACAGGGCTTCGTGACGCTCGCCGATTTCCGCCCGCTCGACGACGTGGCCGAGCCGCTCGAAGCCGATGTTGGCACCGCTCAGCACCGCTACCAGGGTTGCGCCACCGACATCGCGGTCCTCGCACCAGCGTTTCATGCCGGCGACAGCCAGGGCACCGGCCGGCTCGGCCAGCGCGCGGGTGTCCTCGAAGATGTCCCGGATCGCAGCACAGACGCGGTCGGCATCGACTGTCACCACGGCATCGACCCGATCGCGCAGCACCGCGAAGGTCTGCTCGCCGATCCGCCGCACGGCACAGCCATCGACGAACAGGCCGACCTGATCCAGGGTCACCGGCCGACCGACGCGCAGGGCGGCCGCCAGGCAGGCGGCATCGTCGGGTTCGACCGCGATGACCTGGACCTCCGGTCGCAGCGCCTTGATGTAGGCGGCCATGCCGGCGCACAGGCCGCCGCCACCGACCGGGACGAACACGGCATCCAGACGGCCGCCGTGCTGGGCCAGCAGTTCCATGGCAACCGTGCCCTGGCCGGCGATCACGGCGGGATCGTCGAACGGATGCAGGATGATCCGACCCTCGCGTTGGGCCAGGGCGAAGCCGTGCTGGGCAGCGTCGTCATAGCTGTCGCCGTGCAGCACGATCCGTACCCCCAGCGCGGCCACTGCCCGATGCTTGATCGCCGGGGTGGTCGCCGGCATCACGATCACGGCATCGATGCCCAGCCGCTGGGCTGCCAGAGCGACGCCCTGGGCATGATTGCCGGCCGAAACCGCCAGCACGCCGCGCGCCCGCTCCTCGGCACTCAGTGCCAGCATCCGATTGGCGGCACCCCGCAGTTTGAACGAATGGACGGGTTGCAGATCCTCGCGCTTGAGCAGCACGGTTGCCGCCAGGCGCTGGGAGAGCCCGCGCGCCGGGGTCAGCGGCGTGCGCTCGACCAGGTCGTAGATCGGTGCGGTCAGGATGGCGCGCAGCCAGTCCTCACCGGCGATCGCCGGCAACCGCGCACGGCTGGCGATGGCGGTCACGACGGCACCCGCGCCGGCCGCCGGGCCAGGTGATCGAAGATGGCATCAGCCGCTGCCCGGGTGCTCAGGCCACCGGTCGGGTCGAGGTCGCCGGTCACCGCGCCGGCATCCAATGCGGCCGCGACTGCCGCTTCGACCGCATCGGCCTCCTCGTTCAGGTCGAGCGAATGACGCAGTAGCAGGGCCACCGACAGCAGCATGGCGCATGGATTGGCGATGCCGCGCCCGGCGATGTCCGGTGCCGAGCCATGGATCGGCTCGTACAGACCGACCCGACCATCGCCGAGCGAGGCCGAGGCGAGCAGGCCCATCGAGCCGGCCAGGACCGCCGCCTCGTCGGTCAGGATGTCGCCGAACAGGTTCTCGGTCAGGATGACATCGAAGTCGGCCGGCCGGGTCAGCAGATGCATGGCCATGGCATCGACCAGT
>DIHI01000107.1:7382-7601 GCA_002420085.1 Lysobacterales bacterium UBA5700 | reverse complement strand
CCAGACCCCCCCACCCCGCCCCCCATCGAGCGAGCCCCCTTCAACCGAGATCGCCCCGCCCGCGCCCGCTCCAGCCGCAGGCGCGACCCCGAGCACCCCGCCGGCAACCGCCGACCTGCCCGGCGCCATTGCCGAGCTTGACCAGGACATCGCCGAGACCGTCGCCCGCCATCACCTGCCCGGCCTGGCGGTCGCGATCGTCCACCAGGGCCGGCCGCT
>DIHI01000107.1:640-7352 GCA_002420085.1 Lysobacterales bacterium UBA5700 | reverse complement strand
GGCCGGCCGCTGCTGGTCAAGGGCTATGGCGTCACCCGGGTCGGTGGCGACGAACCGGTCAGCGAGCACACCGTGTTCCGGATCGCCTCGCTGTCGAAAGGCTTTGCTGCCACCCTGGCCGCGCAACTGGTGCGCGAAGGCGCCCTGCACTGGGACATGGCCGCCGTCGATCAGCTTCCGGTACTCGGCATGCCACGGGAAGCCCCGCTCGGCCATCTGACCGTGCGCGACATTCTCAGCCACCGGATCGGCATCCAGTCCTACAACTACCTCGACCGCGCGCTGGAGGCCGATCAACCCTACCCGCTGCTGGCGGCCCGTCTCGGCGAAGCGCCGATGCGCTGTCCACCCGGCGAATGCTACGCCTACCAGAACATCGCCTTCAGCCTGATCGGCGATCTCAGCTTCGCAGTCACCGGCGAATTCTTCCCGATCTCGGTCCACAAGCGCATCCTGCTGCCACTGGCGATGCGCGACACCAGCTACGGCCTGGACGCCCTGCGCAGCAGCCCAAGCTGGGCCAGACCACACGTCCGACGCGGCCGCAACTGGCAGCCGGTCGAGCCCAAGGAAAACTACTACCGAGTACCGCCGGCCGCCGGCGTCAATGCCAGCGCCAACGACCTCGGCATCTGGCTGCTGGCCCAACTCGGCCACCGTCCGGGTACCCTGCCACCCGCACTGCTGGCGGAAATCCACACGCCACTGATCGAAACCCCGGACCAGATCGGTCGCTCAGGCTGGCGCGCCGCACGCCTGCGCTCGGCGCATTACGCGCTCGGCTGGCGGGTATTCGATTACTCGGGCGAGCGCGTGATCTACCATGCCGGCGCCGTTCAGGGCTATCGCGCAGCACTCGCCCTGCTGCCAAGTCGGGATGTCGGCATCGCCCTGCTCTGGCACAGCGAGCACTCGGCCCCGAACGCCCTGATCGCAACCACCCTCGACCGGGCCCTCGGGCTCGACCAGTTCGACTGGCGCGAACCGCCGGAGCCGCCGCCGCAAACCCACACCGCCGCCCGCTGATCGCGGTCGTTGGCCAGGTCTGCCCGGCTCTGGCTCAGCCGCGTCGTCGGAACAGCCAGCCCGAGATCGCCAGCATGGTCAGCGGTGGCAGGGCATTGGCCAGCCGCATGTCCAGCCCGTACACACCCGCCAGATTGACCGCCAGCCGGTTCAGCAGGAAGAACACCAGCCCGAACATGATTCCCGCAAACAGTCGCTTGCCGAAGCCGCCACTGCGCAACGGCCCGAATGCGAACGGCATCGCCGCCAGGCACAGCGCCAGCACATTGAACGGATAGAACCAGCGCGCCCAGTACGCCGCCTCGTAGGGACCGGGATCGACACCGTTGCGGCGCATGTACTCGATGCCGGCCCGCAAGCGCGAACTCGGCATGTAGCGCGGCCGACTGACGCTGGCAACCAGGGTGTCGCCGTCCAGGCGCGACGGCCAGGTCTCGGACGCCAGTTCGACCGCCGTCGCCGACGACTCGCCGATGCGGATCCGCCGAACGTCGAACAAGGTCCAACCGCCGGCATCGTGAACGGCCCGACGTGCCCGAGCAATGCCGGTCAGTCGCCCGTCCGGCCCCAACTCGAACAGACGCACCCCGACCATCTCCACCTGTGGCACTGGCTCGGCCTCGCGCACCAGCACATCGCGGGCATTCAGATAGACCTCACCCTCGCGCGCCCACAGCCCCGACCAACTGGCCGAGACCGCATCGGCACCGCGCGCCCGTGCAGCGAGGCTCTGCGCCGCACGCTCGCCGCTCGGACCGAGCGTCTCGCCGACCACGATCATCGCCAGCGTCAGCACCGCCAGTGCCGCCAGCACACTGACCGTGATCCGCAGCCTGGACAGGCCAACCGAACGCAGCGCGATCAGTTCCGAGCCACTCGCCAAACTGCCCAGACCCAGCAGGCAGCCGATCACCGCCGCAGTCGGAAACAGCTCATAGGCCCTGCGCGGCGCGGTCAGCACGGTTTGCAGAACGGCATCGGCAAACCCGTAACTGCCCTTGCCGATGTCGTCCAGCGCACCGACCAGGGCCACGATCAGATCGAAACCGAGCAACACCGCCCAGGCCATCGCCACCGTCACCAGCGCACTGCGCGCGACATAGCGATCGTGAACCCGCAGCCGACCGATCATCGCAGCCTCCCCGGACGCGGCATCCGGCCGTCGCCCCAGAACAACCACAGGGCCAGGGTCAGGGCCAATGCGTGGACCCACCACAGACCGATCGCGGTCGCCACCCGCCCCTCAGCCATCCAGGCCGTACCCAGCACCAGAAAATTCACGTACACCAGATAGCCCAGCAAGGCCAGCAACAGGCGGCCATAGCGCGGCTGACGCGGCTGTCCACGGGCCAGCGGGATCGCCAGCAAAGCCAGCACCAGGGCCGCCAGCGGCATCGCCAACCGCCAGTGCAACTCGGCCCTCGACTCCGGACTGGCGTCCAGCACCAGGGCCATCGTGGCCCGGAAGGCCGGCGTCTCGACCAGATTCTGCCGCTGATGATCGGGCAGGCGGATGTCGTTGCGCTCGAAGCGCATCAGCCGCAGGTCCAGTCGCTCGATGTCGCCCTCGACCCGAAAGCCATCCTGCAGCCGGAGATAACGTTCCTGCTCACCGTCGAAGAACAACTCGCCATGGGCCGCCGTGACCACATCGATCCGGCCATTGCGCTCGTCCTCGATGAACAGACTGCCGAACCGACTGCCATCGGCACGCATCTCACCGACGTACAGCACCCCATCGCGCCCTGGAATGCGGGCAAACCGCCCCGGCTCCAGACCCGCCAACAACAGCGAGCGATTGGCCGAATCGATCATCGCTGCCGCCTCGCGCTGCGCCAATGGCGACAACCACAGCGATAACAGGGCCACCAGCAAGGCCACCGGCAGCGCTGAGCGCGCGACCGGCATCAGCAACTGGCGAGCCCCGATCCCGATCGAACCGAGCACGGTCATCTCCGACTCGCGGTACATCCGACCGATCGCCATCATCAGGCCGAGAAACAGCGCCAACGGCAGGATCAGCGGCAGGAACTGGAGCCCGCGCAGCAGCACCTGCGACAGCAGCAGCGCCGCCGGCACTTTGCCGCGCGCGATCTCCGACAACAGATCGGCGACGATCCCACTGAAGCTCACCATCACCAGTACCGCCACGCTGGCCAGGGTCGTTTGCGCGAATTGCCGCACCAGATATCGATCGATGAGCCGCATGGGGCCGCTGACTACCTTTGTTATAGACTAGTGGGCTGGTCTCAACCGGCCCCGAACGGACGCGCCGGCAACGCCGACCCCCCTCGCGAACCTGATCCTCTCGCTCGCGCAATTGTACGGATTCTCGACCATGGCCCTCGAATTCAGTCTCAGTTCCACCCCTGTCAACCAGATCGACAGCGACTGCATCATCATCGGTTGCTACTCCGATGTCGGCTTCAGCGCCGCCGGCACCGCCATCGACAACGCCAGCCAGGGGCGCCTGACCGGCCTGCGCACCCGTGGCGACCTGCCCCGCAAGTGCGGCACCACCCTCCTCCTGCACGACCTTCCCGGCCTGGCTGCCGCGCGGGTGCTGGTGGTCGGGCTGGGCGAGGTGGCCAAATTCGATGCCAGCGCCTACATCAAAGCCGTAGAAGGCGCGACCCGCGCCCTGCGCGAAGGCTCGGTCCGTACCGCCACCTCGACCCTGACCGAACTCGGCGTCGCCGATCGCGACGCCGACTGGCTGGTGACCCAGGGCGTGATCGCCGCCGACCGCGCCGCCTACCGCTACTCCCTGGCACGCTCGGAAAACGGCAGCATCAACCGCCTCACCAGCCTGGCCCTGACTGCCGACAGCCAGGCCGAGCCGGCCCTCCAGCGTGGCATCGCGATCGCCGCCGGCATGGAACTGGCCCGCGAGTTGGGCAACCTGCCACCCAACATCTGCAACCCGGCCTATCTCGCCGACCAGGCCCGCAAACTGGCCGACGCCCATCCCGGCGTCACCTGCGACGTGCTTGAACGTGAGGACATGGAACGGCTCGGCATGGGCGCCCTGCTGGCCGTCGCGCGCGGCTCGGCCAATCCGCCCAAGCTGATCGTGCTGCGCTGGACCGGCGCCGACGACGACAAACCCTACGCCCTGGTCGGCAAGGGCATCACCTTCGACAGCGGCGGCATCAACCTGAAGGTGCAGGGTGGCATCGAGGAAATGAAGTTCGACATGTGCGGCGCCGCCACCGTGCTCGGCACCTTCGCCGCCGCCGTCGGCATGAAACTCCCGATCAACCTGATCACCGTCATTGCCGCCGTGGAGAACATGGCTGATGGCAACGCCTACCGGCCGTCCGACGTGCTCACCAGCCTGTCCGGCAAGACCGTCGAAGTGCTCAACACCGATGCCGAAGGCCGGCTCATCCTGTGCGACGCCCTGACCTACACCCGGCGCTACGAACCGCAAGCCGTCATCGATGTCGCCACCCTGACCGGCGCCTGCGTCATCGCCCTCGGCAAGCACGCCACCGGCCTGATGAGCAAGCATGACGACCTGGCCGATGAACTGCTCGCCGCCGGCAACCACGTCCACGACCGCGCCTGGCGCCTGCCGATCTGGGACGACTACCAGCCCCTGCTGGAATCGGCCTTCGCCGACATGGCCAACATCGGCGGCAAATGGGCCGGTGCGATCACCGCTGGCTGCTTCCTCGCCCGCTTCACCGAAGGCCAGCGCTGGGCACACCTCGACATCGCCGGCACTGCCTGGGAAGAAGGTCGCAAGGGCATGGCCACCGGCCGCCCGGTCGGCCTGCTGTGTCAGTGGCTATTGGACAGGGCCGAGAATAGGGAATAGGGAATTAGGGAATGGTCAGAAGCACTCGCACCGTCACCGACCAGACCCGAGCCAACCGCTCTACGATTCCAAACACCCTGATCTCGAATCCCGGCTCTCATGCGCGCCGACTTCTACCTGATCGCCAAACCGCGCTTTCGCGACCAGCCGCTGCTGCTGGTCTGCGAACTGGCGCGGCGCGGCCATGACAGTGGCAAGCCGATGCTGATCCTCGCCCGTGATCAGCCGCAGGCCGAAGCGATCGACGACCTGCTGTGGTCATTCGACCCGGACGCCTACATCCCACACCAGATCGCCCGCGAAGACGATCCGGGCGAGGACGTACCGGTGCTGATCGCCAGCCCCGAGATCGCCGCCGCCCTGCGACCGCTGACCCTCAACCTGCGCGACCAGGCCGTCGATGGCCCGGTCGAGCGCATTCTTGAAGTGGTGCCCGCCGACCCCACCGCCCGCGAGCCCCTGCGACAGCGCTGGCGCGCCTACCAGGCCCGGAATTTTCAACTCAACAAGCACGACATGTAGGACGGGACGCGCGATTCGGGATTCGTTGGCACATGCATCTCGAACCCCAGATCCCGAATCTCAAATCCCGAANCCCGAATCCCGAATCTCAAATCCCGACCGCCACCCCATGACCTCGCTCCCGAAAAGCTACGACCCCTCCGAATTCGAGTCCCGCCTGTACGCCCAGTGGGAATCCGACGGCGCCTTCGCAGCCGGTGGTCAGGGCGAGCCCTACTGCATCCTGCTGCCACCGCCGAACGTCACCGGCACCCTGCACATGGGTCATGCCTTCCAGCACACCCTGATGGACGCGCTGATCCGCTACCACCGCATGCGTGGCTTCGACACCCTCTGGCAGGTCGGCACCGACCACGCCGGCATCGCCACCGAAATGGTCGTCGCACGCAATCTCGCCGCCGACCAGCTCACCCGCGAGGGGCTCGGTCGCGACGCCTTCATCGACAAGGTCTGGGAGTGGAAGCAGCATTCCGGCAACACCATCGAACGCCAGATGCGCCGACTGGGCGCCTCCGGCGACTGGTCGCGCAGCGTGTTCACCATGGACCCGATGCCGTCCGAGACCGTCGTCGAATGCTTCGTGCGCCTGCACGAGCAGGGCCTGATCTATCGCGGCCAACGCCTGGTCAACTGGGATCCGGTGCTGAAGACCGCCATCTCCGACCTGGAAGTGGTCAGCGAAGAGGAAGACGGTTTTCTGTGGTCGATCCTGTATCCCTTTGCCGATGCCTCGCTGCGCGGCCCGGACGGCCGAGCCGGTCTGGTGGTCGCCACCACCCGCCCGGAAACCCTGCTCGGCGACGTCTGCGTCGCCGTCCATCCCGACGACGAACGCTACACCCACCTGATCGGCCAGACCCTGCGCCTGCCGCTGTGCGATCGCGAGATTCCGATCATCGCCGACAGCTACGTCGAGCGCGAGTTCGGCACCGGCTGCGTCAAGATCACCCCGGCGCACGATTTCAACGACCATGCGATCGGCCAGCGGCATGGCTTCACCCCGATCAACATCTTCACCCCCGACGCCGCAATCAACGACAGCGCGCCCGCGAAGTATCGCGGCCAGGATCGCTACGACGCCCGCAAGGCGATACTGGCCGACCTCGAAGCACTCGACCTGCTGATCGAGACCAAACCACACAAGCTCCAGGTGCCGCGTGGTGACCGCACCGGCCAGGTGATCGAACCCTTTCTCACCTACCAGTGGTTCGTCAAGATGGACCAACTCGGTCGGCGTGGCCTGGAACTGGTCGAGAATGGCCAGATCCGTTTCGTCCCGCCGAACTGGATCAACACCTACCGGCACTGGATGGAGAACATCCAGGACTGGTGCATCAGCCG
>DIHI01000107.1:0-526 GCA_002420085.1 Lysobacterales bacterium UBA5700 | reverse complement strand
TCTGGTGGGGCCATCGCATCCCGGCCTGGTACGACGACGCAGGTGGCATTCATGTCGGCCGCGACGAGGCCGACGCGCGCGCGCGTTCCGGCCTGTCGGACGACATCGCGCTCACTCGCGACGACGACGTGCTGGAAACCTGGTTCAGCTCCGCCCTGTGGCCGTTCTCCACGCTCGGCTGGCCCAATCCGCAGGCCATGGCCGAACGCGGCTATGACCGCTACCTGCCCTCCAGCGTCCTGGTCACCGGCTTCGACATCATTTTCTTCTGGGTCGCCCGGATGGTGATGATGACCGATCACTTCACCGGCCAGATTCCGTTCAAGCACGTCTACATCACCGGCCTGGTACGCGACAAGGACGGCCAGAAGATGTCCAAGTCCAAGGGCAACGTGCTCGACCCGATCGACCTGATCGACGGCATCCGTCTCGACGACCTGATCACCAAGCGCACCGCCGGCCTGATGCAACCGCAGATGGCCGCCCGAATCGAAAAAGCCACCCGCAAGGAATTCCCCGACGGCAT
>DIHI01000052.1:4764-5862 GCA_002420085.1 Lysobacterales bacterium UBA5700 | reverse complement strand
GCAATGTTGTCGAGGCTGGCGCGAGGGGACGAGCATCGGAAGCGCGCGTTCTTTCCGACATCGGCGAAGCAAAAAATACAGAGGTTGTGTCAACGAGTCATGGACGCACAATTCCGGACTTCCAGAGCCCAACACAAGTTGGCGAGATTAAAGACACAGCTCGAGTATCGGACTCTGCTCAACTACGCGCGCAGCGTGAGCATGCTCAAAGAACAGAGAGGGAGCACGTGGTTTTGACAGGAACCACCTCGCAGGTGAGTGGGACGGTGCAGAGCCAGTCCAAAGTGATTAGACGCGATGACCTTGGGCCGCAAGGAAAGTAGATGACTACCCCCAAAGCACAGACAGAGGCATTGATGAATGACCTTGTCGAGTTCGCTGAGAAGATGCTTAGCACCCACGGTGAGTTCCATCCTTTCGGTGGTTATTTAAACGAAAAAAATGAAATTGTACATGTCGGAATTTCCCCGAAAGAACATTGGATGGGCGATCAATTTAGAGCAGACGCGCTTGTTGATTCATTTTTTTTATTGGCAAGAGATATATCGATCTTGGCCTTTGGAATTGCCACTAATGTTTCGCGTGTCGACGGTGTTGAAGAAAATGATGCAATCCGAATATTCTTGGAACACAGGTCTGGATATTGTGCGGATGTTTTTTTCCACTATTCGCTGGAAAGTGAGCGCGGCGCCACTATCACTCATATCACAGCACAGCAGGGCATACAACATCTTTTCCTGGGCGTAGACTCAAGTCCAGAAATGTAGCTAGTGTACCGCTTGCAAAACACATAAAAATTAATTTTTACCATGATCATGTTCGTGTCCCTCACCTCCTCGGGCCGGCCAGCGTTCCCCTGTTGCCAATAACCTGAATCCGTGCATTCCCGACTCCCCCCAGCCCACCGGTCACTGACAGGCGCCATTGATCACCCGCGCGGCCGCGATGACGTCAGCATCGTAAACGTCCGCTCAGCCCCATCTATACGGCTGGTGTTGGATGCGGTTTGATGGCCGCGCTCCTTGGGTGCTACGAAGCGCGAAGTGTGATGAAACGAGAACGGTGTGATGCGGTGGTGCGAGCGGTCGGTGTGGCTGT
>DIHI01000052.1:3495-4545 GCA_002420085.1 Lysobacterales bacterium UBA5700 | reverse complement strand
GATCATGGCGTTGACCTTGCGGGCATTGCCGACGAGTGCCCGGCCAAGCCTGCTGCCCTGGTTGGCGGCATTGGCTCTGATGAGTCTGTACTGGTGGGTGTTCCTGAGGGTCGAGGCAGCGAACGACAGCGATCTGGTCGCGCTGCTGAACGCCCTCCTGCTGCTCGCCCTGAGCGGCCAGTGGCTGGCGGTCAGGCGCTTTCTCGGTGATCGGCCGTTGCTCTGGCCGGTGCTCGTGCTCGTGCTGCTCGCCCTGGCAGCCACCCTTGCCCTGGGTCCGGATCCTGAGCGCTATACCGCGCGGGTGGCGATCGTCGCGATCTTTGCCGCCGGTACCCTGCTGGCGGTCGCCTGGGCGTTGCGGCCGAGTCGTTGCGACACTGATGCCGGCCGTCTGCTGCGATTGATCGCCCTCACAGCCGCCGCGCTGGCGCCGATCCGGATGGTAGTCCGGGTGTTCGCGCCGACCAGCGAGTGGGAGGCGATCTTCGACTTCGTCGCGCTGGCCTGCATCTTCGTGTACCCGACCCTGGCCAGTTTCGCGTTTCTGCTGATGCACGTCGAACGGGTCAACGGCTCGCTGCAACGGCTGGCCGCGACCGATGCTCTGACCGGAGCGCTCAATCGCCGGGCACTGGAGAGCCTGGCCGTGCGCACCCTGTCCGAAGCACGCCGCCACCGTCGTCCGACCAGTCTGCTGATGATCGATGCCGATCATTTCAAGCGGGTCAACGACACCTACGGACACGAGGCCGGCGATGCCATTCTGGTGCAGTTGACCGAGCGCATCGGACGCACGCTTCGACTGGAAGATGCCGTAGCGCGGGTCGGTGGTGAGGAGTTCGTGGTTCTGCTGCCTGGAACACCGGTGACCGAGGCGGTCCGGGTCGCCGAACGCATCCGTTCGCTGGTTCGAGAGCGCAGTTTTCTCCACGGTGACGACGAGATACTTCTCACCGTCAGTATCGGTGTGGCCGAGCAAGGCTCGGACGAAGCCGATTTCGAGCAATTGCTGCGGCGCGCCGACGACGCCATGTACGCCGCCAAGCG
>DIHI01000052.1:1954-3357 GCA_002420085.1 Lysobacterales bacterium UBA5700 | reverse complement strand
CCGGACTGTTTCCTGGATCACGTTTCTTGAACACGATCGCCCGAGGATATCGACCGGTCGTCGTTTTTTTGCCGACACCATTGCCGATCACTGCGAAAGTGTTCAGGATGACGGCCAGCTTAGCCGTCGCCCCGCCCAGGCCACCGGAGCCCGCCACCGCAGACCATGCTCGACATCGACACCTTGCTGACGGTTGGCGTGATCCTGGCGCTGTTTCTCGCGCTGGGTCTGTCCTACGCGCTGTGGCCGAGTTCGGGTCAGACCGGCCCGGAAGAGCGCTCGATGCGCATCTGGCTGTGGGCGATCGGCGTGCAGGCGGCGTTCTGGCTGCTGTTCGTATTCGGTCGCGACCTGCCACCACTGATCTCGACGGTCGCCATCAATACCCTGTCGGTGTTGGCAATGGCCGAGTACGCGCGAGCGATCCGGCATTTCATCGGCCTGCGCGAACAACGCAGGGTTCTGTATTCGGCCGTCGCCCTGGTCGCGCTCGGCAATGTCTGGTTTGGCCTGATCACGCCCGATTACGACGCGCGGGTGCTGGTGGTTTCCCTGGTCGGTGCGGCCGTAATGGGCTGGACCGCGATCTCGGCCCTGTCCCACCGCGAGGCCGGCATGCGGCGGGCCGTCAACATCATTGCCGTGGTGTTTCTCTCGGGCGTCGCCAGCATGTTGCTGCGTGCCGCCGATACCCTGATCCATCCCGGTCTCGCGATCAGTCGTTCGGTGCCCCAGCAGGCGGCGCTGCTGGTCTATGCCAACCTGCCGATCTTCGCCAGTCTGGGCTTTCTGTTGATGCTGGCCGGGCGGACCAATGCCCGGCTGACCCAGCGGGCCAGTACCGATGCCCTGACCGGAGCGCTCAATCGGCGTGGGTTCGAGTCGGCCGCGCAGCGGGTTCTTGCCGGGTGCCAGCGGGCCAAACGCCCCGCTTCGCTGTTGTTGATCGATGTCGACGAGTTCAAGCGGATCAATGACGAACACGGTCATGATGCCGGCGATGCAGCATTGACGGCGCTGCACACCTGTCTGCGCGATGCCCTGCGCGAGGAAGACGTGATCGCCCGGCTTGGGGGCGAGGAGTTCGTGGTCCTGTTGCCGGGCGCGAGCACGCACGATGCGGAAATCGTCGCCGAGCGCCTGCGCGGCCATGTTTCCGGAACGTCGATCGTTCGGGCCGATCGTGCCCTGCGCCTGACCGTGTCGATCGGTGTCGCTCAATGGCAGCCGGCCCATGGCGAGCTGGCCGACCTGCTGTGTCGCGCCGATCAGGCGATGTACGCCGCCAAGCGCGACGGCCGCAATCGGGTCAGGGTGTCACCCTGAATTCGCGTGCATAGGAACACGCCCGCCACGGCCGGTTGACCGGATGTGGCGGGCGGGGGGGGGGGGGCCGCGCGGGG
>DIHI01000052.1:0-1917 GCA_002420085.1 Lysobacterales bacterium UBA5700 | reverse complement strand
GGGGGGGGGGGGGGGGGCGGAGGCGGATTGCCGCGCGTGCGGTGTCGGCGGGCGGGGCAGTATTTCGATGCTGCGTGTCAGGCCCTGCTCGCTTGGGCGCGGTCAGTTTGGCGAACCGGGAGAGCTTCCGGTGCAGATCAATTCGTCGCCCTCACCGGGCAGGCAGACGGTGCCGCTCTGGATGGTCCGATCGACCCAGACCACTCTGACCCGCCAAGGCACGCTCAATCGCCCGATCACCC
The DNA here is from genome assembly GCA_002420085.1 of Lysobacterales bacterium UBA5700. Taxonomy (GTDB): domain Bacteria; phylum Pseudomonadota; class Gammaproteobacteria; order Xanthomonadales; family Xanthomonadaceae; genus UBA11164. The sequence continues at coordinate 1,675 of DIHI01000052.1, read as the reverse complement.
GGGCCAGGGTCTCCGGATCGGTGAACACGAAGAAGCCATTGGCATCGAGCACATCGTTGAGGGTCTGCGGATCGTCGGGGATCGGATTGCCGAGCAGGTCGCGAGCTGTGGACTTGACTTCCGTAGCCCAGGCGAGCGGATTGCCGAACATGTCGGAATCCCATCGGATCGTGTAGAACCGGGTGCCATCGGCAAAGAACACCTTGATGACGGTCTGGCGCGCTTCGCTGGGAGCAGCTTTCCACAGGCGATTGAAGGTGCCGATCAGGTTTTCCAGACGTTCGCGCACAGCGGGGAGGTGCTGGCCGGCGGCCCGCAGCCCGACCAGATCGCGCGTGCGGATGCCTTCCGAGCCATCGGCCAGGGTTTCCATCAACGAGATGTCGGTCAGGTCGAGCCCGGCTTCCTGCGCGCTTCTGACCGCGTATTGAAACGCCAGGATGTCGAGCCACTCCTGAGCGATGTCGTTCGGGATGGCAACTGGGTCGACGATCGTCGTGGTGAAGCCCGGTTCGCTTTCGGTGTAAACGTCGAAGCCATGCAGCTCGTCTTTGACCAGGTCCATCGAATAGACCCGAGCCCGGTTGAGGTAGCCGCCCTGGGCATGGGCGCGTGCCTTCTGCACGTGTTTGGATACCGTGCAGCCGTTGCACAGTTCAACGACCGTGGTTCCTGCTGCCCGGACATTCAGGGCGAGCATCAGGCAGGCGGCGATGATCGCGGTAGCGAACAACCGGCTGCTTGGGTAGCGTTGATCCATCATCAATCCTTCGTGGCATCGCTGTAGCTTGTGGGCCGCTGGTGGCCGGCCGGCAGGTGGGCGGGTAATCGGTCCTCACGAATGGTTGCTGATCGACCGCACGGCCGTCGCCAGCCAATTGGACGGTGATAATGGTACATGAGGGCCATTGCAACATCGACCGTGTGCCGTCGACAATCCAGGTCAGCGCGAGTGACCGCCTGTCGCGTGTGCCGATCCGCACGCCCTGCGGCCATGGACGCTCCGAACCGGCCTCGGCCTGGCTGCGATGAGCCACCGCCGGACCATGGCAGATGGCTGTGCGGCTATCATGTCGCCATGACCACGACCACCGAACTGGCCCGCGTTCGTCTCAAGCATCCCCGTCGGGGCAACCATCCGTGGGTCTTCCAGCGCATGCTGGAAAAGCCCGAGCGCAAGCCGAAGCCGGGCGAAATCGTCGATCTGTTCGATGTCGAGGGTGGTTGGCAGGCACGCGGCTTCTACAACGGCCACTCCCGGATCAGCTTTCGGGCCTTGAGTGAGGATCGCGACTGTCGGATCGATGGCGCCTGGTTCGCGCGGATGATCGATCGGGCGGTCGAACTGCGTCGCGACCTGCTGCGTCTGGACGAGGTATCGGATGCCTGGCGGGTGTTTCATTCCGAGGGTGACGGCATCTCCGGCCTGGTGGTCGATCGCTACGGTGACCTGCTGGTGGTCGAGTTCTTCTCGGCGGGTGCGTTCCGGCATCGGGAGTGGATCTATGCCGCGCTGTCGGCCCGTTTTCCCGGCTGTCGGTTCTACAGCTTTGCCGAGGAGCACGTGCAGAAGCAGGAGAGCTTCGATTTCCGCCCGCCCGACCCGCCCGAACCGAGCGTAGTGAAGGAAAACGGAGTGCGCTTCCGGGTGCAACCCGGCAGTGGCCACAAGACC
>DIHI01000024.1:67692-68011 GCA_002420085.1 Lysobacterales bacterium UBA5700 | reverse complement strand
ATCGGCAGGCCCGAGGTGGCGATGCCCATCCCCAGTACCAAGCCCTATGACCCTCGACCGCTGGAAGATGCTGCGCGCCGCCGGATCGCTTATTCGCTGATCGCCCTGCTCAGTCTGATCGTTCTGGCGATGCTGGTCTTGCTCGGTGCCGGGGTCATCAAGGCGGCCGACATGAAGGAGTTTGCCGTGGTGCTGGGGCCGGTGGTCACCCTGGTTTCCGCCGCCACCGGGTTCTACTACGGGACCAAGACCAATCCGTCGGGCTGAGTTGCGGCGGTTCAGTCGTCGTCGAGGTGGGCGCGGGCTTCCTCGGCGGGTT
>DIHI01000024.1:64499-67608 GCA_002420085.1 Lysobacterales bacterium UBA5700 | reverse complement strand
GTGCGGTGCGACGCCGCGTGCCGCCAGTGCCGAGCCGAGCTTGGCTCGCAGGAAGCCCGAGGTGCCGTAGCGGGTGACGTTGAGGTAGAAGCGTTCGACCAGGCCATGCACCATCTTCGCCCAGGCGTCCTCGACATCCGGCGCGATCAGGAAATGGTCGTAGTTGACCACGCCATAGACCTTGTGGCCGAGCGGCGTCAGGCGGCGTGATACTTCGGTGCGGACCGCTTCGACATCATCCAGGCTGCGAATCGCCAGCCGCTCGAAATTGAGGAACAGGGTCCGGCTGTCGGCGTCGTAGGACAACCGCTCCGACAGCGGCCGGTGCAGCAGGCGCTCGCGCAGGCCGATCGGCTGGTCCGCGAACAGGGCGGCCTCCATGGTCGCGGGTGGGCGGTCGATGATCGGTCGGAACGCCATGTGCGCGAGGAGGTCGCGTTCGAGGTCGAGTCCGGGTGCGATTTCGATCAGTTCCAGTCCGTCGGGGTGCAGTCGAAACACCGCCCGCTCGGTGATGTACAGGACCGGCTGGCCGCGCCGAACCGCTTCGCGGCCGGAGAAGGTCCGATGTTCGACCTCGGAGACGAACTTGCGACTGCCATCATTGGCCAGGAAGGTGCCGACGAACACCAGCCGACGGGCATTTTGGCTGATGTTGATGAAGCCACCGGCGCCGGCTAGGCGTGTGCCGAATCGGCTGACGTTGAGGTTGCCCTGGGCATCGGCCTGGGCCAGGCCGAGGAAGGCGATGTCGAGGCCGCCGCCATCGTAGAAATCGAACTGGTAGGGCTGGTCGATGACGGCCTGGGCATTGATCGCGGCGCCGAAGCTCAGTCCACCGGCCGGGATGCCACCGATCGTGCCGGGTTCGGTGGTCAGGGTGATCAGGTCGATCAGTTTTTCCTCGGCGGCCACCGCTGCCACGCCTTCGGGCATTCCGATGCCGAGATTGACCACGGCGTTGGCACGCAGCTCCAGTGCCGCCCGCCGGGCGATGATCTTGCGCGCTCCGAGCGCCATCGCTTGGGTGGTGGTCGCTGGCACCCGCAATTCGCCTGCGAAGGCCGGGCTGTAGGGTTCGGCGAAGGTCTGCATGTGGTGTTCGGGATGCTCGGCGACCACTACGCAATCGACCAGTACGCCGGGAATCCGAACCTGCCGCGAGGGCAGGGTATGGGCGTCGGCGATCCGTTCGACCTGGGCGATCACGATGCCGCCACTGTTGCGGGCCGCCATGGCGATCGACAGGGCTTCCAGGGTGAGTGCTTCGCGCTCCATGGTCAGGTTGCCTTCGATGTCGGCGGTGGTCGCCCGGATCAGGGCGACATCGATCGGGAAGGCTTTGTAGAACAGATAGGTTTCGTCGCCCAGGCTGACCGTTTCGACCCGATCCTCGATGGTGCGGGCATTCAGCCGGCCGCCGCCATGACGGGGATCGACGAAGGTGTCCAGCCCGACTCGGGTAAGGTGACCGGGTTTGCCGGCGGCGATGTCGCGAAACAGATGGGTGATGACGCCCTGGGGCAGGTTCCAGGCTTCGATGCGGTTCTCGACGGCGAGTCGTTGCAAGGCCGGAACCAGGCCCCAGTGGCCGCCGATCACTCGTGCGACCAGGCCGTGGTGGCCGAAATGGTTGAGTCCGCGACCGTTGCCGTCGCCTTGGCCGGCGGCATAGACCAGGGTCAGGTCGCGTGGCTGTCCAGTGTCGAGGAAGCGCCGCTCAAGCGCCACGGCCAGACCCTCGGCGAAGCCGATTCCGACGAAGCCGCCGGTGGCGACCGTGTCGCCGTCGCGGATCAGGCGCACCGCCTCATCGGCGCTGACGCGCTTGCCGTTGGGTTTGAGTGCCGCCATGCGTTCGGCGGCCGTGGGGTGGTCGTTCATGTCGTCACCGGAGGGTCTGCGCGAGGCTGTCGGTCTCTGCCTATGCTGCCATGGTCGTCGGGCGATTCTGCATGCCGCCGTCAGGTCGGTACTGGACCTATGTACAGGTGTCGAATCGCGTTCATGGCGCTAGCCTCGGGATGACCATGCCGTCTCTGCCCCTGCATGCCTCCGGCGTGCAGGCGCCGGCATGGCGCGGCCACGCGCGGCCGGTGCTACCCGGTCGGGCGTGCGAACAACGATAACGATTCGTCCCGGGAGGGAATCCACATGAAATGTCGCATCGGGTTCGGGGCGCTGGCCCCGATCATTCTGTTCATGCTCGCCGGTCCGGCAGCGGCGGTCTGCCGTGATGCCGTGGTGCTGGTCCATGGCAATACCGGCAAGCCAAGCGATTTCGACAATACCTATGTCGAGTTGCGGGCACGCGGTTACGCGGCCGGGGAGATCTTTCGACCGAGTTGGGGCAGCAAGACCTGCGCGGCCTGCAATGATCATCGCGGCAGTGAGGAAACACCGGTGTTGAATGCCATGGTCAATGCTCTGGCGGCGTCCTGCACCGGCAAGATCGATGTGATCGGTCATTCGATGGGTGCCACTCTGGCCGCCAAGCAGATTGCCGACAACGGTCTGCGGCCGTCGGTGCAGACCTTCGTCGGCATTGCCGGTGCGTTTCGCGGTCTGTGGTCGTGCGGGGTCTATCCGTTCAATGTCGCCACCAGCACCTGTGGTGCATGGGGCCTGTCGGTGAGCAATCCGTTCCTCGGCGGTCTCAGTGGCAAGCGCTTCGGCGACGAGGTGTACTCGTTCAAGTCCTGGACCGATCAGATCGTCTGTGCCACCGGTGTCTGCACGGTCGGTGGCATCCATTCTTCGTCGATCTGGAGCGAGAACGGCAGTCTGACCTTCGCCACCGGGCACTTCGGTCTGCTCAGCAACACCGCTGTGCAACAGGCCGACATCATCCAGTGATCGCAGTGCGCGTTCGATCCGTGATCGAACGATGACCGGCCGTTGACCCACCGCCGCTCGACCGATCCTTCGGGGCCGATCGGCGGTGGGTCGTTTGACCAGACGCGACTCGGTACTACATCGCCGCGATCAGGGCATCGCCGAACTCCGAGCACTTGATCTCGGTGGCGCCTTCCATCAGCCGGGCGAAGTCGTAGGTGACTCGCTTCTGGCCGATCGCGGTGTCCATTGCGGCGATGATCGCGTCGGCGGC
>DIHI01000024.1:63926-64354 GCA_002420085.1 Lysobacterales bacterium UBA5700 | reverse complement strand
CAGCCCATGTAGCGCAGCATCATTTCGCCGGACAGGATGACCGAGCCCGGATTGACCTTGTCCTGGCCGGCATACTTCGGTGCCGTGCCGTGGGTGGCCTCGAATACCGCGTGGCCGGTGATGTAGTTGATGTTGGCGCCCGGCGNNGGCGCGATGCCGATGCCGCCGACTTGGGCGGCCAGCGCGTCGGACAGGTAGTCGCCGTTGAGGTTGAGCGTGGCGACCACGTCGTACTCGGCCGGACGCAGCAGAATCTGCTGGAGGAAGGCGTCGGCGATCGCGTCCTTGATGATCAGGCCGGCACCTGGCTTGCCATCCGGAATGACGTGCCACGGACCGCCGTCGAGTTCGACTGCGCCATAGAAGTCGCGGGCCACCTGATAGCCCCAATCACGGAAGCCACCTTCGGTGAACTTCATGATGTTGCC
>DIHI01000024.1:50919-63711 GCA_002420085.1 Lysobacterales bacterium UBA5700 | reverse complement strand
ACCGGCTTGATGCCGATGCCGACCTGGACCGGCACTTCGCGATGTGGCGCGCCGATGCCTTCGAGGGTCTTCTGCCAGTCCTGGGTCCGCTCGGCATTGCCGAAGCGGATCTTGCCGAATGCCTGCGGAAACTCGCGGGCGAGGAAGTCCAGCACCTTCTGGGCATCGGCGGAGCCGCCGGCCCACTCGATGCCGGCATAGATGTCCTCGGTGTTCTCGCGGAAGATCACCATGTCCACTTCGCCTGGCTTCTTGACCGGCGAGGGCACGCCCTCGAACCAGCGCACCGGCCGCAGGCAGACGTACAGGTCGAGCATCTGGCGCAGCGCGACGTTCAATGAGCGGATGCCGCCACCGACCGGGGTGGTCAACGGTCCCTTGATGCTGACCAGGTAGTCACGGCACGCCTGCACGGTGGAATCGGGCAGCCAGGTGCCGAACTGGTTGTTGGCCTTCTCGCCGGCATAGACCTCCAGCCAATGGATGCGGCGTTGGCCGCCATAGCACTTGGCGACGGCTGCATCGAGCACTCGCGAGGATGCGGCCCAGATGTCCGGACCGATGCCATCGCCCTCGATGAACGGGATGATCGGCTGGTCGGGAACGGACAGTTTGCCGTTGCTGATGGTGATGCGTTCACCGCCCTCGGGTGGGACGATCGTGGGTTCGGACATGGATTTCCTCCTGGACTGACGAATGAGCGATGGACCCTGCGGTCCGATCGGCGCCAATGGCGCGGCACCGCGCTATTGTCGCGGTTTGTGCCCGGACAGGCAAAAGCCGCACGGTTCGGCTTGGCGACCACGGAGGCCGCCTGCCGTGATCCTGCGCGACCGATCGGAGCGTGGCCCTGGCTGTGTAAACTAAGGGGTTTACCGATCAGGCCCCATTTCCGGATGGACAGCTTCGAGTTGCACGAACGAATGGTGCAGGTTCAGTGGCAATGGCATTTTGCGGCCCATGTCCTGCACAGTGGCGAGGTTCTGTTGGCCCAGCACAGACTGCGTTCGTTCGAGCACAAGACTTCCGAGACCGGGATCGACGTGATCCACGCCACCCTCCAGGACGACAACCGGCTGATCACCCAACAACTCGACATCGAACTGCGCGATGGTCGAATCAACCTCCGCCCCAACTGCACCTGCCGAGGTGGCGAGCGCTGCAAGCATCTGGCGGCGATCTTGACCGTGCTGACCGAATGGCCGCCACAGGATTGGCCGACCCCAGTTGGTGTCGATTGGGGACGATTGCTGGAACGGCTGGAGCAGCCGGTGCCGGGTCCGACCCGCGCCGAACCTGGGCGGCAACTCGGGGTGTTGATCCGGGAGGCGCCCGCCTATTCGCCGGTAGTGACATCGACAGGTGGAGGCGGGACGGTCCGGAGTTCGCCTTCGCGCATGCTGGTGGCACCGGTCTGGCTGCGGCCAGGCAAGCGTGGCGATCGACTGGTCGATCCTCAGGGAATTGCCATCGGCCCCCTGGGTCCGCAACCGGCGCCGGCCGAGGGCTGGAGCCCGGAGGTCGAGGCGGCCCTGATCCTGTTGCTGAGCGAAGCCGTTCATCGGATCGGCACGATCGATCTGACCTGGGTCCACCGGGCCAATCAGGAACGTGCGCTGATGACCCTGATCAACACGCTGCCGGTGTATTTCGAGCGCGCCAGCGACGGCCCGTACCGCATTGGCGAAACACAATCCCTGGCGCTGTGCTGGCGTGACCAGCCGGATGGCGATCAGCGGTTGGCACTCGACGTTCCGCATGGGCGGATTCTGCTGCATGGAGATCGGTTCTGGTCGGTCGATGTTGATCGACGTGTGATCGAGCCGTTCGATACCCCTGCGGCGACAGTCGAGGCTCTGCTCCAGTTGCCCTCGCTGGCACCGGAACAGGTTGACGAATTCGTTGAACGTTCGCGCTCGGTCCGCTTGCCGCTGGCCTTGCCTGCGCCGGCCGCCCGCGCCGCTCCGACCGTCCTGTCGGATTCGCCCAGGCCGCTGATCCGCTTGCGGGAACTGCCGGCAGGGTCGGATTGGCATCGGCTTGCCGGCCGCACGGAAATGCCGCGTGTGCTCGGCTGTGCCCGGCTACGGATGGTCTACGGGTCGATCGAGATCGATCCGGAGGAGCATTCGCAGCAAGGCCGCAGACTGATCGGCGGCACGGTCTACCAGGTCGAGCGCGATTTCGCCGAGGAGGCCCGCGCCCTCGAAGTCGTCAAGCGTCTGGGTCTGTTCAAGGCGCGTTCGATGATCTACGAGCTTGGCCTGAATGACGGCAGCATCCAGGCATCGGACTATCTGCTCAAGTCCGGTGGCACGGTTCCGATGTCGCCCGACAAGTGGCAGCCGACCGTGGCGACACTGATCGAGCATGGTTTCACGGTCGAGTACGAGGACGATTTTCCGCGCGATGATCTGGTCGAGGTCGGCGAGTGGTATGCCGATGTCGATGCCGATGGCGAGGGTCATGCCTGGTTCCAGCTATCGCTCGGCATCGACATCGCCGGTGAGCGGATCGATCTGCTGCCGATTCTGCGCCGCCTGCTGGCCGATCCGCAGTTCCCCCTGCGCCCGGAGTCCGGTGAGTCGGCCGATGCGGTCTGGCGCATCAGACTCGATGCCAAGCGCAGCATCGAACTGCCCCTGGCCCGGCTGCGGGCATTGATCGAGCCCTTGCTGGAGTGGTTGCAGAGCGATCGTGGTGGCCGCTTGCGTCTGCATCGCAGCCAGGCCGAATCGGTCACCGGGATGACTGATCTTCGCTGGCGCGGCGATGAGCGTCTGCGTACCCTGATCGATCGTCGCCGGTTGGCCGTCAGTACCGCCAGCGACGCTCCGCCCGGATTCGCAGCGGTACTTCGGCCCTACCAGCGCGAGGGCCTAGCCTGGCTGGACTTCCTGGCCGATACCGGTCTCGGCGGGGTGCTGGCCGACGACATGGGGCTCGGCAAGACCGTGCAGGTGCTTGCCCACCTGCTCGGTGAAAAGCAGCGCGGTCGCCTGGATCGACCGGCGCTGGTGGTCTGTCCGACCAGCCTGGTCGGCAACTGGCGTGCCGAAGCGGAGCGATTCGCGCCGGACCTGCGGGTGCTGACCATCCATGGCACTGGTCGTGCCGATGCCTATGATGCGATCGCCGACAGCGATCTGGTCATCACCACCTATCCGCTGTTGCCGCGCGATCGCGATCGCCTGGTCGGGCAGCATTTTTCGCTGCTGGTGCTGGATGAGGCCCAGGCGGTCAAGAATGCCCGCAGCCAGGCCGCCCAGGTCGTGCGTGAGTTGACCGCCACCCGCCGCCTGGCGATGACCGGCACTCCGCTGGAGAACCACCTCGGCGAACTCTGGGCGCAGTTCGATGCCATCGAGCCGGGTCTGCTCGGTGGTGAGCGGCAGTTCAACCGGCTCTACCGGGTGCCGATCGAGAAGCGCAACGATGAACCCTGTCGGCAGCGCCTGAATCGACGGATCGCGCCCCTGCTGCTGCGCCGTCGCAAGGATGACGTGCTGACCGATCTGCCCGACAAGACCGAGATCGTCCGGCGCATCGATCTGGAAGGCGATCAGCGCGCACTCTACGAGACCCTGCGTCTGGCCCAGCACGAACGCATCCGCGATGCCATCCACGAGCGGGGTCTGGCGCAGTCCGGGATCGTCGTGCTCGATGCGCTGCTCAAGCTTCGTCAGGCGTGCTGTGATCCGGGCCTGGTCAAACTCGACAGTGCCCGCAAGGTGAAGGCTTCGGTCAAGCGCGAGGCCCTGCACGAACTGCTTGAGGGGTTGCTGGCCGAGGGTCGGCGGATCCTGCTGTTCTCGCAGTTCACCGAGATGCTCGACCTGTTGCAGGCCGATCTGAATCAGCGCCGGATCGCGCATCTGCGACTCACCGGCGATACCCCATCGCAGCAGCGGGCGGGCATCGTGCGGCGATTCCAGAATGGCGAAGTGCCGCTGTTCCTGATCAGCCTCAAGGCCGGTGGCGTCGGGCTCAACCTGACTGCTGCCGACACGGTCATCCACTATGACCCGTGGTGGAATCCGGCGGTCGAGAACCAGGCCACCGACCGCGCCCACCGGATCGGCCAGGACAAGGCGGTGTTCGTATACAAGCTGATCTGCGCCGGCACCGTCGAGGAGAAGATCCAGGCACTTCAGTCGCGCAAGTCCGATCTGGCCCAGGCGGTGCTGGAAGGCGGCAGCAGCCAGCGGCTGCGCTTCGACGAGAGCGATCTGGAAGCCCTGTTCGCGCCGCTGTGAGTGGCGCTCGCCGGGTGCGGCCAGCGTCACCGGCCGTCGATTCCGCCGCAGTGCCGGCAATGGTCCGGTTCGATCGGCCGCTCAGACCGCTCCGGATGCCGGGCAGTGGCGGGCGATGTAGGCGGCGTGGCTGGGCATGATCTCGGCGGCTTCGCCGATCACCCGGCGTAGCCCGGCCAGCCGAGCAGCCGCATCGCTGGCGAGCGCGGCGAGCGGGTCGCTGCGCTGGGGATGGACCTCTTGGCCAATCAGCACGGCCAGCCAGTTCGGGTTCTGGAACAGTTCGCGCTCCTCGATCAGCAGCCGTCCCTGGGTGACGAAGAAGTCCAGTTTGCGGCGCAGGCTGTCCGGGATCGCCATGGTTGCGGTGCGCCGCCAGAGCGGGGCATCCCGGCGAGCGACCGTATGGTAGTGGAGGATCAGGAAATCACGGATGCGTTCGTACTCCAGCGCCGTGATCCGGTTGTATTCGGCGGCCAGCAGCGGATCGAAATCGCGCTCGGGGAACAGTGCCAGCAGCCGGGAGATGGCGCTCTGGATCAGGTGGATGCTGGTCGATTCGAGCGGTTCCATGAAGCCGGCGGCCAGTCCGATCGCGACACAGTTTCGATACCAACTCATTCGCCGTCGGCCGGTGACGAAGCGCAGGGGACGCGGATCGCCGAGGGCGGGGCCATCGATCTGGGCGAGCAGCAGGGCGGTCGCCTGATCGTCGCTGATGCAGTCGCTGCAATACACGAAGCCATTGCCGATCCGGTGCTGGAGCGGAATCCGCCACTGCCAGCCGGCCGGGTGGGCGGTCGAGCGGGTGTAGGGCAGCAGGTCAGGGCCATTGCCAGCGCTGCCGACCGCCAGCGCACGGTCGCAGGGCAGCCAGTGTCGCCAGTCGTCATAGCCGACATGCAGGGCCTGTTCGATCAGCAGGCCGCGAAATCCTGAGCAATCGATGTACAGGTCTCCGGTACGACGATCGCCATTGGCCAGGGTCAGTGCGGTAACGAAGCCGGACTCGGGGTCGAGCGCGACATCGGCGATGACACCCTCGGTGCGGATCACGCCACGGTGCTCGGCGTAGTCGCGGAGGAAGCGGGCATACAGCCCGGCATCGAAGTGATAGGCATAGTCGAAGGTCGATTGCACCCGCCGTCGGTCGCCGGTCGGCCGCTCGAATCGGCCCCGGCGCGCCATCGCCCAGGCCATCGAATGATCGGTGAGCGGGGTGTCATCGCCGAGCGCCCGTTGATGCAGCCAATGCAGGTACAGCGGTACGGCGTCGAACTCAGCTCCGAAGCTGCCGAATGGATGGAAATAGCGCTGACCGATGCGGGTCCAGTCGACGAACTCGATGCCGAGCTTGAACGTCCCCTGGGTTGCCGCCAGGAAGGCGTTCTCGTCGATGCCGAGCGACTGGTTGAAATACTTGATCGGTGGGATGGTCGCCTCGCCGACCCCGACCGTGCCGATCGCGTCGGACTCGATCAGTTCGATCGTGCAGGCCCCGCGCAGGGCATTGACCACGGCGGCGGCAGTCATCCAGCCGGCGGTGCCGCCACCGACGATGACGATGCGTTGGATGCGACGGTCGGACATGGTCGGGCGTGGCCTGGCGGATATGGACCGGGCTGAATGACCGCACGCCGGACGGCCGGAAGTCAAGGGGTGGGCTTGTGTGGGTGATGTCATCGATGCGAGCATTCTGCCGATGGTCGTGAGACGACTGGAGCAGTGCATGAAACGCCCCGACATACCGAGTGACGAGCCGGCCCGGCTGCAATCGCTGCGCTCGCTGAACATCCTCGATACCCCGGCCGAAGAGCGTTTCGACCGCGTGACCCGGATGGCGCGCCGGATGTTCGGGGTGCCGATCGTCCTGGTCAGTCTGGTCGATGATCGTCGCCAGTGGTTCAAGTCACGGATCGGCCTGGATGTCGCTGAAACCAGCCGGGATGTATCGTTCTGCGGCCATGCCATCAATGGCACGGGCGCGTTCGTGGTGTCCGATGCCCGCGACGATGTCCGCTTCGCCGACAACCCGCTGGTGTTGTCCGACCCGCAGATCCGTTTTTACGCCGGCTACCCGCTGAGTGCAGCCGATGGCAGCAAGATCGGCACGCTGTGCCTGATCGATCGAGTGCCGCGACAGCTCGATGACCAGGATATCGAAGTGCTGCGTGACCTGGCGTCCCTGGTCGAAGACGAACTTGCCGCCTCGCGGCTGGCGAGCATCGATGATCTGACCGGGCTGTGCAATCGCCGGGGGTTCATGCTGCTGGCGCGCCATGCGCTGCACCTGTGTGCGCGCCATGCGATTCCGACCGTGCTGGCCTACCTCGATCTCGATCATCTCAAGCACATCAATGACAGCTATGGCCATGCCGAAGGAGATCGGGCGATCGTAGCGTTCAGTGATGCGTTGCGGGCCGTGTTCCGTGAGTCCGATCTTACCGCGCGGATCGGGGGTGATGAATTCGTGGCCCTGTTCCTGCATGCCACGATTGCCGAGGCCGAAGCCAGCATCGAACGCCTGCGCGCGACGCTCGAACACGGCAATCGTGCGCGTGGCGAGGGCCGGGCGATCGGATTCACCTGCGGTCTGGTGGCGTTCGATGGCAATGTCCATGGCACGATCGAAGCCTTGCTGGCCGATGGTGATGCCCGGATGTATTCGGCCAAGCCGGGGCGTGCCGGACGGGTGCCGGGGCGGCTGCGATCGTCGTGATCCGGCCAGGCGCGCGTTGCAGCGCAGACCCGGCGCATGGGCGGGTCGGGTTCATGCGATTCGGCTGAATACGTTTGCATGACATTGTTCCGATCCGGGTGCCGACCTAGGATCGAACAGCGGCGACCTGGGGTCGTTCGTCCTTGCCGATGTGATGCGACGCAGAGCGCCCGTCGGGACCATCGCCCGCTCACCGAGGGAGAGTGCCATGCTGCGCGTAGTGCCTGAACGCGGGATCCGCGCGCGCCTTGCGCGCGTGCTGTACACACTGATTCTGATCGGCCCGGGCCTGATGCTGTCGGCGACCGTGCCGGCATCCGATGCCGACCCGATCGAACAGCCGCACCGGGTCACCCTCGCCGGCAGTTTCCAGTCCGAACTCGGCTGCCCCGGCGATTGGCAGCCCGAGTGTGTACTCACCGACCTCGCCTTCGATGCCGAGGATGGCATCTGGCAGGCGCGGTTCACCCTGCCGGCCGGCGACTGGGAGTACAAGGCCCCGTTGAACGGCACGTGGGACATCAATTTCGGCGCCAATGGCCAGCGCGATGGACCCAACATCGGCCTGTCGCTGCCGGCGACCACGCCGGTGAAGTTCTACTACAGCCACGCCAGCAACTGGCTGGCCGACGAGCACGGCGCGATCATCGCCGTGGCGCCGGGCAGCTTCCAGTCGGAGCTGAGCTGCGACACCGATTGGGATCCGTCCTGTCTGCGCTCCTGGCTGCAAGACCCGGATGGCGACGGCCGCTTCACCTTCACCGCCTGGCTGCCGGCCGGCAGCTACGAGGCCAAGGTCGCACTCAACGAAACCTGGGATGTGAATTTCGGGGTCGGTGGTGTCCGTGATGGTGCCAACATCGGCTTCGTGGTGCCGGATGATGGCGCAGGTGGCGGCGATGTCGATTTCAGCTTCGATGCCGCCAGCGGCGTGCTGAGCATCGTCCCTGGCCAGGGCGGCGCGCCGCCGCCGGAGCCGGATCGGGTGACCATCGCCGGAAGTTTCCAGTCGGAACTCGGCTGCCCCGGCGACTGGCAGCCCGAGTGTGCGATCACCGATCTCGCCTTCGATGCCGAGGATGGCGTCTGGCAGGGACGGTTCGCCCTGCCGGCCGGTCAGTGGGAGTACAAGGCGCCGCTGAACGGCAGTTGGGATCTGAACTTCGGTCTCGATGCCACCCGCGATGGTCCGAACATCCCGCTGGCGCTGGCGGCCGAAACCTCCGTGAAGTTCTACTACAGCCATCGCAGCAACTGGATCACCGATGGCCATGCTCGGCCGATCGCGGTGGCACCCGGCAGCTTCCAGTCGGAACTGGGCTGCGCGAGCGACTGGGATCCGTCCTGCCTGCGCGCCTGGCTGCAAGATCCGGACGGCGACGGGATCCTGTCGTTCAGCGCGCGCCTGCCGGCCGGCGAGTACGAAGTCAAGGTTGCGCTCAACGAGACCTGGGACGTCAACTTCGGTGCTGGCGGTGTCGCCAATGGTGCCAACATCGCCTTTTCGGTGCCGGCATCGACCACGCCGGCCGGCACCGAGGTGTTTTTCTTCTACGACCCGACCAGCCATGTTCTGAGTATCGCCCTCGATGATTTGCGTGGCGATCTGCGGCGTGCGCGTGGCCATTGGCTGGATGCCGACACCCTGGCCTGGAGCCCGGCCAGCGTGCCGGCCGGTGCGCGGGTGGCCCTGCACGTCGATCCGGATGCCGGTCTGGCGTTGACTCCCACCGGTGTGACCGGTGGCCAGGTGTTCGAGTTGGTCGAGCGGCCGGCTGGCCTGAGTGCCGAGCAGCGGGCGCGCTTTCCGCACCTGGCTGGCCTGCGGGTGTTCAGCCTTGATGGGCTGAGCGATGCCGATCGCCGGGCCGTGCTCAAGGGTCAGTTGGCGGTGTCGGCGACCAGTGCCGACGGCAGACTGCTGGATGCCACCGGTGTCCAGATTCCCGGCGCGCTGGATGCCCTGTTCGGCTACGACGGTGAACTGGGTGCCCGTCCGGTCGGCGATCGGATCGAATTCGACCTCTGGGCGCCGACCGCGCAGGCGGTCCGTCTGCTGCTGTTCGACGGCCCCGACAGCAGCGTGCCGAGCACCGTGATCGAGATGATCGAGGACGTGGACACCGGCGTCTGGCAGGCGGACGGACCGCGCGCCTGGGAGCGTCGCTACTACCTCTATGAAGTGCAGGTGTATGCCCCGAGTACCGGTCGGATCGAGACCAACCGGGTCACCGACCCATATTCGTTCAGCCTGTCGGCCGACAGCCGACGCAGCCAGATCGTCGATCTCGATGCTGACGACCTGGTGCCGGACGGTTGGTCGAGCCTGGTCAAGCCGACCCTCAGGGCGCCCGAGGACATCGTGTTGTATGAACTGCATGTCCGTGATTTCAGCATCGCCGATGGTGCGCTGCCGGCTGTCGATCGCGGCCGCTTCACCGCCTTCGGTCGCTCCGGTTCGACCGGCATGCAGCATCTGCGGCGTCTGGCTCGGGCCGGGCTGACCCATGTCCACCTGCTGCCGGCATTCGATTTCGCCACCGTGCCCGAGCGCCCCGAGGATCGGCTCGAACCGGACGGTGATCTGGCCGGCTACCCGGCCGATTCCGATCGTCCGCAGGCCGCGATCGAGGCCGTCAAGGATCGCGACGGCTTCAACTGGGGCTATGACCCGTTCCACTACACCGTGCCCGAGGGCAGCTATGCCAGCGACCCCGACGGCGTCGCCCGGCTGCGCGAGTTTCGCGAGATGGTCGCCGGCCTCAACCGGGCCGGACTGCGGGTGGTGATGGATGTGGTCTACAACCACACCACGGCGGCCGGTCAGAGCGATCGCTCGGTGCTCGATCGGGTCGTTCCGGGTTATTACCACCGGCTCAATGCCGATGGCCTGATCGAGACCAGTTCCTGCTGTCCGAACACCGCCAGCGAACATCGCATGATGGAAAAGCTGATGATCGATTCGGTGCTGACCTGGGCGACCCGCTACAAGGTCGATGGCTTCCGCTTCGACCTGATGGGTCACCACATGAAGTCCAACCTGCTGCGCCTGCGTCAGGCGCTGGATGCGCTCACGATCGAGCGCGACGGTGTCGATGGCAAGGCGATCTACGTCTATGGCGAAGGCTGGAATTTCGGTGAAGTGGCCGACAATGCGCGTGGCATCAACGCCATCCAGCGCAACATGAGCGGCACCGGCATCGGCACCTTCAACGATCGCCTGCGCGATGGCGCCCGAGGCGGCAGTCCGTTCAGCGGTCTGCGCGACCAGGGCTTGATCAGCGGCCTGTACACCGATCCCAATGGCACCGAGCAGGGCGACCAGCGGGCACGCTTGCTGCACGTCAGCGACTGGGTGCGGATTGGGCTGGCCGGAACCCTGGCCGAGTATCGACTGATCGATGCCGAGGGCCGCGCGGTCCGTGCCGACGAGGTCGATTATTTCGGCCAGCGCGCCGGCTACACCGCCGATCCGCAGGAGGACATCAGCTACACCGCCTCGCACGACAACGAGACCCTGTTCGATACCCTGCAGTTGAAGGCCGCCGGCAGCACGCCGCTGGCCGAGCGCATTCGACTGCATCGGATGGGTCTGGCCCTGATCGCACTCGGCCAGGGCATTCCGTTCTTCCATGCCGGTCAGGAGATCCTGCGCTCGAAATCGCTGGATCGCGACAGTTTCAATTCCGGCGACTGGTTCAATGCCCTCGATTACAGTTTGCAGAGCCACGGCTGGGGTCGGGGTCTGCCCGTGGCCGAAAAGAATCGCGACAACTGGCCACTGATGGCCCCACTGCTGGCCGACCCTGCGCTCAGGCCGCAGCCGGAGGATCTGGCTGGCACCCGCGACCTGTTCGAGCGGCTGCTGCGGATTCGCTCCGGCTCGCCATTGTTCCGTCTGCGCGATGCCGCCGCGATCCATTCGGCCGTGCATTTCGAGAACACCGGTCCGGACCAGATCCCCGGTCTGATCGTGATGCGACTGGATGATCCGGAGGGTCGATTCGATCGTCGCAATGCGCGGATCGTCGTGCTGTTCAATGCCGGCAGTGCTGCGGTGGAGTTCCCTTATCTGCCGGCTGGCGCGACGCCGCCGATTCTTCATCCGGAATTGCGGTCGGCCCCCGACAGCGCCGATCGGACATCGAGTTACCGTGACGGTGCCTTCCAGGTTGCCGCTCGGACCACGGCGGTGTTCATCGAGCCGCGCTCGGCTCAGGCACGGATCGAACACGTGCTGACCGATCTCTACCGCCTGCGCGATCAGGGCGTGCTGAGTCGGGGTCAGGCGACCTCGCTGGCCGCCAAGCTCAAGGCGGCACTGCGGCAGATCGACGGCAATGGCCCGGCGGCGGCCAATGTCCTGCGCGCCTTCCTCCAGGAGGCCGCAAGCATGCCAGCCCTGAACGAAATTCGCGTCGAGGTCGAGGAGATTCGCCAATGGCTGCTGGGCACCTGAGCCCAGCCGCCGCAGCCACGCCCCCGATCTGGCCGTCCCGATCTGGCCGCCCGATTTGACCGACCCTATCCAGACCAGCGCCACGCTCCACTCGCGATGCTCGTCCGGACCCGACCACCCCGTCTCCGCAGGATGCGCACCATGGACCCTACCGGTTTCGATTCCCCTCAGACCCGCCCCGTCCGCAACGGCATGACTGCCTGCATCGGCAGCGGGCGGATCGTGCTGCTGCTGTTGGTCGCCTTGCTGACGCCGACCAGCGCCTGGGCCGAATGGTATTTTCGCGGCACCCCCAATGCCTGGGGCCTGACCGCGATGACCCAGGTCGCCGGCAACCAGTACCGCACCTGCCAGCATTTCGGTCAGGGTGATGGCGGTGGTGGCCCGCGCTTCAAGATCGACCGGTTCGGCAACTGGAACGAGAGCTATCCGGCCAATGATTTCGCGGTCGCGGCCAACACCGACTATGCGATCACCTTCTTCAGCGACAGCCGAACCCTCTCGGTCACGGCCGTCGCCGATTGCACTGGTTTTGCCAGCACCCTGCCGGCGTTGGCCTTTCGCGGCACTGCCAATGGCTGGGGCGTCACCCCGATGCGGCTGGAGGCCGACAATCTGTGGCGGGTCGAGGGCCTATTCGACGGTCGCGATCAGCAGCGCTTCAAGTTCGACGTGCAGGGCGACTGGACCTGGAACTATGGCGACAACGGCGCCGATGGGACGCTCGATCGCGGCGGGGCCGATATCTTCACCCCGGTGTCCGGGCAGTATCAGGTCGAAGTCGATGACCGTCTGCTCCAGTATCGGCTGATCGCGCTGGCGCCATCGCCGCCGCCGGCCGAATGGTTCTTCCGGGGCACTCCGAATGGCTGGGGGACCACTGCCATGCAGCCGGTCGATGATGGCCGCTACTGCATCGAGCAGAGTTTCGCGGGCGGCGACGCGAGTGGCGGGCCGCGCTTCAAGATCGATCGCTTCGGCGACTGGCGCGAGAGCTATCCGAGCAGCGATTTCACGGTCGATGCCGACACCCGCTACCAGGTCTGCATCGACACCAGCAGCAAGGCGGTCAGCGCGGTCGCCCTCGATGCACCGCCACCACCGCCACCACCGACAGGCGGCTCCGACTTCCGGTCCGAAACCATCTACTTCCTGCTGACCGCGCGCTTCTACGACGGCGACCCGAACAACAACTACTACAACCGTGACCGTATCCGGCCCGGCGATCCACACTGGCGCGGTGACTTCAAGGGCCTGATCGAGAAGCTCGACCACATCCAGGATCTGGGCTTCACCGCCATCTGGATCACGCCACCAGTCGAGAATCGCAGCGGCCTCGACTACCACGGCTATCACGC
>DIHI01000024.1:46684-50782 GCA_002420085.1 Lysobacterales bacterium UBA5700 | reverse complement strand
GTGATCCAGGACGTGGTGGTCAACCACTCCAGCCAGTACGGCATTCGCGGTCAGGTCTGGATCGATCACCTGCCGATCAAGTATTTCGTGCCGCAGGGCAGCAGCCAGGGCCAGATCGTCAACGCGCCGTATTTCGGCAACCTCGGCGACTACCTCTCGCCGTATCGTGATGACAACGACAACCCGGTCGCACCGGCTTGGTTCCGCGAACGCCACCTGTCCGATCCGGACGGCAACGTGGCCCTGGTCGATCCCAGAACCGGGGTGACCGTGCCGAGTCCGGGCTACGACCCGAATCGCTTCTTCGGCATCGACCCGTTCACCCTCGATCCGACCTGGTATCACCTGCAAGGCTTCATGGCCGGCGGCGACTGGGAAAATCCGGGCGCGCTCCAGAACAAGCACATGGCCGGTGACACCATCGACCTGGCCACCGGCAACAACACCGTGAAGGCGTATCTCAACCAGGCGATCATCCGCTACCTCGACATGGGGGTCGATGCCATCCGGGTCGATACCGTCAAGCATGTCGAACGCAACGAACTGCTCACCTATGTCGATGCCTGGAAAGCACACAAGCCGGATCTGTTCGTGTTCGGCGAAGCCCTGGTGTTCGGCCTCGGGTTCGGATCGGAACTCGGCAATGACAACGCCTCGGCGGTGATCCGACCGTGGTGGTACACCCGCACCGGACCGGACCCGCACGTCCCGCAGGGCAAGTCCAATCTGGCCGTGATCGACTTCCCGTTGTTCTCGACCTTCCGCGACAACCTCACCCGAGGCAGCTTCAGCGGCATCAAGGGCGTGCTCGACATGGACTGGGTCTATGGCGACCCGACCGAACTGGTGACCTTCTTCCAGAATCACGATGTTGGCCCGGACAATGACTTCAAGTTCCGCTACGGCGGTGCCGAGAGCAATGCCGCACTGGCCTACACCCTGCTCTGGACGATCCGTGGCATTCCAACGCTGTACTACGGCGAGGAGGTCATGTTCCAGGCCGGTCGGCCGCAGGACATCGCCAGTGCCAACGACACCCTCGATGTCACCGGCCGTGCGTACTACGGCCCGCGTCTCGACGACCCGGCGACCCGGAACCATGCCCTGTACCGTCACATCCAGCGGCTCAATCAGATTCGTCGCGCAGTGCCGGCCCTGCAACGCGGGCGCATGGACAAGGTGGCGGAGTGGGGTGCCGGCATGAGTTTCGTGCGCGATGACAGCGCCAGCAACGGGTATGCCGTGGTCGGCCTGGCCGCAGGCAGTCAGCAGTCGATCCAGGTGTCGGGTGTTCGCAACGGCACCTATCGTGATGCCGTCACCGGTGCCGTCGTCACGGTCGGCAACGGCGTCATCAGTTTCACCGTCAAACCGAATTCGGCCGGGATCTACGTGCTCGACGGCCCTGGCAAGATCGGTATCGATGGTACCTATCTGCGTTGATCCGCACCGACGACGAACCACCGACGCTCCACCGACGACCCGCTGCCGAGGAACCCGCATGCCAGCCTGCCGCACCGAAGATCACAGCCCCCGGCACACCCCCGCTTGGCGGTCCAGGCCGGTGCCGACCGAAGGACGGTCCGACCGCATCCGGACTGCGGACAACCGACGGCCTGCCGTCTGGCCGATCGGCTTCGCGATCGGACTGCTGCTGTTGCTCGCGGGTCCGATCATGGCGCTGGCTGCCGAGCCCGACGCCCGCGTTCAATCGCCTGGCGGCGTGCTGGAGGTGCAGTTCCGGATCGACGAAGGTCGCGCTGAATACCGGGTGCTGCGGTTCGACGCCGAAGTGCTGTCGTGGTCGCGGCTCGGCTTCCTGCTGCACGATGGCGAGAAACTCGAACGCAACCTGCGACTGGTCGATCACCGCGAAGACCACCACGACCAGACCTGGGAACAGCCCTGGGGCGAGCGCCGCTTCATCCGCGATCATCACCATCGCCTGCGGCTCGAACTGATCGAGACCGTGCCGGCCCAGCGGCGCTTCGCGGTCGAGTTTCGGGTGTTCGACGATGGCATCGGTTTTCGCTACGACATCCCGGCCCAGACCGGGCTTGACGAACTGACCATCGCCGACGAACTGACCGAATTCGTTCTTGCCGAGCCGGCCACTGCCTGGTGGATTCCGGCCGGGGAATGGAATCGCTACGAATACCTGTATCAACGCAGCCCGCTCGAAACCGTCACCCAGGCCCACACGCCGATGACCGTGCGCAGCGAGCACGGCCTGCATCTCGCTTTCCACGAAGCCGCCCTGGTCGATTACGCCGCGATGTGGCTGCGGCGGGTCGAAGGTCGGCGTTTCAAGGCCGAGCTGGCGCCGTCCTCGGAGGGCTGGAAGGTCAAGCGTCGCCTGCCGTTCAGCACCCCCTGGCGCACCGTCCAGATCGCCGATCGTGCCGGTGGCCTGGTCGAGTCCAACCTGATCCTCAACCTCAACGAACCGAACGCGCTGGGCGATGTGAGCTGGTTCCAGCCGCACAAGTACCTCGGCATCTGGTGGTCGCTGCACCTCGACACTGAAACCTGGGCGACCGGGGCCAAGCACGGTGCCACCACCGCCAATGCCCGGCGGTACATCGATTTCGCCGCCGAGCACGGCTTTCGCGGTCTGCTGATCGAGGGCTGGAATCCCGGCTGGGACGGCCAATGGTTCGGCAACGGCTGGGATTTCGACTTCACCCGTGGCACCGTCGATTTCGACCTGCACGCCGTGGCCGAATACGCGCGCCGGAAAGGCGTGCGCCTGATCGGTCATCACGAGACCGGCTGCGCGGTCAGCCACTATGAATCGCAACTGGCCGAAGCGTTCGACCTGTACGCCCGGCTCGGCGTGGACTCGGTCAAGACCGGCTATGTCTGCGATGCGGGCCAGATCGAGCGGCGCGATACCGAGGGCGAACCAGTGCGGCGCGAATGGCACGACGGCCAGTGGATGACCCGCCACCATCTGCATGTCGTGCAGCAGGCCGCCCAGCGCCGGATCGCGGTCAACCCGCACGAACCGATCAAGGACACCGGCCTGCGTCGCACCTATCCCAACTGGGTTTCGCGCGAAGGTGCGCGCGGCATGGAGTACAACGCCTGGGGAAATCCCAAGAATCCGCCCGAGCACGAGGTCAACCTGGTGTTCACCCGTCTGCTGTCCGGACCGATGGACTACACCCCTGGCGTGCTCAGTCTCAAGGGGCGCGGCGACAGCCCGATTCCGTCCACCCTGGCCCGGCAACTGGCCTTGTACGTGGTGCTGTACAGCCCGATCCAGATGGCCGCCGACCTGCCTGAGAACTACCGGTCGCAGCGCGAAGCCTTCCAGTTCATCAAGGATGTCGCGGTCGATTGGCACGACAGCCGAGTGCTGGCCGGCGAGATCGGCGACTACGTGGTCATCGCGCGCAGGGATCGGCACAGCGAGGACTGGTTCGTCGGCGCCATCACCGACGAACACGGCCGCCTGCTCGACCTCCCGCTCGGCTTTCTCGATCCCGGTCGCCGCTATCGTGCCGAGATCTACCGCGACGGCGACCGCAGCCACTACCTCGATGCGCCATTCGCCTTCGCGCGCGAGCAGCGCGTGGTGTCCAGCGCGGATGTGCTCAGTCTGCGTCTGGCCGCAGGCGGCGGCCAGGCGATTCGTTTCGTCGCCCTGGAATCGAAACCATGAGGTTCAGCTTCCCCGGTCCCGGCCCCCGTTCTCGACGCACCCTCCCCGCGCGGAACGGACCGGGTCGGGGAACCCTCTGCCTGCGCGTGCTGTTGGCGCTGGCACTGGCGGCATTCACCACGGCAACCGCCGGCGCGGGTGATGGCTCACCCGCCGAGCCACCGCTGCCCACCGTCGCCAGCGGTCGCATCGAGCGCCTGGAGGGCGTGAACTGGCGGCCGGTTCCGGCCCGCCCGGTCGATGTCTGGCTGCCTGATGGCTACCCGGACCAGGCCCCGTATGCCGTGCTGTACCTGCACGACGGCCAGATGCTGTTCGACGCCGAACAGACCTGGAACGGTCAGGAATGGCGTGCCGATGAAGTGGCCGGCGCGCTGATCGCCAGCGGCGCCACCCGACCGTTCATCATCGTCGGCATCTGGAATGCCGGC
>DIHI01000024.1:40480-46501 GCA_002420085.1 Lysobacterales bacterium UBA5700 | reverse complement strand
GCAGGTCTGCTGACCGCCAGCCTCGACGGCGCGCGCGCCCTGTTCGGTGAACCGCCCGACGCCGACCGCTACCTGCGGGTACTGGTCGACCAACTGATGCCGCGCATCGCCCGCGACTACCGGATCAGTCCGGCCCGCGAGGACACCGTGGTGATGGGCGCCAGCATGGGTGGCCTGATTTCGCTCTAC
This sequence comes from Lysobacterales bacterium UBA5700, assembly GCA_002420085.1. Classification (GTDB taxonomy): domain Bacteria; phylum Pseudomonadota; class Gammaproteobacteria; order Xanthomonadales; family Xanthomonadaceae; genus UBA11164. Next base: position 46,312 of record DIHI01000024.1, on the reverse strand, counting down.
GCCCTGGCCGAGTATCCCGATCGGTTCGGTGGTGCCGCCGGTCTGTCCACCCATTGGCCCGGCACCGCTCCCGACGCCGGTACGGCGCCCGGAGAAGCCATCCTCGCCTGGCTGCAATCGAGCTTCCCGGCCGCCGGCCGTCACCGGCTCTGGCTCGACCACGGCACCGCCACCCTCGATGCCCACTACCCGCCGTGGCAGCAGCGTGCCGACGCCATCCTGCGCAGCAAGGGCTACAGCGAGCGCGACTGGACCACCCGCGTCTACCCCGGCGCCGAGCACACCGAAGCCGCCTGGGCCGCCCGCCTGGACGCACCGCTGCGGTTCTTGCTGCCGCCCAAAGCCGACAGATAGCCGGACGGCCCGGCTTCGTGTGTCGGCAATGCTGACAACAGCCGATTCAGTCCGGGTTGTACAGCGCGGCGAGCAGCAGGAAGCCGCTCAAACCCAGGCTTATCCCGGCCAGCCAGGGTGCCAGGGCGTCATCGGCCGCCCAAGCTGACGCAACCTCGGCATGACTGCGGATCATCTGGTCCTCGGTCGCGACTTCGTAGACCACACGATAGGCGTTCGGCGGGTACCGCTTCCCGTCCTGATTCCGGTCTTGATAACGAACGGTGAATACCGGGCGGTCAGTGCGCCGCAGCGCCTCGGCCACCCGATCGCTGGCATTGGCCTTTGATAGATACTGGAACCGGCGATCGTCGCCGATGAATGTGAACCTCACCCTGCGCGTGTCCTCCTGCAGCCATGCCACCTGACCCTTGGCAACGACAAGCGCGTCGCGGGCAGGGACGCCGTCGGAGAACAACCATATATAGGACATCAGGGCTGCAAGACCGAGACCGAGTGCGGCGTAGAACAGCAGCGCGGGCCGGGAATACCGGGTCCGATAACTCCCCAAGCGCTCGCGCAGGGACTTCTTGATTCGATTCACGCCGCCATCCTACCAACAGCGAAAGGTTTCTTGAACGCATGCCCGTCCAACGGCGCCGCGATCGAGGCCCAGGTTAGCGCTGACTCGGTCCGTGCGATGGTCTGGCGGTCGCAATCGATGCGCGTGAGGCTTCCGTGATGGTGGTTTGCGCATCTGGTAGGGAGGTGAGGCGGCTTCCATCGGTCACGAGCCTCAATTTTTTGCCATTTCTTGCGGATATATGTGAAAATCAGGGTTCAGATCGCTTTGGGTAGGGGATCATGCTGGTCGAATTCAGCGTCAGCAACTTCCGTTCGATCCATGAGCGGCAGGCGCTCAGTCTGGTAGCCGGAGCCGGTCCCGAGCATCGGGCCAGTCATGTTTTCGATGCCAAGGCGGCCAACACGCCCGAACTGCTGCGCAGTGCGGTCATCTACGGCCCCAACGCCGCCGGCAAGAGCAATCTCATCGCGGCCCTGCGGTTTGCGCAACAGTTCATCCTCGACTCGGCCAGCAAGTACCAACAAGGGGATGCGATTCCGGTCGTGCCGTTTGCCATGCGTCCCGACGACGCTTCGGGCTCCAACCCCTCCGAGTTCGAGCTGAACTTCGTGCAGGCCGGCGTGCGCTATCAGTACGGCTTCGCCGTGACTGCCCGGCGGGTCGAGTCGGAATGGCTGCTGGCCTACCCGGAAGGCCGACCACAGCGCTGGTTCGAGCGCACGGAAGCAGGCGCGAAGTGGTACTTCGGTCCGAATTTTCAGGGTCAGAAGAAACTCTGGCAGGAGGCGACCCGTGACAACGCACTGTTCCTGTCCACCGCTGTGCAGCTCAACGCCCAGCAACTGCATCCGGTCTTCGAGTGGTTTCGCGACACACTGGCCGTGATCACGCCGTATGCGCGAGTGGATGCCAGTTTCTCAATCGAGCGCTGTCTCAGTGACGCTGAGTTCAAGCAACGGATTGTCCGATTCATGCAGGCAGCCGACCTGGGCATCAACGATGTCCGCATTCACATGCATAAATTCGACCCGGCGGTCGTTCCCGATAACCAGCCGTTTCGCGATCTGATCCTCAAGGAATTGGAGGGGGCCGAGCTGCCTGATGTCCAATTTGCTCACCAACTGGACGATGGCCGGAGTGTTCTGTTCCGGATCGACGATGAATCCGGCGGAACCCAGAAGCTGTTTGCGCTGGCAGGGCCGTGGCTGGATGTGCTTGACAGCGGCAGTGTCTTGTTTGTCGATGAATTGGATACCAGCCTGCACCCGCGATTGATGCGTCACCTGGTCGGACTGTTCAACACTGCCGAGACCAACCCACACAACGCGCAACTGGTCTTCTCCACCCACGACACCTCGATTCTCGATCGCGACACTTTCCGTCGTGACCAGGTCTGGTTCATGGAGAAGGATCGGAACCATCGGAGCCGCCTCTACCCCCTGACCGATTTCAGCCCGCGCAAGGAAGAGAACCTGGAGCGGGGGTACCTGCAAGGTCGTTACGGCGCCTTGCCCTTTGTTGGCGAGTTGCGCGTCTGATCATGGCCAGGGCGCGCAATGCCCGCTCGTTGCAGCGTCGTGGACCCCAGCGCGCACCCTATGATTACATTCTGATCGTCTGCGAGGGAAGCAAGACCGAGCCCAACTATCTGCGCGAGATGATCCGGCATTTTCAGATCAACGGTGCCAACGTGAAGGTGACCGGTGAGTGTGGCAGTGCCCCGCAGTCGGTCGTGGCAGAAGCGATTCGCATTTTCGAGCAGGATCCTCTGTTCGACCGAGTATTCTGTGTGTTTGATCGGGATGGACACGCAGGCTACATGGACGCCTTGCAGCGCATCGAGGCGCATCGGCTGGTTCGTCGTGATGGGAACAAGAAATCAGGGTTGGCCGAGTTTGTTGCCATCCATTCCGTGCCCTGTTTCGAGTATTGGCTGTTGCTGCATTTTGAGTACACGACCGCAACGATGCCACGTTACTCCGATGTCCTTTCGCGCATGCGCAATCACCCTGATCTTCGCGACTACAGCAAGGGGATATCTGGCCTGTTCAGTCGGCTTAAATCACGGATGCAGGATGCGTTGCTGCATGCAGATCGAGCCAACGCAGCGGCTGAGGATGCAGGAAATGACAATCCCAGCACCCGCATGCCGGAACTGGTCCGTTATCTGCAAAACTTGAAGTAAGACCCGGCCCGGCCTGACCTGGCATCAGCACTCGGTCACGACGCCACCTCAATGGTGTTGTCATGCTCACGAGGGAGCGACCCGATGCGCTCCGCCCCATCACTCATCCCGCATCGACGCGGGCGAAGCGGGTGGTTCACAACCCAGTGCGATGTAGGCGAACGGCGTTTCGCAGCGGGCCTGGTCATCGGCGAGCCGGACCGTGTGGCCAGCGGCATGCAGACGGTAAGCCAGTGTGGCGGCGGCGGCTCGGTGGCTGCTGGGTCGCAGCCACAGCGCGCCGGTGGGGTCGGCTGATCGAGGTTCGGTCAGGGATTCAAAGGCGGCCTGGTAGGCCGGATAGGTTTGCAGCAGGAACGGCATGCGTGCGCCGTACAGCAACAGCGCATTGAGGCCGAACAGCGCGAGCAGCAGCCAGCCGGCCAGTCGCTGGCCGCTGTTCAACGCGGCTGCCGCCACCAGCACCGGCACGCACCACAGATGCGGCACGTAGCGTGCCCACCAGCCACCGCTGAACAGGGCACAGCTCAGCAGCACCAGGGCGGCCACCGTCAGCAGTCGCCGCGCGTCCGCACCGAGCGCCCCTCGGCGCACCAGCACCAGGCCGACCAGCAGAGCCAGGGCGGCGTACAGCGCCTCGCCGAACAGTGGGCCAAACCCGGATATGCGGGTGTCGTAGCTCTCGCGCAGCACGGTCAACTCGCTGGCCTGCACGCTGAACGGTGCGGTCAGGGTGGGGGGTTGGCTGGCCGAGTTCTCGCTGCGCGAGAACAGCGAGCGGTGGAAGCGCACCAGCATCGGCAGCGACTGAAAATCGGCAGCGATCTGGTTGGCGACGATGTTGCGTTGATTGAGCGGATGGAAGGGATGCCCGTTCGACAGGGTATTGCTCAGGAACGGGTTGATCGACAGGACCAGCAGCGCCACACCCGCCGCTGCCGTGATGGCGAGCGGCCGACGCAGGCGATCGCGGCCGTCGTGGCGCTGCTGCCAGGCGATCCACAGCACCAGCACGCCGCAGAACAGGAAGGCCGATGCCTTGGTGTTGACGGCCAGGATCACGGCGATGAAAAAGACGATCAGATCGATCGCCGCCCGTTGCTTCAGCCAGGCGAGCGCGCTGAACACGGCGATCAGCAGCAGGCTGCCGAACAGGCCATCCTGGTAATAGGCATTCACCTGCGCCAGCCCGACTGCGTGCAAGGCCACCGCTGTTGCCAGTCCGATCGATGTCCGTGGACTCAGGCCGATCTGCCGGAAGCAGCGCAACCCCAGTCCGAATGAAGCGCATATCGCCAGCAGGTTGATCGCCTTGCCGCTGTCGAGATCGCCCGCAGCGGCAGCGATGGCGGCGGCCATCACCCAGGTCGCCTTGCCGTAGTGGGTCAGCAGCAGCGTGATGCGCTCGGGGATCAACGTCAGATGTGGCTGTGCCAGTGCCTCCGGGCGCGACAGCCAGGTGGCTGCCGAGGGCTCGTGCAGGGGATTCCAGCCTTCCAGCAGGGCGATGATCGCCGGTTGATGGTAGACCCAGCTATCCCAGGCGAAGTCGCGACTGAAACGCGCCCACAGCAGACTGACCGCCAGCAGGGTCAGCCATCCGAGTATCCGCCGGTCGAAACCGATGGTCAGTGCGATGGACAGGATCACCAGTGTGGCCAGCGGCGCCTGCCAGACTCCGATCGGCAGGCCCAGCCAGAAGCCGATCGTCGGTAGTGCGAATAGCCCGCCCAGCCACAGCACGATCAGATGCGACACCGTCAGCGGGGCGGTCGCGTCCGCTTGCCGTGGCGTGTTCATGCGGTGGCGCCCGTTGGCGTGGCGAGCAGTGCGATCACCAGCGCCAGCCACAGCACCACGGTGAGCAGCAGATGGCGATCACTGAGCAGGTCGCGGGCGGTGTCCTGAGCCCGACCCCGATGGTGCAACAGGTAGAGATAACGGAACAGCCCATAGATCACCACCGGCACGGTGTACAGCAGCGCATCGGTGCCATGGGCCTGCACGGTATCGGGACTGAGCGTGTACAGGCTGTAGCTGATCATCACCCCGCTGCCGGTGAGCATGATCAGGCTGTCGAGCAGTGCCGGACTGTAGTCGGCGAGCACCTGGCGGGGCATGCTGTCGCCACTGACCGCCTGCAACTCGGCGCGGCGCTTGGCGAAGCCCAGGAACAGCGCGAGGAAGATGCCGCAGATCAGCAGCCAACCCGAGGCCGCGATGCCGATGCCCTCGGTGCCGGCCAGCAATCTGAGCAGAAAGCCCGTGGCAATCACGAACACATCGAGGATCACCACCTGCCGGACGCCGTGACAGTAGGCCAGCATCAGCGCCAGATAGGCCAGCAGGATGACGGTCAGCGCCGTGCCGGCCACGGTTGCTGCCAGCAACAGGGCCAGCACGACCAGCACCGCCGCCAGACTCAGGGCCCGCCATGGCACCACGTCGCCAGTCACCATCGGCCGGGTCTGCTTGTCGGGGTGCAGCCGATCGCCTTCGCGATCGATGAAATCGTTGTAGATGTAGACCGCACTTGCGATCAGCGAAAACGCCACCGCCGCCGCCAGCGCACTGCCGAGCAGCGGCAGATTGAACCAGTCGCGGTGGAACACGAAACCGACCAGCACGAAGCCGCTCTTGATCCACTGATGGGGTCGCAACAGGCGGAGATAGCCGGATCGGATCAGCATGGCCGGGTCATCTTCATCATTCGGGTGGTTTTCAGGTG
>DIHI01000024.1:37718-40324 GCA_002420085.1 Lysobacterales bacterium UBA5700 | reverse complement strand
CGGCACGGTCGTGGCAGGCGAGTGGCCGGGCACCGCATGAGCGGGGAACACTCGCCCGTCAACCTCAGCTCACCGCCGCCTCGATCAGCGCGACGGTCTGGCGGTCGCAATCGATGCGGGCCAGGCTGCCGATCGGCAGTACGCACATCGGATCGGTGTGGCCGAAGTCCATGCCGGTGATGATCGGTAGCTGGGCCAGCCCTTCCTCGTCGCGGATCACCGTCAGCAGCGCGGCATCGTAGTCGGCGAACTGCGCCGGATCGACATCGCCGCCTGGGCGTCCGAACAGCACCGCCGACAGCCGCGACAGGATGCCCATCGCAGCATAGCTGCGCAGCGCACGCATGAGCACTGCGGGGGCCGGGGCTTCTTCGGAGGTTTCCAGAAACAGAATCGCGCCATCCCATTGCGCGGACGATGGCCAGACCGGGCTGCCGCGCAGAAACTCGACCACTTCCAGACACCCGCCGATCAATCGACCTTCGACCACTCCCTCGCCTTGCAACCAGCGCCACGGCATGGCTGGACGCAGCCGGCGCGGCCGATGCGGCGCGGCCGCCGCCCAGTTCTCGCGCTGCGCGGTCCAGCCGCAGGTACTCGGGGCGATGACGCCGGCCGGTTGAGCATGAAACAACACCCGCTCGACCGCCGCCATGCTGTAGCCAAACGGCCCGCCGGTCTCGGCGAATCCGGCCATCACCGCCGGGCCGTAGAAACTCACGATTCCGGCATGGTGCAATGCCCAGTGGCTGACCGTGCTGTCGGAATAACCGAGAAAGATCGTCGGATGCGCTCGCAGCAGATCGAAGTCGAGAAAGCGCAGCAGACGAATCGAATCCTCGCCGCCGATGGTCGAGATCACCGCCCGGATCGACGGATCGGCAAACGCCTGCATCAGGTCATCGGCCCGCGCCTGCGGGTTGTCGCGCAGCCATGCCGCCTCGCGCAGCGCATGTGGCATCTCCACCACGTTCAGTCCGAAGCGCTCGACCAGCACCTGCCTGCCCATCGCATAACGCTTCGGAAAGCAGGCCGGTCCGCCCCACGACAACGACACCGTGGCGACGGTGTCGCCGCAGTGCAGGCGGGGTGGTTGAATGGGTGGGGCGATGGTCATGGTCAGGCTCGGTCTCGGCTCCAGGCACGCCGATGCCGATCCCAGCGGCCGTGGGCACTCTCGGGTGCGGGCAGTGCGCTGATCACAGGGGCGAAGAAGCGTCGCAGCATCGCTTGCAGTTCCGGGAAATCGGGTGGCGTCAGGGTAGGCGGAGTTCGCCGCAGAAAACCAGTCCACAGCCCCATGTCATTGACGCTGGCGACATAGGCTGCCGTGAGTCCGTCTGGCCTGTCGGTCGGGAACGGAGTCTGACGCTGGAGCAGGGTGCCGCGCACCGCCTCGACCACGTCCGGGAGTTGCAGGTCGAAGGTCTGGATCGTCAGCCAGATGTCGTAGAAGTCCTTGATTCGACTGTTGCTCAGGCCGAAGCGGAGCATCGCCTCGAACTTCTCGGCGATGACCGTCTCCGGTGGATACATGAGTAGCCGTGCTTCCGGAAGATCCGGCAACAGGGGTGGGAACACCGCTCGGGTCGGACGCGGATGAACATGGTCGCCGAAGCCGATATCGACCTGGACCGGGATTCTCGCCGCCCCCAGAACGGCATTCACGGTCAGCCGGACGCCCTGGTACTGCGCCTCCTCACGTACCGACTCGACCCGCAGGGTGCTGCGATCGAAGGCGATGCCATCCTCGGGCACATCGACCTGGAAAATGGCCTCGAACACATTCTGGATGGCGGTCGAGTGGGGATCGCCCTGGCCGAGCAAATCGAGATCGATGGTCGGACGATGGGCCTGGGTCGGCCAGGTGGCGAACAGCATGGCGCCCTTGAGGATGTAGTCTTGCGTCGCCTGGGTTCGGCTCAGGCGGACCAGCAGGCGTTCGATCGCGTAGCGGGTCAGAACACGCTGAAAGCCATCACCCTGGCTGCGGGCGTGATTGTGCAGGCGGGCGCGGATCGAGGCGGCGATATTGGTCGGCGCCTTGCGGGTCATTGCAGGGCACGCAGGTAGGGTTCGATCCGCGTGCCGACCCGATCGATCGCGGCATGGCGCATGATCTCGCCCGCCGTCGTCCTGCCTTGGCGCAGGGCGTCGCGCAGGGCTTCGAGGGCGACGTCCTCGCCGACCTGGCGACGGTGCTTGAAGCAATCGGCGACGGTCTTGGCGACGCCATAGATCGGCACTGCGACGCCCTCGATCGTGTGGTGCTCGATGCCGACGCTCCACACCGAGTCGGTGGCACGGACGATTTCCAGTCGGAGGGTGTCCATCTTCGGCGTTCGGGCACCCTGGCGCAGGGTCATCCAGACGGCATTCGGCAGTTGCGTGGTCAGGCCGTGGAAGCGCAGCGCACTGATCAGGCTGATCACCCCCTTGGGCACCCGTCGGGCGGCTTCCGCCAGGTCGTGGGCGATGTTCTCGCCGACCCGCTCGGGTTCCTGATACAGCCCACGTTGCAGCCGGACCAGATCGCCGGCATCGGTCAGCCGCTTCAGGTAGACCGGAGGCACCCCCGCCGCGATGACATCACGCGCGCGCGCGAT
>DIHI01000024.1:35316-37645 GCA_002420085.1 Lysobacterales bacterium UBA5700 | reverse complement strand
GATGACATCGCGCGCGCGCGCGATGCCGCGCGCACGAACGATGTCCAGGACGCGATGGCGGTAGTTGGCGGCGTCTTCAGTCATGGTGGTGTTGGTGATATTCGCAGCACGATCTCTCACGGTTGCAAATAATCCGTATGGATTTGCATGCAAATATGATAAACATGTATGCAAAAAATAACACAGCGAATATGTACGCAGATCCAAGCGCGGATGCGTACAACGAGATGTCATCGAACGAATTTCCGAACGTAGCGACCCAGCACGCCATCGAAGCCATGGAAATCCGTCTCACGAAGTCATATATTTCATATGACCATGGCGCGAACCCCGCCCTCTCCCTCCCTGACACCCGCGCTGGTGCGCGCGGCACGGGGCTTGCTTGGCTGGTCGCAAAAGGCATTGGCCGAGGCCGCCGGTGTCGCCACCTCGACGGTGGCCGATTTCGAGCGCGGCAAGCGCACGCCGGTCGCGAGCAAGGCCCAGGCGATACGGAAGGCATTGCACGCCGCCGGTATTCGCTTCCGCCCCGCCGGGGTGGAGAGGGTGGCGGGTGATTCGGCAGGCCCGGCCGATCCGGCCGACCCGGCGGCAACCGCCCCGGCGCGGGCGAAGGAGCCAGCGCGCCGGCCGATTCGCTGGGTCAGCGCCCGGGAACTGGATGACTGGGCTGGCCGCCATGAGGCCGATGGCAGCCTGCCGCGCCTGCTGTCCGACCTGATCCGGGCCACTCACGGGGCGCCGGTGCGGCTGCGCTTCCCGTCCGAGGAGAGCATCAACCAGCCTGGCTGGGATGGCTGGACCGAAACCGGGTCGGCCAGTGAATACGTGCCGCAGGGTCAGGCCGGCTGGGAAGTCAGCACGCAGCGCAAACGCATCGCCGGCAAGGCCGACGAGGACTATCGCAAACGCACGGCGGCGCCGACGCCGCTCGATCCGGCCGATGCCAGCTTCATCTTCGTCACGCCACTCCGCTGGCCGGACAAGGACCGGTGGGTTCAGGCACGTCGCCAGGAGGGCCTTTGGCGCGAGGTGCGTGCCTACGATGCCGATGATCTGGTCCATTGGATTGAACAGGCACCGGCGGTCGGCCAGTGGTTGGCCAGCCGGCTCGGCACGCGACCCGAGGGCACACTGGAGTTGGAAACAGTCTGGCAGGAATGGTCGCAGGCGACCCGGCCGGCGCTCACCCCGGCCCTGGCGCGCTGCGATCGCGACCCGGATGCGGCGGAGGTCCAGCGCTGGCTTGAGGGCAGGCCAGCGGTACTCTCGCTTCAGGCCACCACCACCGAGGAAGTGCTGGCATTCTTCCATGCCGTGCTGTCCATCCTGCCGCCCGAGCGCGCGGACGAGGTGCGCGCCCGCTGCCTGGTCGCTACCACCGCCAGCGCCGCCCGGACCCTGGCAGAATCCTTGACCCCGCTGATCGTAGTGCTGACCGAACCCGAGCCTGGACTCGCAGCGCGTCTGGTCCAAGGCGGTCACCACGTGCTGAATGCCTACGACGACCGGCCGGTCGCCGGAGGTGAAGCCCGTCGATTGGCGCGACCCACACGTGCAGGCATCGCCACGGCCCTGATCGACGCCGGCATCGCCGAGCCCGTGGCCGAGCGCCATGCCCGTGACTGCGCCCGCAATCTGGCCGTGCTCCGCCGGCTGATCACCGCCGCCCCCGGCCGCGCACCGGCGTGGGCGCAAGCCACCCCGACCCGTGCCCTGTTGGCCGCCCTGCTGGCCGGTGGCTGGGATGAACGCCGCGAAGGCGACCGCGCCCGGCTGGCCGAACTGGCCAATCAGCCCTATGAACAGTTGACCGCCGATCTGGCACCCCTGGTCGGTGACCTCGACCAGCCCCTGCGCAAGGTCGGTTCGACCTGGCGCGTGGCCTCACCCTCGGATGCCTGGTTCCGGCTGGCCGACAGACTCACCGATGCCGACCTGGACCGCTTCGGGGACGTCGCCGTGGCCGTGCTGGGCGCCACCGATCCACGCTACGCGCTGGCCCCGAATGAGCGCTGGTTGGCGCCGGTCCACGGGCTGTCTCCCGAGTACTCGGACCTGTTGCGACACGGGATCGGCGAGGTGTTGATTCTGATGGCGCTGTGGGGTGATCGGATCAGGGCGGCCAGCAGGGCCGGTGATCGCGCCGAGGCCATCGTCGCCCGGCTGTTGCGCGACGCCGACCGTGCGCGCTGGTGGTCGCTGGCGCGCGATTTCCGCTTGCTGGCGGAAGCCGCGCCGCGCCGCTTCCTGGATGCGGTCGAGGCCAGCCTCGACCAGGCCGACCCACCGATCCGGGTGCTGTTCGAGCTGGCTGACAATGGCCTGT
>DIHI01000024.1:32987-35099 GCA_002420085.1 Lysobacterales bacterium UBA5700 | reverse complement strand
TCCATCCATTTGCTGTGGTGCCCGCAGACCCACGCCACCCTGGCCCAGCGGCTGGACGTGCTGGATGCCTTGCGCACACAGCACCCGGAGACGGCCTGGAAGCTGATGCTGAAGATTCTCCCGACGGGCTATGGCACGGTGATCCGCGCTCCGCAGCCGCGTTGGCGCGATTTCAGTTGCACAGCACCCGAGGTGGTCACCTATGGATTGGTTCATCGGGGTGCGACCGCGATCAGCGAACGCCTGCTCACCGATGTTGGTCTGAATGCGGCGCGCTGGGGTGATGTGCTTGATCAACTAGCGACCCTGGTACCCGGCCCCGAGGCCGCGTTGACCGCGCTGGAGCACGCCGAACCGCAGATCGTCGATGCCACGGATCGCGATCGGCTGCGCCAGCGGCTACGCCACTTTTTGCACCTACATCGCAGACACCGCGCGGCCGACTGGGCCCTGCCGGCCGAAGTGCTGGACCGCCTGCACACCGTGTACGAGCGTCTGATGCCCGCCGATCCGCTGGTGCGGGATGCTTGGCTGTTCGAGCCGCACGTCAAACTGCCGGCCCTCGCCGAGGAGGGCTGGCAGGCCGAACAGCGGGCGGTCGCGACCGCGCGCGCCGAGGCGGCGAAAGCGCTGCATGCCGAATGTGGCGCGGTCGGCGTGCGGGCGCTGGCGCGGCGCTTGGCCTCGCCTAGGTTCCTTGGTGCCGCCGTATTCGAGGGCGGTCTGCGTGGCCAGGCGTTGGAGGAACTGATCGAAACCGCCGCGCGCAGCGACCACGAGGGCGAGCGAGGACTGGCGCATGGCCTGATCGTCGCGGCGTTTCGCGAATACCAGGCGTCGTGGGCGCTGGCCCTGATCGCCCGCGCCCGCACCGAAGGCTGGGGTGACACCGCCCTGCTCACCGTGCTGCGCGCCCTGCCAATGGAGCGCTGGGTCTGGGATCAGGCCGCCGCAGCCGGACCCGACATCGAGGCGGGTTATTGGCGGACGATTCCGGTGTTCTGGCTTGATCGGGACAGTCAGGAAGTCGCCTTCGCCATCAGCCAGTTGCTGCGTGTCGGACGCGCCGTGTCCGCGCTGGACCTGGCGACCAATGCCGATCAAGCGGAAGTACCCACACGACTCCTGGTGGAACTGTTGCGCGCGGCAGCGGCACCGACCACGACACCCGGGGCGGACGACCCCCTCCCCAGTGCGCACGATGTCGCCGCCGTATTCACGATTCTCGACCAGCGCGACGACATCGATGCGCAGACCCTGGGTCAGCTCGAATGGATCTGGTTGCGGGCGCTGACCCACTCGTCTCGGCCGGTGAAACTGCTGCCCAAGGCGCTGTCCGAGCAGCCGGCCCTGTTCGTCCAGATGCTCAAGGCCGTGTTCAAATCGCGCGGCGGGGAGAGCGAGCCAGAGCCTGAGCCCGTGCCCGAGGAGGCCGATCAGGCACGCATGCGAGCGGAGCAGGCGTTCGAGCTGTTGCGGCAGGCCGATCGCCTGCCCGGCACCCGCGACGACGGCACACTCGATGCCGAGGCGCTCAGGGCATGGATCGCCGAGGTCCGCGAACTGGCGGGCGCGGCGGGGCGTGCCGAGGCCGCCGACGGCCAGATCGGCCGGCTTCTGTCGGCCGCACCGACGGGCGCGGATGGCCACTGGCCGGCCGAGGCGGTGCGCGCGGCGCTCGACCATTTCCGCAGCCAAGCCATGAGCAACGGGTTCTGCGTCGGCAAACTGAATCGGCGTGGAGCGACGACCCGCAGGCCGGGCGACGGCGGCGCCCAGGAGCGGCAACTCGCGACCAGCTACCGCACCTGGGCGCGGGCGGTGGAGCGCGAGCACCCGTTCACCGCACAGGCCCTCGACGCGCTAGCGGACGACTACGAGCACGACGCCCAATGGCACGACCAGGACGCCGAGCGCCAGGATTGGCAGGATTGATGGCGGGTCAGCGTGGGCCGCCAGGAAGGATTCCTGGCCGAAGTTCGGTCGCACGCCGGACGTCCCGGTGGCACTTGCCACCGAGACCATGGGTGACGGTTTGCCGCGCCCCTTGCGCCGAAGGTCCGTGTGCAGTACCCCTCTGCGTCACGGAACAGGCTGTTACGGAGCAGGCTG
>DIHI01000024.1:20576-32852 GCA_002420085.1 Lysobacterales bacterium UBA5700 | reverse complement strand
GGGTGTGCGTGTCGTGCTGCACGATCCGCAGGTGCGGGTCGTCAGAACGAGAGATCCTTGTCCACGTCCTGCGCCTTGCGTCGCGCCATGGCCAGGTTGGAACGGGCCTTGTCGAGCACGTAGTAGATGAACACTCCTTCCTTGCGCGATGACGGGCGGATGATGTGGTACTGCTTGCCCAGGGTGATCAGAATGTCTTCGATCACGTCATTCAGGCCAAGGGCGCGCATGACCTTCATCTTGGCGCGCATCACTTCGGTGTTGCCAGCGGCGGCGACTTCCAAGTCTACGCCGGAGCCGGCCGATCCCAGCATCATGCCACTGTTGCTGTCAACGATGGCCGCGCACAGGGCGCCGTCGGCGGTCAAGAGTTCGTCGAGTGTTTGTTTGATGGTTGCCACGTCGGTAGTCCTTGAAAGGTTGTCGTGTGTGCGTGTCATGTGAAGGGCGGCATCGCACGCACGAAACCGATGCGCCCCTGGCCGTTCTTCAATATCGCGTCCGTGCGTGGTGGCGGTGTCCGTTACGCCGGGTGGAGCCGTACCGCGCCTTCAGAGCCCCGATGACCCCCGCCTGCACCGGCAGGTCGTCCGATGACCAGGTGTGTTGCCTATGTGCCATGCGAACGAGCCTGCATCAGATGCGATTGCAATACACGAGCCTGTTGCATCCAGGCTGACCAGTCGATCGGCTGTGCGTCCTGCGAGAAGCACACCAGCACCGTGCCATCACCGCACGGGGCGATGGTCATGCGGCCCTGTGCATACAGCATGATGTGGGCTCGCAGCTCGCCGTAGGGTTTCGGTACGCTCCGGCTGCGCAGGTACATCCGCCAGTAGTCGGTTGCTGCTTCGACCAGTACGTCCTGTTGCGGCAGGCGTCCGGCGACATGCCAGGCCATGCCGGTTTCTACATCGACAAGGGCACAGGTATCGATGCCAGTCATATCGGCCATCGCGCGCAAATAGTGAGCGACTCCTGCCTGCTGCATCGAATCAGGACTCGGCAAGTCGCCGAGCGGCTTCAGCGGTGCGGTGGTTGACACGACCGATCAGTGCGTCTGCGCTTGCGATCGCATTGATGACCAGGTTGATGTCACTGCGTTGCACGTTGTGGACCACGGCAAAGCCATCTGCGGTATCGACCAGCAGACTCCGATGACGCCCCAAGCCCGCTTCTGCCGAGACGACTTCACCGATCGCTGCGATCGAGCTGGCCAAGGCAGCGATGCGTGCAACATCGACCGGTCGGACCTGCGCGGCCGCGATCTCGAAGCCATCGGCGGTGGCAATCACGACGGCATGCACGCCGTCCACTTCTTGCAGGATGCACTCCGCTTCGCGTTGGGCGACCGCCACCGCAGTGGTGGCGAGTCGGGTGATCTGAGCGCTGTTCATGGGGGAATCGATCATCTCGGCAGTTCGTCCATCAGGCCGGCCTCGATCTGGGCCAGCAGTGTATCGATCAGGAGTAGCACATCGTCGCGTCGGCGGACATCGACCGGAATCACCGGAAACATGCGGCCCTTGGCAGCCAACATATCGGCATAGGCGTCGATATCTGGTGAGGGATGGCCTTCCATGCGACCGACACCGATGGCGCAGGGCACGCGATCGAGTTCTTCCGCGAAGCCGTCGAGGTAGGTTGTCAGATCGGCCAGCGGGTCCGGGCGTGAGTTGTCGGCAAGGATGATCAGACCCAGCGCGTTGCGGACCAGTATCTTCCACAGAAAATCGAAGCGGACCTGGCCCGGTGTGCCGAACAGGCGCACTCGGTGGCCACCGTCCAGACTGATCTGCCCGAAGTCCAGGCCGACCGTCGTCTCGGCTTTGGCGATCGAGGCATCGGAGTTGCGCACATCGGTCACCAGCGGTGGTATCTCACTGACGGTGGCGATGGCGGTGGTCTTGCCTGCACCCATGGTGCCGGTGAACAGGATCTTGTATTCCGTACTCATTCCGAAGCCGTGAGTCCAAGGCGGGAGCGGATGCTGCGAACCAGATTCCAGCGATTCGCCCGCTGGGGGTCGATGGGTGCTTCGGCAACGGCGGAAGCAGACGGATGTGACACTGCGATAACCTCCAGAAGTCCAAGACTGCGCAGCGACTGCACGAATTTCAGACAGTGCTCCACCGGCTGCTCGGTGATGTGGGCCAGTTCGCTCAGGCGCAAGGGACGGCGCGACATGAGGGTCGCCATGCGCACACGCCCCCGGTCGTTTTGCAGCATGACATTGGGTGGCCAACGCACGAGGCGGTAAGCGATCCCGTCTCCGGCATCGGGTTCGATCATCGGACGCGCGGAGTCGGGGCCATCCAGCCACGGCGGTTCGGCGGCGTTCGATTGCGCAGCAGCGATGTCGGGTGCAGCACACTCGATCGGTCGAGCGGCTTGCTGAGCCAGGAGCCAGCGTTCCAGTTGTTCTCCGGTTATCGGGCGTTGCAGCCTGTCGCGGCCCGGAGCCTGATGTTGTCCGCCGACCACGAGGATGGCCGACGCCCGACCCTGCACGATGCTCGGATCGACACTGGAATCGGTGATCAATGCGTCGTAAGGCGGTGCGTCAACGAACACCCAGTGAAGATCAGCATTCCCGTTGGCGGCAGCCAGTTGTACCAAGGCTCTCACCAATCCGACTTCGGCGGATGGCAGCAGCTCGGCGCCCAGCCTGAGCTTGGTCATGGGGTGTCGATGATTGTCCATGCACTCTCGTGTCCATTACGGTCAGTCGTGCCATTCCATGCAACAAATGGCACGATGAGGAGGGGTGGGCGCGTCGTCAGTATGCGTGATTCTTCAACTGATGAACATCGACCTCGGCTCGCCGTTGCAAGCGCTGTGCCGTACACGAGGGTGTCGCGTTTTCGGTGGCATGAGGGCGATCAAATCCGCGCAATCGTCGTCTGGCGAGTGAGACGACTGAGGGGCCTGTCCGCCTGAGGCCAAGCGTCCTGTGGGTCGATCACGGCAAGACGATCACGCCACTGTCATCCATGATCAGGGGATCGCGTGCGCCGTCACCGCCGCCGAAGGCATAGGCATCGCCGTCGGGCAGCAGGGGACGATAGCGGCCGTCGTAGTCCCAGGTGGTCAGGTACAGTCGAGCGCCGGACAGGGCTTCCGGTCGGCCGAGCGCGGCAGCGGGGAAGGTGAAGCGGATGCGTCGTTGGTCGCGATCGACCTCGATGCGGGCGCCGGGTGCATGCGGTGTGCCTTCATGGTCGGCACTGGCACCTTCGGCACGGAACAGTGCATTGCTCCAGCCGCCGGCACGCAGGCGATAGTGCCAGCGCATGCCATCGGGCAGTTCGGCATTCTGCAAGGGCATCACCGACGTTCCGTGGTCGCGTCCGGGCAGTTCGATGAACAGGGTCAGGGCGACGTGGTCGAAGCCGTTGCTCGGGTTCCAGATGGTGCTGATGGCATCGAGTGTGACGTCCAACCGCAGTGCGCCACCGGCCGCTTCGACCCGGATGTGGTGGATGTCCATGTGCCGGGCATCGCTCCAGGTCGGGTCATCGGGGTAGCGGTAGCGGCCGCTCGGGCCGGTATCATCGCCGACCGGATCGGCCACGTCGGCCAGACGCTGCCAGTCGCGGGCGACCTTGAAGTGCCGGGTCGGTGAGGTGACACCGCTGTCGGCCCAGGCCACGATGCTGTGATTGACCTGCGGGTCGATCATGCTGGCGGTATCGATGCGCGCCTGCCAACGGCCATCGGCATCGGGATGGATCGTCTGGGCGTGGTCGAGATCGCCATCGACCACCAGGCGAAATTGGTCGAGACCCTCGGCGCGACCGCTGACCGTGAAGTCGCCATCGAACTGCCTGGGCTTGGTGCCCGGCGCCGGTTGGTCGCCGATGGTGTCGAGGGTCAGTCGTGCTGCGGGTTCGGGTGGCGCGGCCGGTTGATCATCGACCAACCACACCAGACCGGCTCGTGCCGGCAGACGCAGACTGAGCAGGCCGTCCGCGCCGACCGTCTGCGCTTCGGTTTCATCGTGCAGACTGAACACCGGCCGCAGCCGGGTGCCGCTCGGCAGGCCGGTGTCGAGGTTGGCCAGCAGGGTGTCGGCATCGGCGCTGTTGAACACCACCAGGGCGGTTTGATCCTGATGCTGCATGCGATAGGCCAGGGCACCGGCGGCAGCGGGATTCTCGTGCAGCACCTCGGGGGTGCCGCGAGAGAACACGGGGTTGCCGCGCCGCAGTGCGATGGCGGCGCGCAGGAAGCGGTACAGCGGGGACTGGCTATCGAAATGATCGCGACCACCGGCGCCATGGCCTCCGGCGAACATCGCCTTGCGCGGTTCACTGAAGCCCTGCTCGGTGCCGTAGTACAGCGTCGGGATGCCAGGCAAGGTCAGGATCGCCAGCAATGCCTGCCGGAGACCGGCCTGGCTGCCGCCGGCGAGGAAGCGATCGACATCGTGGTTGTCAATGAAGCTCGGCATGCGGTGAGGGTCGGCATGCACACGCATCATCGTGCGGATGCGATCGCCCAGTTCGGCACTCGGGCGGCCCCGCGCAAACACATCGCCCAGGCTGCCATACAGCGGGAAGTTGATCATCGAGGGCAGCAAGGGCTGACCGTCGCCATCACGAAGGTAGCTGTCGAGCTTGCGGGTCAGGCGATCGTCGTAGGCTTTATCGACACCGAAGCCCTCGCCGAAGGCCAGGAAGTCGCTGCGTCCGGTCTGCCGGGCGACCTCGCGGATGCCGGGGAACTCGGGATCGTCGGCGTCGAGAAAGTCGCGGAAGTATTCGGCCGGCACATGGTAGGCCGTATCGATGCGGAAGGCGTCGACACCCACTTCGCGAATCCAGTAGCCGTAGCTCTCGCGCAGTGCTCGGCGCACCAGGGGGCTTTCCGTATTGAGATCATCGAGGTCGGCCAGTTGTCCGTTCTGTTCCTGCCAGTGGTCGCCGAAATCGGAAACGGTCGGGGTCCAGTGATAGACCGCTGCTTCGCGGTGTTCGGGGATGCGTGGATCGTTCAGCGAGAACGGCCATTGGCTGGGTGCGGCGACCGGCCGCGAGGCCGGGTTGCGGCTGTAGCCCTGGGTCGGATCGTCGGCGCGCCAGGTGTGATCGTAGGAAAAGAAGTTGCCGGTGTGGTTCACCACCACATCCTGGATCAGGTACATGCCCTGATCATGCAGGGCCGAGGACAGGGCGCGATAGTCATCGAGCGTGCCGAAGTGCGGATCAACCTTCATGAAGTGCTCGGCCCAGTAGCCGTGATAGCCGCCGTAGCCGACCCGCTCGTCCAGCCACTGGTTGGATACCGGTGGGGTGATCCACACGGCGGTGGCGCCGAGGCCGCGAATGTAATCGATCCGCCGGGTCACCCCGCGCAGATCACCACCACTGAACTTGCGATGGTCATCGGGATCGTATTCACCGGCGCCCTGGTCGTTGTTGCCGGGATCGCCGTCGTCGAAACGATCGAGCATCACGAAATAGATGATCTGGTCGCGCCAGTCGGGCGAGGCGACATGCAGTTTCGATGCTGTCGCTGCCGGACTGTCCGTGCCGGTGCCGGTGGCCGTGTCGCCGTCGAGCGAATCGCTGGCTGCTGTGCAGGCGCTCAGCAGCAGGCCCAGAGCGGTCGAGGCCAGGATGGCCGGGGCGGCCCGAGTCAGGCGCGCGACGCGGATCGAAGCAGGGTCGGTCATCGGAACACTCCCAGGGCGAGGCATGATTCGCTGTGCCGCGTGCCGGTCGCGGCCACTGCACCGCCGACAACCTTACACCGAGGCGCGGCCCTGGGTCGCCGCCGCCGCTGTGATCATCCGGTCGGGATTCAATCGAGCCAGATGGCGGTTGGCCATCGGCACCGCGATCAGGGTACTGGCGACGGCGGCCAGCAGCAGGGCGGTGAACGTTTCATTGGCGATCACCTGCCGATCCAGCAGGATGTTGGCGAAGATGATCATGATCAGCGCCTTGGTCTGGAGCAGCCAGCCGATCGCCGACGCTTCGTGCCGTGGCCAGCCGAGCCAGCGCCCGGCGAAATGGACGCCGGCCAGCTTGCCGGCCACGCTGGCGATCAGCAGCAGGGCGGCGGCGGCCATGACCGGCCAGCCGCCCATGGTCCACTCGGTCCGCAGGCCGGTGCTCAGGAAGAACACCGGCATCACCACCAACAGCAGGTGGTGGCGCAACAGGTCCATGCGCTCCTGATCGAACCAGCGACCGTCCAGCACCACGCCGGACAGGAACGCTCCGACCATGAAGTGCAGGCCAGCCCAGTCGGCCGCAAAGCCACAGACAGCCAACCAGATCAGGGCGACGAACCAGCGATCCGATTCCGGTAACCGGGGAAACCCGGTGCGCACCAGCAGGGTCGCCAGGCTGAATCCGACCAGAAACAGCCCCTGGCGACCGATTCGCTCGAAGTCGAGCAGGATCAGGGCCAGCACGCCCCAGATCGCGAGATCGTCCAGGCTGGCGTAGCGAAGAATCCGCTGACCGAGCGGTCGCCGCAGCAGGTCGAGTTTTTCCATGAACAGAATGAGGATCGGCAGGGCGGTCACGGCACAGGCCATGCCCACGCCACCGACGAACTGCCAGTCCGAGCCGGCCGTGCCGAGCCAGCCGGTATCGTGCCAGAGCATCACGGCGGCGGCAGCGGCTCCGGTGGCGATCGGCACCACCATGGCCAGACCGGCGGTGATGCCGGTTTCGATGCGATTGGCCCAGGCTTCGTGCAGGTCGAGTTCGATGCCGGCAATCCAGACGAACAACATGACCGCCCAGACGGCGATGGCATTCAATGAGGTGACCACTTCGGTGGTGAAGATGGCAGCGTGGGCATCGGGTACGAGCGCGCCCAGTACGCCGGGGCCGAGCAGGATGCCGACCACGATCTGGACCACCACCAGGGGCGCCAGACGGTCGCGACCGGCCACCCGCCAGACCAGGTAGGGGACCGCCAGGATGACGGTCATCGCGATCAGCATCTTTTCGATCGTGGACATGCGCTGGACAGCCTTCCGTGCGGGAGTCGGAGCATACAGGACCGGGCCGACCGGCGGACGCGGGTGGCGTCGCCGATTCGGACCGCTGGTCAGTGTGTCGAAGCCTTCCTGAATACGTATGCAGCGACTGTCGCTGCCGGCCGGTGCAGCCTACCATCGGGCGACCACAACAGGCCGAGACGGCGCCCGACACCTTGGTGCGCAGCACTCGCCGCAGACACAATGCACGCTGGACTACGCGGGGGAGGCCCGATGCGCGTCAAACCGACACTGTCGTTCTGGCAGATCTGGAACATGTCGTTCGGCTTCCTGGGCATCCAGTTCGGATTCGCCCTGCAAGGCGGATTCATGTCGCGGATTTTCCAGACCTTGGGCGCCGAGAAGGACGCGCTGCCGCTGCTGTGGATCGCTGCACCGCTGACCGGCCTGCTGGTCCAGCCGATCATCGGCTATCTGTCCGATCGCACCTGGCATCCGATCCTCGGCCGACGCCGGCCGTATTTCCTGATCGGTGCGGTGCTGGCCTCGGCGGCCCTGGTCGCCATGCCGCATTCACCGGCCTTGTGGATGGCGGTCGGCCTGCTGTGGGTGCTGGATGCCTCGATCAACATCAGCATGGAGCCCTTCCGCGCCCTGGTCGCCGACAAACTGCCCGACAGCCAGCGCTCCTACGGCTTCGTGGTGCAGACCCTGATCATCGGCATCGGCACCTGGGTGGCGAGCAATCTGCCCTGGTTCATCAATCAACTCGGCGTCGCCAATACTGCGGCGCCCGGCGTCGTGCCGCCCTCGGTCAAGATCGCCTTCGCGATCGGTGCGATGGTGTTCCTGATCAGCATTCTGATCACCGTCCTGACCACCCGGGAGACACCACCCGAGGACATGGCCCGGTTCCAGGCCGACCGACGCCAGGGCAATCTGCTGGCCGATATTGCCAGTCACATCGTCCACATGCCGCGCCAGATGCTCAACATCGGCCTGGTGCAGTTCTTCAGTTGGCTGTCGTTCTTCAGCATGTGGAGCATGGCCACGCCGGCCCTGACCGATCACGTGTTCAAAGCACCGGCGCCCGATCCGAATGGCTTCGACCTCGCTGTAGCGGCACAGGCGCAGGCGTTCGATGCCGCCAATGCCGCCTTCCAGAATGCCGCCGATCTGGTCGGCGCCTACATGGGTTACTACGGATTGTCGTCGATGCTGGTGGCGCTGGCGCTGGCGGTCTACGCCGCCCGCCACACGATCAATCGCAAGGCGGTGCATTTCTTCGCGCTGACCCTGGGCGGGCTGGGTTTCATCTCGATGGCCTTCGTGCCGGCCCCGGCGTATCTGATCGGCTCGTTCGCCCTGGTCGGAATCGCCTGGGCCAGCATCCTGTCGATGCCCTACGCCCTGCTGGCCAGTTTCGTGCCGGCGCAATCGATGGGTGTGTACATGGGCATCTTCAACATGTTCATCGTCATCCCGCAGATCTGCGCCGCCACCCTGCTCGGCCCGGCCCTGCGGCTGCTGTTCGACAACGAGCCGATCTACGCCCTGATCATCAGCGGTGCCAGCCTGATCATCGCTGCGCTGATGCTGGTGCGAGTCCACGAGCCGGCCACCCTCGTCAGTGGCAGCCCGGCCGCCAGCCACTGAGTTGCTCGATTCCTCCATGCCCCTGCAACGGATGTCCACCATGCGCCTGTCCGCGACTGCTCTCCGCACCACCACCGCACTCGCCCTGAGCCTGATCCTCACCGGCTGCGAGCGCAGCGCTCCGGACGCGGCATCACCACCGGCTCGTGAGCCGTCCGCGCAGACCGCCGGCAGCGACTACTACGGCACGCTCGAACCGTTTGCCGCCGAAGCGGTGTACTTCGTGGTCACTGATCGCTTCGTCAATGGCGATCCCGGCAACGATCAGCGCGACCAGGGCGGTGCGCATCCCAGCTTCGACATCCCGCTGCCGGCCTGCGATGGTGTGGTCGGCAACATCGGCTACCTGGGCGGCGACTTCCGTGGCCTGCTCGATCAGGCCGATTACATCCGCGAAATGGGTTTCAGCGCGGTCTGGATCACGCCGATCCCCGACAATCCGGACCAGGCGTTCACCGGCGGCGATCCGATCACCTGCACGTCGTTCCTCACCGATCGCGGCAAGGCCGGCTACCACGGTTACTGGGGAGTCAACTTCCACCGCGAGGACGAGCACCTGATCAGCGAGGGTCTGGGCTTTGCCGAACTCACTGCCGGACTGCGCGGCAAGGGCCTGAAGACCGTGCTCGACATCGTTGGCAACCACGGTTCACCGGCCTGGTCGATGCCCCTGCGGCAGCCGGGCTTCGGCCAGGTGTTCGCCGCTGACGGCCGCCTGCTGGCCGACCACGAGAACCTGCATCCGAGCGCCCTCGCTCCAAGCACACATCCGCTGCATGCCTTCTACAACCCGAAACCCGATCTGGCCCAACTTGGCGACTTCGACACCAGCAACCCGGCCGTGGTCGATTACCTGGTCAGCGCCTACCTGCGCTGGATCGATCTGGGCGCCGATGCCTTCCGTATCGACACCATCCGCCACGCCCCGCATGATTTCTGGAAACAGGTGGCCGACCGCGTGCGCGCCGAGCACCCCGGTTTCTTCATGTTCGGCGAAGCCTTCGCCTACGAAGCCGAGGCGATCGCCGCGCATACCCTTCCCGAGAACGGCGGAGTGAGCGTGCTCGATTTCCCGCTCAAGCAGGCGCTCGATGAAGTGTTCGCCCAGGGCGTCGGCTTCGAGCGGCTGGCCCCGGCGCTCTATCTCGACGGTGGCCCGTACCGCAACGTCTACGAACTGACCACCTTCTACGACAACCACGACATGCCGCGCATGAACGCCCGCGACGAGGGCTTCATCGACGCCCACAACTGGCTGTTCACCGCGCGTGGCATACCGGTCATCTATTACGGCTCGGAAATGGGCTTCATGCGCGGCCGGGCCGAGCACGCCGGCAATCGCAACTACTTCGGCAGCGAAAGCATCGCCGCCGCCCGCGCACATCCGATTCGCCAGCACCTCACTCGGATCGCCCAGGTCCGTGCCGAGTCGATCGCCTTGCAGAAGGGCCTCCAGGTCACCCTGGAACTGGCTGGCGAACGCGCTGCGTTCTACCGCGTTTTCCAGCACGGCGACCGCCACCAGATTGCCCTGGTGCTGCTCAACAAGGGCGACAGCGCCACCCGCTTCGAGATTCGCGACGCCCTCCAACCGGGCGAATGGCGCTCGGCCTTCGACGGCGAGCGGATCAGCGTGAGCGACGGCGGTGTGCTGGCGGTCGAAGTGCCGCACCACGGCGTGCGCGTCTTCCTGCTCGACGCTCCGGTCAGCCACCCGGATCTGGTGCAGCGTCTGGCTCGGCTGATGGCGGCGACCCACGGCTGAGCGACTGCGGCCGGGCTGGCCGATCTGGTAGTCTGCCGGCTGATCGGTAACGAGGTGTCGTCATGGTGCGTGGATGTCTGCTGACCGGAGTCCTGACGGTCTGGGGTGTGTCAGGATCGGCGCACGCCGCCGAGGTGATCGCGATCCGCGCCGAGCGGGCCTTGCTGGATGCCGCCCGCGGTGAGCCGGGTCCGGCACTGATCGTGGTGCGTGATGGCCGGGTGGCCGAGGTGCTGGCGGTCGATGCCGAGGTGCCGAGCGGTCCGGACGATTCACTGCACGAATACCGGTTCGGGGCCGATGCCACCGTGCTGCCGGGCCTGATCGACAGCCACGTCCACCTGACCGGCGATCCCGGTGGCCACTGGTGGCAGGCGGCGGTGACGACGCCGGAATACAGCACGGCGGTCGGACTCAAGAATGCGGCTATCACGGTACGCGCCGGGTTCACCACGGTGCGCGATCTCGGTGCCCAGGGCCAGTCGGCGCAGGCAGTGCGGGATGCGATCGATGCCGGTCTGGCGATCGGTCCGCGGGTGGTGGCGGCCGGCAAGTCGATTTCGATCATCGGTGGTCATGCCGATGTCACCGGCTTTCGGCCCGAGGTGACCGAGGTGCTTTCGACCGGTGCCTGCACCGGTGCGACCGAGTGTGCGGCACGGGTGCGGGCGTTGTCGCGAGGCGGTGCCGACGTCATCAAGTTCACCGCGACCGGCGGCGTGCTTTCGCAGCAGAATCGGGGGTTTGGCGCGCACTTCACCGATGCCGAGATGAGCGCGATCGTCGAGACCGCGCATGCGCTCGGACTGAAGGTCGCCGCCCATGCCCATGGTGCGCGCGGGGTCGAGGCGGCAGCCCGCGCCGGGGTCGATTCGATCGAGCACGGAACCTTCGTGGATGCGGCGGCGATCGCGGCGATGAAAGCCGCCGGCTCGTACCTGGTGCCGACCCTCGGGCCGACCATCGCCTATCGCGAGCGGGTCGGCACCGGCGTTTACACGCCCGTGGTCGAGGAGAAGATCCGCATCCGGCTGGAAGCGACCGGCAAGAACATCAAGGCGGCGCGTGAGGCCGGCATCCCGATCGCATTCGGCACCGATGCCGGGGTCTACGACCACGGCCGCAATGCCGAGGAATTCCCGCTGATGATCCAGTACGGCGGACTGACGCCACGCGAGACGCTGGTCTCGGCGACTCGGACGGCGGCCGACCTGCTCGGACTGGCCGATGAAATCGGCACGATCGAGGCCGGCAAGGCGGCCGATCTGATCGCCGTCGGCGGCGATCCGCTGGCCGATGTGACGGCGCTCCAGTCGATCCGCTTCGTGCTGGCCCGTGGTCGGGTCGTGCTCGGGGAGTGAGGCATGAGCGGAATCCTTGCCCCGCGCGCGGGTTCGATCGCTGGCGCGGTGTCGGCCATCCTGCTGGCGCTGTCGGTGTCCACGACCAGCGACGCGATTGCGCCTGGGCCGGACACGATCGCCATCGAATGCGGTTCCTGCCCAGCCTGGAATGCCGAACGTGCGCCATTCAAGCTGCACGGCCGCAGTTGGTACGTCGGTGTGGCCGGCCTGTCGGCCGTGCTGATCGACAGTGGCGAGGGTCTGGTGCTGATCGACGGTGGCCTGCCACAGTCGGCCGCACCGATCGCGGCCGCGATCGAGCACCTCGGCTTTACGCTGGCTGACATCGCCTGGATCGTCAATTCGCATGCCCATTTCGATCATGCCGGGGGCATTGCCGCACTGGCGCGGATCAGTGGCGCCCGGGTCGCGGCCAGTCCGGCCGGTGCTGCCGGTCTGCGGATCGGGGCCGCCCTGCCGGACGACCCGCAGGCCGGCTACGGCGATGCCACGCGCTTTCCGCCGGTCGCCGAGGTGCAGGTGATCGCCGA
>DIHI01000024.1:16010-20454 GCA_002420085.1 Lysobacterales bacterium UBA5700 | reverse complement strand
GAGTGCGAGGATGCCGGCGACACGGCCGATTGTCTGGACCTGGTCTATGCCGACAGTCTGACGGCGGTCGCGGCGCCCGATTTCCGCTTCAGTGCCGACGGGGGCAGGGCAGCCGACCTGCTGCGTGCCAGCATCGATCGGGTGGCCGGGCTGCCGTGCGATATCCTGATTCCGGCCCACCCGGATTTCGGCGGTCTGTTCGAGCGTCTGGAGCGCCCGCGCTCGCCCGAGCACCGCAATCCGCTGGTCGATCGTGCCGCCTGCCAGCGTTATGCCGATGCGGCACGGGCCTGGCTCGACACCCGACTGGAAAAGGAGCAGGCCAGCACCGCCGAGGGCGGTCGATCGGAACCGTGAGCCACGGCGAGCGATCGCATCCCATCCGACGCAACCGACAGGATCAGTACCCGCCATGCCGTCTTTCGATATCGTTTCCGAGGTCGATGGCCACGAATTGACCAATGCCGTCGATCAGGCCAACCGCGAACTGCGCAACCGTTTCGATTTTCGCAATGTCGAGGCCAGTTTCGTACTCGACGAGGCGGTGGTGTCGCTGACCGCGCCGAGCGATTTCCAGCTTCAGCAGATGCGCGACATCCTCTATGCTCGACTGGTCGCGCGTGGCATCGATCTGCGGGCCGCCGATGCCGGCGAGCCGGAAGTGACGCTTGCCGCCGCCCGCCAGAAGATCACCCTGACCCAAGGCATCGCGTCCAAGCAGGCCAAGGACATCATCGCCCGGATCAAGCAGGCCAAGCTCAAGGTCGAAGCGCAGATCAACGGCGAGAAGATCCGGGTCACCGGCAAGAAGCGCGACGACCTGCAAGCCGTGATCGCCCTGCTGCGTGCCGCCGAGTTGGACATCCCGGTGCAGTTCGAGAACTTCCGCGACTGAAACCGGCCGGTGGCGACCGGCCATCGTCAATCCGAGGCTGGGCCGTCCGGTACGGCTGGTTGATTCGACTCGCCACCGTCCGTTCCGAGGTCGTCCGTTCCGACATCGTCCGGTGCCTGCGTCGCCGGGGCCGTGATCGCCGGGTCGGATGCCAGCGCTACCAGTCGAGCACGGATCGCGGTCAGGACCGTCTTGATCCGGCGGGCGTGTTCGGGGCCGATCCGGATCATCAGCGCGTGACCGGCCGAGCGGCTGGCAAGCTCCGGGTCGGCATAGCGGTAGCCGCCCTTCTCAGGAACCAGAACGATCGGCGGTCCTGGCTCCGGAGCCGCCATCAGGTGATCGATGACTGCGATCAGGCGGTCGTTGAAGTGACCCTCGGGATAGCCAAGTTCGCGATACGCCTGCTGGAACAGCGGATAGGCACGCCGATAGCGATCGACCAGGCGGTCGAGATCGAGGCCATCGAGCAGGGCGATGTAGGCATCGTAGCGACGATGGTTGGCCGGATCGAGCAGGATTTCTCCGGTCGGACCGGTGCTGATCGCCAAGCGACCGGCCGCTGGTTGCAGCGGCCAGGCACGCACGGGTACGCGCCGGGTCGGCAGGGTGTCCACGGTCAGCACGATCCGCTCGATCAGATGTTCGGAGAGCAACAGGTCCGGCAGGCGGTCACGACCGAGCAGGGCGGCCAGGCTGTCGGCGGCCTCACCATCGCTGTCGGCCAGCGCCGGCAACGGTGGTTCCGACTCACCGGTGGCATCCGGCACGGGAACCGGATACTGCGGCTGGGAAGGCGGCTCCGGTTCGCTGACCACGACCGGCGGGGGCGTGTTCACGGCCGCCGGTTGCCGGTATTCGCGCCAGAGCAGATAGCCCGCCGCTGCGATGGCCGTCAGGGCCAGGATTGGACCGATGAGCTTGCCTGCCTTCATGTCCCTGTCTCCGATCGATGGGTCGTCAGGTTGGCGCGTGGAGGTCGGGCATCGAGCCGATCCGCGCGGCCATGTCGAACCACCATGACGGTCGTCGGCGAGAAGGTCAACCGTCGGGCGGTCGAGACACCGTCGAGCCAGACGGCAATCGCGTGGCCGCCGCCGTTCCGCTCCGGTCGGCGAGTGTGATGCCTGCCGCAACCGACAGTGTCGGCGCTGGCGTTCGGGATCTTGCGGTCGGTGGGCTGCAATGGGCGACACCGGACCACCGAGGGGTGGTGGTCCGGTGCGCTGGGGGCGGGGGAGGGGATGCACCATCCGTGGTGCGTAGGGGAGGTTCCCCCGATTCGACGGTGGCGGAGGGCAGGTTGGCTGGTCGCCAAGCAGGTCGTACTCTCACCGTCAGGAACAGACTAACGTCACAAAGTGCCTGCGGCATCGGCAGAATGCCCGCCAGGGGGTAGGATTTTTCCTCATGTGAGGGTAGGAAAAACTCCCGATTCGGGGTCGGCGTTTTCGTCGATCGGGTGCTCCGGGCTATACTTGCGCTCTTGCGCCGATCCGGACCGGCAGGCCGGTACAGGGAGGCGGCGCGGGTCGTGGCTCCCGCCACGGCGCAGCGTCGTTCGCCGAACCGGCCTGACCACAGGCCCCTCGTCAACCGGGTGTTAAATGAATCGCCACGACATCACCTTTCTCAAGCATTTTTCGCAAATCATCCTCGGCCTGGTCCTGCTGACGATCGTGCTGATCGTCTTTGCGGTCATCATCCACAACCGCCTGACCCTGGACGACGATACGACCCGAGAGGCGCTGATCGATGCCCGCATCCAGCCGCTCGCGGCGGTCTATGCCGGCGAGACCGGTGCCGCCGCGATGGCTGCGGCCGCCGAAGCCGCTGCCGCTGCTGCCGCCACCCAGGTCGCCTACGGCGGCAGTCTGGACGGTGGGATGATCTACGAAAGCCTGTGCGGTGCCTGCCACACCTCGGGCGCCGGCGGTGCGCCGACCCTGGACCGTGCGAACTGGTCCGGGCGCCTGGCCCAGGGGCGCGACACCCTGGTCAAGCACGCCATCGAGGGCTATCAGGGTGCGGCCGGGCTGATGCCGGCACGGGGCGGCAATCCGGCCCTGAACGACGAGCAGGTCGCTGCCACTGTCGATTGGATGATCGACAATCTGAAGTAAGTCCGGACACCGGCCTTCCCGTCGATCATCCCCACCCCCGCCCCGATCGCATCGCGAACATGACCTGGCCGATCCGATCTGGCGTCCTGACCCTGTCGGCACTGCTGGCCGCCTGTGCCGAAGGCCCGTCCGGTCAGGTCTCGCCCGGTCAGACCTCGGCCGGCGAGACTGGGGCGGTCGTGACCATCGCGGCGATCCAGGGCGCCGGTGAACGAAGCCCGCTGCTGGGCCAGACACACCAGACCCGTGGCGTGGTGAGCGGCAATTTCGGCGGCCTGGGCGGGTTCTTCGTGGCCAGTCCGAGCGGGGAGGATGATGGTGATCCGGCGACCGCCGAGGGCCTGTTCGTCCGCTGGACACGCGACGATGGGCCGATGCCGAAGCGCGGCGATCTGCTCGCCCTGCGCGGTCGGGTCGATGAACTGGGCGACGCGCCGGCCAGTTTGACCGCCCTGGTCGATGTCGAATGGCAGGTGATCGGCAAGGATCGCGTGCCGACTCATGAGGTCAGCGAGCCGCCGGCCGAGCCCGGCCAGTGGGAAGCGCTGGAAGGCATGCGCCTGCGCCTGCCGGGGCCGCTGGTCGTGGCCAGCCATTACGAATTGAAGACCTTCGGTGCCCTGACCGTCGCCTTCGGCGAGCTGCCGCAGCAGCCGACCGATCGGGTTGCACCGGGCCCGGAAGCGGCCCGTCTCGCTGCCGACAACGCCCGTCGAATGTTGATTCTCGATGATGGCCGCGATCGGCGTGATCCGGAACGAATCTGGTATCTGGCCGACCAGCCGAACGCCTCGGCCCCCTGGCGGATCGGCACCACGCTGGCCGGCGTCGAAGGGTTGCTCGACCACCGGCATGGCCGCTACCGGCTGCAATTGACCGATCCGCCGGCCGATGTCCGACAGGCCGAACGGCCGGCGCCGCCGCAGCGTCAGCCGGGTGTCCTGCGGGTCGTGGCACTGAATGTCCTGAATCTGTTCAACGGTGACGGTCGCGGCGGCGGCTTTCCGACCGAGCGCGGCGCGGCGCGTCACGACCAGTATCAGCGCCAGCAGGCCAAGCTGGTCGAGCAGGTGCGGCTGCTCGACGCCGACATCGTTGCTCTGATGGAAATCGAAAACGATGGTTTCGGGCCGGATTCGGCCCTGGCCCAGTTCGTCGCGGCCCTGCGGGCAGCCCAGCCGAGTGCCGACTGGCGCGTTGTCGATGCCGGCGACGGTCCCGGCACCGATGCCATCCGGGTTGCCCTGATCCATCGCGCCGACCAGGCTGAGGCCCTGGGTGCCCCTGCAACCCTGACCGATGGACCCTTCGCGACCGGCAGCCGGGCACCCCTGGCGCAGACCTTCCGCACGGGCAACGGTCCAGCGTTCACGGTCGTGGTCAACCACTTCAAGTCCAAGGGCGGCTGCGATCGGGCCGGGCCGGA
>DIHI01000024.1:13346-15888 GCA_002420085.1 Lysobacterales bacterium UBA5700 | reverse complement strand
GCGGCGCACCGCCTGGCAACCTGGTTGGATGGTGATCCGACTAGATCAGGCAGCGATCATGTATTGATCGTCGGCGATCTAAACGCCTATCGCCGCGAAGACCCGATCACCACCCTGACCGAGCGCGGGTGGCGGCCGCTGCTGGATGACCCGGACCTGGGCAGCAGCTATGTCTACGCCGGTGCCGCCGGCAGCCTCGATCATGCACTGGCCAGCGAGGCGCTCGCCGCACGGCTTGGCCAGGCCCTGGTGTGGGCGGCGAATGCCGAGGAAAATGCGTTCTTCGCCTATCAACATGGGGCTAACGTCGGCGAAAATGCCAATCAGGCAAGTCCCTGGGGCGGCTCCGATCACAACCCCTTGGTGCTCGACTTCCGACTGTCCGAGCCGACCGACCGGGACTGATCACCACCGACCGCACAGAACCGAATCGGCACGATCGGAGTATCGGCCGGCTCGGTTACACTCTGCGCTCGCCGAGCGCTTTCACATGAGCAAAGTCGAACCCTTCCCGAATGCAGCCCAGACCCTGCATCTGCCCGGACCTGCCGGGCGGATCGAACTGGTCGTGGATGTCCCCGAGACGGACAGCAAGCGCAACGTGGTGGCGATCATCTGCCATCCGCATCCGCTGCATGGCGGCAGCCTGCACAACAAGGTCGTGACCATCCTCGAACGCGCCCTGCGAGAACTGGGCGCCAAGACCGTGCGCTTCAACTTCCGGGGCGTCGGTGAGTCCGAAGGCAGTCACGATGAGGGGCGCGGCGAAACCCTCGACCTGCTGGCCGTCGCCGACTGGGTTCACAAGGCGCTGCCCGACCACGATCTCTGGCTGGCCGGTTTCAGCTTCGGTGCCTACATCGCCCTGCTCGGCGCCCGCCACCTGCCAGCCAAACTGATGGTTTCGATCGCACCACCGGCCGGTCGCTGGGATTTCGCCGCCGTGCTGCCGCCGGACTGCCCCTGGCTGGTGGTCCAGGGCGAGGCCGACGATGTGGTCGATCCGCAGGAGGTCTACCGCTGGATCGACGGGCTGGCGGAAAAGCCGACCCTGGTCCGCATGGAAGACACCGGCCACTTCTTCCATCGCCGCCTGATGGACCTGCGCGGCGCGGTCAAGAATGGGGTCCGCAAGCTGTTGCCACCGGAGCGTCATGGCTGAAGCGGCAGCGGCCGAGCGAGCAGCGTCATTGTCGCCATCGACCGCGTATCAACTCGGCATCGACGCCGGGCGCTGGCGCGACGACCCCGGCCAGCGCGCGGCGCTGGGCGAACTGGATCGCATCCACACCGGCCTGCTCGACCAGACCGATCAGGGTCTGCTGCATCGCCTGCGCACCTGGATCGCACCACCGACTCCGGTCCCCGGCCTGTACCTGTGGGGCGGCGTCGGGCGTGGCAAGACCTTTCTGGTCGACCTGCTGTTCGACGGCCTGGCGATCGCGGCCAAGCGGCGCATCCATTTCCATCGCTTCATGGCCGAAATCCATGACGCCCTGCGCCAGCTCAAGCGTCAGCCCGATCCGCTGGCGGCAGTCGCCGACATCCAGATCCGCCGTCAGCGCCTGCTGGTGCTCGATGAGTTCTTCGTTTCCGACATCGGCGACGCGATGATCCTGGCCCGCCTGCTCGATGCGCTGTTCGCCCGTGGCCTGACCCTGGTGACGACCTCCAACGTCGCACCGTCCGACCTGTACCGCGATGGCTTGCAGCGAGTGCGCTTCCTGCCGGCGATCGCCCTGATCGAAGCGCGCTGCCGGGTGTTGCGCCTGACCGGCGACACCGATTATCGGTTGCGCCTGCTGACCCGCGACAGCGTCTACCGGCACCCGCTCGACAGCGAAGCCGAGACGGCCATGGCCACCTGGTTCCAGCGCCTGTCCGAAGGCGTTCCGATCGAGTCCGGCCCGGTCTCGATCAATGGCCGAGCGATCCCGACCCGTGGTCTCGCCGAAGGCATCGCCTGGTTCGATTTTCCGGCCCTGTGCGAGGGTCCACGCTCGGCCGCCGACTACATCGAACTGGCACGCGACCGACACACCGTGTTGATCTCGGGCATTCCGGTGTTCGACGGCGGCAATGACGATGCCGCCCGTCGCCTGGTCAACCTGATCGACGAACTGTACGACCGGCGGGTCACCCTGATCGTCAGTGCTGCCGACCCGCCGCAGCGGCTCTATCGCGGCGAGCGCCTGGCAGCCGAGTTCGAGCGGACCGCCAGCCGGCTGATCGAGATGCAGTCGCGCGACTATCTCGGTCAGCCGCATCGACCGTGAACACGGTGGCGGTCGGCGTGGGGTGCTACCATCGCGCGCAGTCCGTTGCCGAGCCTGCCCATGAAGCCTACTCCGGTCCTCGTCCTGCTTGCGCTGTCGGCGCTGTCCTCGGCCTCGGTCGCAACCACGCCTGACGCCGAAACCTTGGCCGCCTCGGTTGCCGAGCCGGTCCTGATCTGGCGGCGCGACATCCATCAGCATCCTGAACTCGGTAACCGCGAGTTCCGCACCTCCAACCTGGTCGCCGAACACCTGACCGCGCTCGG
>DIHI01000024.1:13053-13207 GCA_002420085.1 Lysobacterales bacterium UBA5700 | reverse complement strand
GCCGACATGGATGCCCTGCCGGTGACCGAGCGCAACGACCTGCCCTTCGCATCACGGGTGACCACCGAGTATCGCGGCCAGACCACCGGTGTCATGCATGCCTGCGGCCACGACACCCACACCGCCATCCTGATGGGGGTGGCCCAGGCCCTGG
>DIHI01000024.1:4295-12908 GCA_002420085.1 Lysobacterales bacterium UBA5700 | reverse complement strand
CCGCCGGATGGCGAGGACGGCGGCGCCTCGCTGATGGTCGCCCAGGGCCTGTTCGATGATTTCCTGCCGGAAGCGGTATTCGGTCTGCACGTCATCGCCGGCATCCCGTCCGATGTGATCGCCACCCGACCCGGCCCGTTCATGGCCGCCAGCGATTATTTCCAGATCGTGGTCAAGGGTCGTCAGACCCACGGCTCGCGGCCGTGGGGCGGGGTCGATCCGGTGGTCGCCGCCGCCGACATCATCGGCACCGCCCAGACCCTGGTCAGTCGCCAGGCGGAACTGACCCGGGCGCCGGTGGTGCTGACCTTCGGCGCGATCAATGGCGGTATCCGCCACAACATCATCCCGGACTCGGTCGAACTGATCGGCACTATCCGCAGCTTCGAGCCGGACATGCGCGAGAAGGTGTTCACCGGGCTGCGTTCGGTTTCCGAGCATGTCGCCGCCGCCCATGGCGCCACGATCGAAGCCCGCATCCCAGTGTCCGAAGGCACGCCGGTCACCCGCAACGACCCCGACCTGACCACACGCATGCTGCCCAGCCTGCGCAAGGCCGCCGCCGGCAAGCTGATCGAGATCGATCCGATCACCGGCGCCGAGGATTTCAGCATCTATGGCCAACATGCCCCGGCCCTGTTCTTCTTCGTCGGCGCCACCGAGCCCGGACGCGATATGAAGACGGTCGCCAGCAACCACTCGCCGGAATTCATGGTCGATGAGGCCGCCCTGCCGCTCGGCACCCGCGCCCTGTTGCAGGTGGCGCTCGACTTCCTGGGCGCCGACCGGGATTGAGCAGCGATCCTGCCCGCTCGACCCTGGCGCCCTGGGCAGCGGCGGCCATCGCCAGCCTTGCCCTGCTCTGGCTGTTCTGGCCCGGCTACCTGAGCTGGGATGCGGCCTACCAGTGGTGGTTGGTTCGCCACGGCGGCTTCGACCCGTTGCTGCCGGTCTCGATGACCGCACTGTGGCGGCTCACCGAGGCCATCCTGCCTGGGCCGGGCGGCCTGTTCGTGCTGCAAACGACCGCGTTCTGGATCGGCCTGGCCCTGCTCGCCCGAGCCCTGCCCTGGACCCGCACCGGCCAGACCGTGGTGGTGTTGGTGATCGGCTTGTGGCCGGCCGTGCTCGCCCTGCTGCCCCATCTGTGGAAGGACATCGGTTTCGCGACTGCCTTGATCTGGGCGGTCGCGGCGCTCGCCAGTGATCGCTTCCGACCCGATCGCCGACTGCGCCTGTTGGCCGTGTTCGCCTTGCTGATTGCCGCCGGACTGCGGCTGAATGCGGCGACCGCCCTGCCGCCCCTGCTGGCCTGGATCATCTGGCGCGAATTCCAGACCACCGGCTGGCATACCGGCCGCTGGCACTGGCGACCGATCCTGCTGGCCATACCGGCCAGTCTGTTGCTGGCGGGTCTGGCCCACTGGCCGCAACGGATCGCCAACCCGGACCGGCAGCCGCTGTGGCCGACCGTGGCGCTGTGGGACATCGCCGCCGTGTCAGTGGCCGAAAACCGGATGCTGCTGCCAGCGGCCTGGATCGATAGCGACCTGTCACTGGATCGACTCGGCACCGCATTTCGCCACGACAGCAATACCTCGATCTTCGAGACCGAACGGATCCATCTCAATCTGCATCACCCCCTGACCGAGGCCGATCTGGATGCCTTGCGGCAGGTCTGGTGGTCACTGCCGATCGCGCATGCCGATGGCTACTGGCGGCATCGCCTGCGGGTCGCGGAACTGCTGTTCGGGATCGACCGTGACGGCCGGCCGATTCGATTGGTGCTACAACCCGGCTGGCTCGACTACCGCGACAATCCACCGATCGCAGCCCCCGAGCGTCCAGCCCGGATCTGGCTTCAGGGCTGGCTGGACGATCTGGCCAGCGGCCCGATGTTTGCCGGCTGGCCCTACCTGCTCGGCTGCCTGGCGGTCATCTGGGCCGCCATCCGACGCGCGCGTGGCGGTCTGCCAGCGGCAGTCGCCCTGTCCGGACTGAGTCTGGCCGCGCCCCTGCTGGTGATCGCCCCGAGCGCCGAATTCCGATTCCTGCTCTGGCCGGTGCTGGCCGCGCTGATCTCGGTCTTTCTGACCTGGGCCGAACCAAGCCCGGCCACCCGGCGCCGACCGCCACCCCCGGCCCGGCCAACCCCCTTCGTGGCACGGGTCGAGGCACCGGCCCAGACATCGGCCCAGACATCGGCCCAAGGGCGGGTCCAGGCGGCCGAATCGAGTACCCCGACGATCGATTGAGCCGCCTTGGATCGGCTGCAATTCCGGATCAGTTTTTGGCCGTCCGGCACTGAACCCCGAGATGGGTCCGCTTGCACACCTTCTCCGGCTTGCGCTCGGTAGAGGTCAACTCGATGAGCGTCTCCTCGGCGAATTTTTCGTACAACCAGCCGGTGCGCGCTTGATCCATCCCACCGGCCAAGCCACCCAGTGCATAGGACGCATTGACATTGAAGCGGTTGATCAGGCGGCCCTGGCTATCGCGGGCCGTTACCGTCCCCAGGATGCGATCGCTGCCAGCCATGAACCCGAAAGCTACCGCCGAAAAATTGGACCGGACCCGGACCGAGGTGATTTCGACATCCACCCGATAGGCGTCGGTCGCATCGGGATCGGCCAGAAGATTCTGGTTCTTGAGCGCGCGCTCGATCGTCTCCTTGAGTTCGTCGGCATCGAACTTCAGTGACTTTCCGGCTGCCTTGCGTCCTTCGGCACTCAAAGTCAGTTGCACCAGCGCCGGCTTGTCCAGATGGGTCGCTGCGCTTTCAGCCGTACTGCTGGCGTCGCGCTTGACCGTGGAAGAACAGCCAATGATCGTGGCTGATGAAAGGCAGACCAGCAGAATCGCTCTGAGGAAAGGCATGCGTCATGCTCCTGGGGTGGGAAGTACCAGTCGAGCGGAATGAATCGACCGGGCCGTCTGTGGCGCGGCAATCATATACGCATAGAGGAATGTGTTGGAAACCACGCATCGACCACGCCCAGCACGCAAAGACCCAACTCGACTCAGCCGACCGTGACTCCGACCGGCCCCGCTCGGCGATAATGGCGGTATGAATACCCCGGAACGTTCCCCGCTCGGCCGCTCGATTGCGTACCAGGGTCGCTACGACCCGCGTCTGCTCTATCCGATCCCGCGCGCCCCCGCGCGCGCCGCAGTCGGCCTGCATCCTGAGGCCACCGACAGCCTGCCGTTCCATGGCGTCGATATCTGGAATGCCTACGAGTTGAGCTGGCTGGACCGGCGCGGACGGCCGCGCGTCATGCTGGCCGAATTCCGGGTGCCGGCCAATTCGGCCAACCTGATCGAATCCAAAAGTCTCAAGCTCTACCTCAACAGCTTCACCCGCACCGTGTTCGACACCGCTGACGCCGTCCGCGCGGTGATCCGCGAGGATCTCAGTGAAGCCGCCGAGGCCCCGGTCAGCGTCGTGCTGGCACCGGTCGCGGGCGCCCTGCGCGCCGAGGCGCTGGTCGGCGACTGCATCGACGACCTGGCCATCACCCTCGACCACTACGGCCCGCCCAAACCCGAGTTCCTGCTCGTCGACGACGAGTCACGTGCCGAGGAGCGACTGGTCTCGCACCTGCTGAAATCGAACTGCCCGGTGACCGGCCAGCCCGACTGGGCCAGCATCCAGATTGCCTATGCCGGACCGCGTATCGATCGGGCCGGCCTGCTGCGCTACCTGGTGAGCTTTCGTGAGCATGCCGAATTTCACGAGCACTGTGTCGAACGCATCTTCCTCGATCTGCTGACCCGCTGCGCCCCGGGCCGTTTGAGTGTCCAGGCCCGCTACACGCGCCGTGGCGGCCTCGACATCAACCCCTGGCGCAGCAGCGAACGGGCCGGCGAGCCGAACAATACCCGCACGCTCCGACAGTGACCCGGCCATGGCCGCAGAGTGGGTGACAGATGGTACGTGCTGGCCGTACCATCGCCAGCACATCCCCCTCGACTGGAGACTGCCCCATGACGCTGGCGTTCCACTGGCCTGCCCTTGGCCTGATTCTCGCGCTGACAGGGTTGCTCGCCACACCCGCCTCGGTGTCGGCGCAGGAGACCGAAGTCAGCGCCCGCTTCCTGGATGTCGGCGATACCCGCTCCGGGCGAATCCACCTGAGCATGCGCTTTCAATCGCCCGATGATGGCCACACCCTGCGCATTCAGGACGTGATCGGCGACAGCAGCGGCATCGACATCCAGGTGCGGCTCGAACGCGAGCCGGACGAAGTGTTCGGCCCGGAAGTGCAGGTCCGCCGTCAGTCGCTCACCCTGGACGGACTGCCGCCCGGACGCTATCCGCTGCGCCTGTTCGACCTCGACAGCGGCGAGGTCACCGACCAGGTCGAAATCGAGGTCGCCGAAGTCGCGCAATTGCCGCACCCCTTGCCGGTGCGCGTCTGGCCCAGCGATCCCGGTCGCTTCGACCACCTGTGGCTGATCTTCGAGCCGGCCAGCTTCTGTGATCAGTTCACCGTGAATTCGGTCATTCTCGAGTCCAAACGCATTTTTGTCGATCGCCAACCGGTGGCCTGTACGGGCGACATGATTACGCCCCGGCTGGTTGCCGTGCCTCTGGCTGAGGCCAACCGGCCGCTGAACGGCGTGCGGCAATTCGAAATCACCGAAGGGCGAGAGTTTGGTGAGCGCGCCAGGGTCGGCACCTTCATGCTCAACGTTGCCGACCGATTGTCCTACCGCCTGGGCGGCCACTGGTTCAACCCCGAGCAGTCCGGCCATGGTGTCGATCTACAGATGCTCGATGACGGCCAGGTGCTGCTGACCTGGTTCGTGTTCGACCAGGCCGGCAATCCCGCCTGGCTGGTCGCCAGCGGCGGCCAGAGCGGCAACACCGCCAGCCTCGATGCGGTGATCGTCGAAGGCGGCCGCTTCCCGCCCGACTTCGACGCGGAAACCATCGTGCGTCGCCCCTGGGGCCGCATCGAACTGGAGTTCCTCGGCTGCACCCGTGCCGTGATGCGCTGGACCAGTGACTTCCCCGGCTTCAACGACGGTCAACTGGACCTGCAACGACTGACCTCGACCGCCGGCCACGGCTGCGATGACGCCCCACCCGAAAGCGTGCTCACGCCCGACTGGTATCGCGGCCCGGACAGCTATTTCCGGCTACCCTGAGACCCAGCGCCACCGCCATTTTCCATCCGACCGCCGATCCGACCACCGATGCCCGTCGAACCGATCCGCTCGCCGTCCCAGCCCAGCACGCCGCAGGTGCGGGTCGAGCGGATCGGTCGCGAGGGCGAACCGGTGCTGGTGGTCGATGGTTTTTCGGGCGTACCGACGCGCTGGATCGAATCGGCCGGCCAGGGTGCGATGCAGGCGATCGGGCCGCACTATCCCGGACTGCGCCGAGCGACCGAACCCGACTACCTGACTGCGGTCGGACCGCTGTTGGCGAAGGTGATCAGCACCGTATTCGGCTATCCGGCCGGTGCCCACGTCGCCGAAAGCTGGTATTCGATCGTCACCACCCCGCCCGCTCGGCTGCAACCGATCCAACGGCTGCCGCATTTCGACGGCGTCGAGGACGCGCGCCTGGCGGTGCTGCATTTCCTGTGCGATCCCAGCCATGGCGGCACGGCCTTTTATCGCCATCGCAGCACCGGCTTCGAGACCGTCGATGCCGACCGCTATCCAACCTATGCCCGCCGCCTGGCCGAAGACCTGCAACGACATGGCCTGCCGCCCGCCAGCTACATCGCGGGTGATACCGCCTTGTTCGAGCAGATCGCCGAATTTCCGGCCGCGCCGGACCGCGCCCTGATCTACCGTGGCAAACTGCTGCACTGCGCACGGATCGCGCCCAGTGCCAACCTCTCGGCCGACCCGCGCCATGGCCGGCTGACCGTCAACAGTTTCCTCACCCCGGCAGCGACAGGCTGACACGGCCCCGGTGCAACCCGACCCAGGACAGCCCATGCCTGCCGACCTCACGCCCTTTCGCGTCGCCATTCTCGGCGGCGGCACCGCCGGTTGGATGGCCGCCTGTCTGATGGCCACGCGCTGGCAGGATCGACCCGTCGAGATCACCGTGATCGAATCACCGGAAATCGGCATCGTCGGGGTCGGTGAAGGCTCCACCCCGCAGTTGAACGTGTTCTTCCGGACCCTCGGCCTGACCGAAGCCGATTGGATGCCGGCCTGCAACGCCACCTGGAAGAACGGCATCCGCTTCCGTCGCTGGTCATCCGCACCCGGCTTCGACAGCTATTTCCATCCGTTCCTGTCGGTGATCGATGTCCACACTCAGCAGGCGTTCTTCCTCAGCACCCTGCTGCGTCGCAATGGCTACGACGTCCCCGCCCATCCCGATGCCTTCTTCCTCTCGACCCGGCTCGCCGAACAGCGGCTGGCGCCACTGCCGGCCCGGCAGTTTCCGTTCGACATGGCCTACGGCTACCACTTCGACGCCTTCCTGGTCGGCCAGTGTCTGGCCCGGTTTGCCCAATCACTCGGCGTGCGTCATCAGCAAGCGCGGGTCGATGCGGTGGATCTGACCGACAGCGGCGACGTGGCGGCCCTGCGTCTGGATGACGGCAGCCGGATCACAGCCGACCTGTTCGTCGACAGCAGTGGCTTTCGTGCCCTGATCGGCCAGCGCGCCCTGGGCGTGCCGTTTCGCGCGTTCACCGACAACCTGTTCGCCGATGCCGCCGTCACCCTGCCGACCCCACCCGACCCGACCGGCACCAATGCCCACACCACCGCCACCGCACTCGACTGCGGCTGGGTCTGGGACATCCCCCTGCGCAACCGCACCGGCAACGGCTACGTCTATGCCAGCGCCTTTTGCAGCGCCGATGCCGCCGAGCAGGAACTGCGCCGACACCTCGACCTGCTCGATGCCGACGTCGAAGCTCGACACCTGAAGATGCGGGTCGGTCGGGTCGAACAGCACTGGGCACGCAACTGCCTGTCGGTCGGCCTGTCGCAGGGCTTCATCGAACCGCTGGAAGCCACCGCCCTGCACCTGGTGCAGGCGACCGTCGAGGGCTTTCTCGACGCCTTCGATGGCGAGGGCGACATCGAGACCCGTCGTGCCGCGTTCAACGCCCGCATCAACCGGCGCTTCGATGGCGTGCGCGACTACATCGTCTGCCACTACCGGATGAACCGTCGCGACGACACCCCCTACTGGCGTGCCAACCGTGAGCACGACCGGCTGTCGGATTCGCTCAAGGCCATCCTGAGCACATGGTTCACCGGCGCCGACCTGAGCGCAGAAATCGAACGCCAGGGCATCGCCGACATCTACCCCGCACTGTCCTGGCATTGCCTGCTGGCCGGCTATGGCCAGTATCCCGACCCGACCCGGCTGCGCCGCGACCCAGCCGCCGAGGCACGCATCGACCGCCCCGGCATCGCCGACTTCCTCGACCGCTGCCAGCTCAATTTCCGCGACCATCGGACACTGCTGGACGCCATGGTGCCGGGAGGCCGTCATCCTGCCGTTGGATGACTGCATTCTCCCCGCCGCTCGCATGAGTGGGGGAACAGCGGGCTTTCGGCGGGGGGGCGTGGAAAAAAACGGCGGGCAACGTCGCCCTGCTTCAGCGGCCGTGCAGAGACCGCCTGTGCAGGCCCCGACCGATTCACCTCACGGTGGCGCACCATCATGCTCCCGCTTGTCGCACCCCCGAGCAAAAAGGGTGGCTCGACCCTCACGCGCGCGAGTGCCCCGGCTGCCACGAAGCGGACAGCCTCTCCGCCTGCTGCAACACGGTCTGCACCGCAGCGTCCTGCAGGTCGGGCGGGTAACCGTACTTGCGCAGGATGCGCTTGACCAGCACGCGCAGCCGCGCCCGCGCCGATTCACGGTGAGCCCAATCGACGGCGACGTTCTCGCGCAAGGACACCAGCAACTCGTGGGCAATCACGCGCAGCGTGTCGTCACCCATCACCTGCTGAGCAGATTCGTTTTCCGCCAGCGCGTCGTAGAAGGCGATCTCCTCCAGCGTCATTCCCGTGGCTTCACCGCGCTCTCGGGCCGCTCGCAGATCCTTGGCCAGCTTGATCAACTCCTGCAAAACCTCAGCGGTGGTGATGGCGTTGGCGTGATAGCGGGCAATGGCGTCTTGCAGCCGCTCGGTGAAGGCGCGGATCTCGACCACGTTGGTGCGGGTGCGCGAGCGGATGCTGTCATTGAGCAGCTTGCGCAGCGCCTCCAGCCCCAGGTGCTTCTTCTCCATCTGTTGCAGTTCCAGCAGGAACTCGTCGGACAGGATGGAGATGTCCGGTGTCTGGATACCGGCCGCAGCGAGGATATCGACGATCTCGGTGGAGACCACGGCGCGGCTGACGATCTGCTGGATGGCCAGCTCGCGATCCTGCTGGCTGGTGCCTGAGCCGCCCGCCGTCTTGACCAGCGCAGCGCGGATGGCCTGGAAGAAACCGACGTCCTCGCGGATACCGCGCGCTGCATCCGAACTCGCGGCGAGTGCAAAGGCTTTCGACAAGCCCAGCACGCCATCGGCAAAGCGCCGTTGTGCCTGCTTCTTGGCCTCAGGGGCCTGCTCCGCTGCCGCCCATTGCTGCTGTTTGTCGAGAATCCATTCGATGGCACCGGCCATCATG
>DIHI01000024.1:2527-4153 GCA_002420085.1 Lysobacterales bacterium UBA5700 | reverse complement strand
CGCCACCGCTTCGGCTTCGTCGATGCCGGTCTTGTCCTGATCGGGCTTGGAGTACTGCGCCAGCGCGTATTTCAGATTCTGGGCGATGCCGATGTAATCCACGATCAGGCCCGCCGGCTTGTCGCGGAACACCCGGTTGACGCGGGCGATGGCCTGCATCAGACCGTGGCCGCGCATCGGCTTGTCGATGTACATGGTGTGCATGCTGGGTGCATCGAAACCGGTCAGCCACATGTCACGCACGATCACCAGCCGCAGCGGGTCTTTTGGGTCACGGGCTCGTTTGGCCAGCAGATCACGGCGCGCCCGCTGGCCGGAAGCACCGCCGATGTGCTGTTGCCACTGCGGCGGATCACTGGCTGCGCCGGTCATCACGACCTTGATGCTGCCGGCATTGTCGTCGTTGCTGTGCCAGTCGGGGCGCAGCTTGATGATCTCATCGTAGAGTGCCACGCAGATGCGCCGACTCATGCACACCATCATCGCCTTGCCATCGAGCGCCGAAACCCGGTCCTCGAAGTGCTGGACCAGGTCGGCGGCCACCAGCGCCAGGCGCTTGTCGCTGCCCACCAGCGCCTCCACGGTGCTCCACTTCTGCTTGGTGCGCTCGGCACTGGGTTCGTCCTGGTCTTCCAGCAGCCCTTCGATCTCGGCGTCGATGTGCGGCTTCTCGTCCTCGTCCAACTCGATGCGCGCCAGCCGCGATTCGTAATAGATCGGCACCGTGGCGCCATCTTCCACCGCGCGGCTGATGTCGTAGATGTCGATGTAGTGGCCGAACACTGCCGGGGTATTCACATCGGTCGCCTCGATCGGCGTGCCGGTGAAACCGATGAAGGAGGCATTGGGCAGCGCATCGCGCAGGTACTTGGCAAAACCGTAGGCGATCTCGCCGGTCTTGCTGGCCACCTTGGCCTTGAAGCCATACTGGCTGCGGTGCGCCTCATCGGCGATGACCACGACATTGGAGCGATCGGTCAACGCCGGAAAATCGGTCTCGTCCGCCGCCGGTGAGAACTTCTGCAAGGTGGTGAAGATCACGCCGCCGGAGGCGCGGTTGAGCAGGGCACGCAAATGCGCGCGGTCCAGCGCCTGCACCGGCGTCTGTCGGAGCAGGTCGCGGCACATGGCGAAGGTCGCAAAGAGCTGGTCGTCCAGATCGTTGCGGTCGGTCAACACCACCAGGGTAGGGTTCGCCATGCGTGGCTCAAGCACCAGCAGGCCCGCGTAGAACGCCATCAGCAGGCTCTTGCCCGAACCCTGGGTGTGCCAGATCACGCCTGCCTTGCGGTCACCCGGTGGTTGCGCTTTGACGCTGGGCAGCCCGTAATCATCGGGGTCTTCCCTCACCCCGGGCATCGCTCCTGCGGCGAGAGGGGAGAACGACGCGCGCAGCGTGGAGGCCACCGCCTTCTTCACCGCGTGGAACTGGTGGTAGCCGGCGATGATCTTGATCAACCCGCCACCGGTTTCGCCGAACACGGTGAAGTGGCGCAACAGATCGAGGAAGCGCCCCTGCTCGAACACGCCCTCGATCAGCGTGGCCATCTCCGGCATCCCCTTGGGCTCGATTCGGGTGCCGTCGGTGGTGCGCCACGGCATGAAGCGCTCCTGATCCGCCGATAG
>DIHI01000024.1:2181-2402 GCA_002420085.1 Lysobacterales bacterium UBA5700 | reverse complement strand
TTGAGTTCGATCACCGCCAGTGGCAGACCGTTGACGAACACCACCACGTCCGGCCGACGCATGGCTTGGCCAGCCAGCACCGTAAACTGCTGCACCGCCAGCCAGTCGTTGCTGGCGGGCCGCTCGAAGTCGATCAGCCGCACCTTGCCCGCCGTCAGCGTGCCGTCCTCCGCGTAGTACTCGACATCCGCGCCCTCTGTCAGCAGCCGGTGGATGCGGCG
>DIHI01000024.1:494-1986 GCA_002420085.1 Lysobacterales bacterium UBA5700 | reverse complement strand
TCAGGGCCGATGACCTCGTCCGAGGCGCAGGCGTAGCCCAGCCCGCCCAACTGCTCCAGCAGCGCGGTTTCCAGTTGGGCTTCGGAGAGGAAGGCCATCAGCGGGGCTCCTTGGGTGCGTTCCGGTCCACCACTTGCCAATGCCCGCCCTTGGCAGGACCGACACGCTCCAAACGACCGGCCTCACGCAGCTTGCGAATCGCACGTTCGACAGCGCTCTCCGACTTGCCGATGTGCTGGGCCAACTCGGGGATAGACAGGGTTGGGGTTGTGGCAAGCAAGGCCAGGATGCGTTCTGGCGTTTTCACCTGCGTTTTCACCTGCGTTTTCACCAGCGTTTCTGCGGCTTGGTCGAGCCGGATGGCTTCCGACAGACTGTCCTCGATGGCGCTCAACAGGAACTCGATGAATGCAGAGCAATCCCCGCTTCTGTCAGCGCCCCCCAACTGGTCGTAGTAATCCTGCTGACGACGCTTGATGACTGTTTCCACCGGAAGATAGGCCAGCATCGGCTGCCAGCGGCTCAAGATCAGGGTTTGCCACAAACGGCCCATGCGCCCATTGCCATCGCTGAAGGGGTGGATGAACTCGAACTCGTAGTGGAATGCCGCCGAGGCGATCAGCGGATGCGCATCGGTCGTCTCCAGCCAGCGCAGCAGGTCGTCCATCAGGCGCGCCACCTGGCTCGCAGGTGGCGCGACGTGAATCACCCTGTCGCCCGCCATCACGCCCACGCCGCCGCCTCGCCACTGCCCCGCGTCCTCGATCAGTGCCGCCATCATCATTCCGTGTGCCGCCAGCAGATCGACCATTCGGTGCGGCTGCCACTGCTCCATTGCCTCGTAAGCCGCAAAGGCATTGCGCACCTCCTGGATCTCCCGTGGCGAGCCCAACACGGCTCTGCCCTCCAGCACCGCCGTCACCTGCTCCACTGTCAGCGTGTTCTGCTCCACCGCCAGCGATGCCTGGATGGTGCGAATGCGGTTGCCGCGACGCAGGGCCGGCACCAATGCGTTCTGATTGAACGCCTTCCACGCCCCCAGCAACTCGGCGATGTTCGAGATGGCTGCGGTCATGCCGTGGGTCAGCTGGAAGGGCGGAGAGTAGGCAGTCATGGCCAACACCTCAGCTCAGCTTCCAGTCGGGGGGTGACTTGGAGGGCCGTTGCGCTCATTCCGTGGCATTCCCTTGCAGCAGGACAAAGTGCTCCACTGGCCGTGTCAGCAGGTGCTGATTCAGGCGCAGGTACCATAGAAACAGAGCAGACCCGGTGCGTTTGTTGCCCGGCCAAGGGGTGATTCTTGATCACCAGATACAGCCGATGCGCCGCCCGGCTAGCCATCACAGTGAACTGCTGCACCGCCAGCCAGTCGTTGCTGGTGGGCCGCTCGAAGTCGGCCAGACGCACCTTGCCCGCCGTCAGCGTGCCGTCCTCCGCGTAGTACTCCACATCCGCGCCCTCGGTCAGCAGCCGGTGGATGCGGCGGTTCTCC
>DIHI01000024.1:0-247 GCA_002420085.1 Lysobacterales bacterium UBA5700 | reverse complement strand
GCTTCGGAGAGGAAGGCCATCAGACGTGCGCTCCCAACACGAACCGCGCGCGCTCGCGGCGCAGCATTTCGTAAGGGGTCATGAAGCGCAGATTCAGTCCGATACAG
The DNA here is from genome assembly GCA_002420085.1 of Lysobacterales bacterium UBA5700. Classification (GTDB taxonomy): domain Bacteria; phylum Pseudomonadota; class Gammaproteobacteria; order Xanthomonadales; family Xanthomonadaceae; genus UBA11164. The sequence continues at coordinate 140 of DIHI01000024.1, read as the reverse complement.
GCATTCGGAATCTTGATGCGCTTGACCGAGTTGGCGGGCACTTCGTGGGTGACCACCACGTGGCCATCTGCCAGAGCGTGGGCGATCAGGTAGTAGTCTGCCACTTGCAGAAAGGTGTTGATGGCTGCCGGTTCATACTG
>DIHI01000043.1:8272-11748 GCA_002420085.1 Lysobacterales bacterium UBA5700 | reverse complement strand
CACGGCAAAATCACCCACACGATATCGCGAAGAGCCGATCACGTGTCCAATCACCGGGGTCGTGTTCGCAACGAATGCCGGCTAGCATGTCGCCATGACCGCCACCCTCCGACTGCTGCTGATCCTGCCGACGGCCGTGATCTCGGCCATCAGCCTGACCGCACTGGCACCGGCCTGCGCCGGGACCGTCTACAAGTGGACCGACTCCAACGGCGTCGTCCACTACACCGATCGGGCGCCACCCCAGGCCGGCCAGGAGGCCGCTGCGGTCGAGCGCATCCGCTATGCCGCCGAACCCAAGCCACTGGCCCGGATGGCGCTCGACACTGGCGACGGCCAGTATCGGGCGATCGCGCGCAACCTGATTCATGGCCACATCGAGGTCGAACTGCGCTACCGCGAGAACCGCAATATCGACAGCCGACCGCCGTTGCCGACCCGACACGTCCTGCCGGGCCTTGCCCAGGCCACCGTGGCCGAATTGTTTCCGGCCGACCGCAGCCAGGCCGGCCGCTTCACGCTCGACCTGAACGCCGTGCCCGGCCGCCCGGATGCCCAGCCGGAAGACTACCAGTACGACCTGCCGGTCCGAGGACCATTCCAACTCGGCCAGGGCTTCGGCGGGGCATTCAGCCACACCGATGACCAGAGCCGCTACGCCATCGATATCGGCGTCGCCGAAGGCACCCCGATCCTGGCGGCACGCGCGGGCCGGGTGATGCAGGTCGAATCCGACTTTGATCGGAGCGGGCTCGATCGCGAAAAATTCGCTGATCGTGCCAACCATATCCGCATCGAACACGCCGACGGCACGATGGCGGTCTACGCCCACCTCCAGCCGGACGGTACCCTGGTCAGGCCCGGCCAGACCGTGCGTGCCGGCCAGCACATCGGCTACTCCGGCAATACCGGCTTCAGCACTGGACCACACCTGCATTTCGCCGTGCAGGTCAATCGCGGCATGCGTCTGGAATCGATCCCGTTCCGGATGCGTTCGGATGCCGGTCCGCTGCCGTTGACCGACTGACTCCACGGCCAGCGATACGACCGGCCATACTTGACCGACGCTGGCACCAAACATCGCCTTGGATCGGGAGTAGGATGGAGCCGTGTCCGGGGGGCGCGCCACTGCCGTGCGGTTGATCACTCTCACTTCGGTCTATCTGGCCGGAGCATGGGCAGCACTGTCGATGATCGACGACCCCGGCGAAGTCGCCCTGTTCTGGCCGGCGTCCGGACTGGCCCTGGCGGTCCTGGTGCGGTTCGGCACCCGCTGGTGGCTGTGGGTGGTGGCGGCCAATCTGGCGATGCACGCGACGCTCGACCCGGTGTCACCCGAGTTCCTGCCGTTCTCGGCGCTCAGCAATGCCCTCGGCGCCCTGTTCGGTGCCTGCTGGATACGCCATCGAACACCCGAGCCGCGCCCGGACATCGCCACCGGGCTGGCGCTCCTGCAGGGCGGCATCGTGATGGGCCTGGTCAGCGGCCTGATCGGCTCGCTCGGCCTGTGGCTGGCCGGCCTGGTGCCGGGTCAGCAGTGGCCGGTCGCCTTTCTGCGCTGGTCGATGGGGGATTTCCTGAGTGTCGCGGCACTGACCCCGGCGGCCCTCTGGCTGCTGACCCAGCGACCGCGAACCCGCAATTCGGCCCAGTTCGAGCCAGGCAGTTTCGCACCCAGGAGCGAGCGTCTGGTCTGGGCATTGCTGTTCGTCGCCGCCCTGACCGGACCGGTGTTCGGCGCCCGCTTCGCTGAAGCCTTCGTGTTGGCGATGGCCTCGGTGCCGCTGGCGCTCCTGCTGTGGAGCGCGATGCGCTTCCCCGCCGCCTGGACCCTGCTCGGCAGCGCCGTGGCCATCCTGTCCCTGACCATCGCCTCCGGCCTCGGCCTGAACGGCTTGCCACAACCTCAGCACCCGCTGGAAGTCGGCCTCCTGCTCGGTTTCCTCAGCCTGATCGGGATTGCCCCGATGCTGGTCATGGCCGGCGCCTACCAGCGTCGGCTCAGTGAAACGCAACTGCTGCGACGGGCACTGACCGACCCGCTGACCGGTCTGGCCAACCGCACCGCCTTCGAGGAAGACCTGCGTGCCGAACCACAGCCGGGCCGCCCCGACGGACGCATCGCCCTGCTGTATATCGATCTCGATCATTTCACCCTGATCAACGACACCGCCAGTCATGCGGCCGGCGATGCCGTGATCCGCAGCATCGCCTCCCTGATTCAGACCGAACTGCATCCGGGCGAGTCGCTGTATCGACTGGGCGGCGACGAATTCGCGGCCATGCTGATCGAGCATGAATCCGGCGACTGGCGCAATCGCGCCGAGCGTCTGCTCAAGGCGATCGAAGACTTCCGTCTGCCCTGGAACGATCACATCCTCAGCATCGATGCCAGCATCGGCCTGGCCGTGTTCGAGGCCGGCCAGCCGGAGCAGCGGGCACAGGCTTTGGCCCAGGCCGATGCCGCCTGCTTCACGGCCAAGGAAATGGGCGGCGCCCGGGTCTGCGTGGCGACCCCAGGGCTCGGCGACACCCATCTGCGAACCCAGGCGATGCACTGGGCGATCCGCATCCGCGAGGCACTGGAACACCACCGCTTCCGCCTGTACTGCCAGGACATCGCCCGACTCGAACTGGACCCGACCGGCCGCGACCCACTGCGTCATTTCGAGGTGCTGGTCCGGCTTGATGCCGGCGATGGCGGGCCGCCAACCCTCCCGGCCTCGATGATCCCAGCCGCCGAGCGCTTCGGGCTGGGCGTGCGTCTGGACCGGGAAGTGGTCGCCCTGACCCTCGACTGGCTGGACCGCGACCCGAACCTGCTGGCCACGGTCGGCACCTGCGCGATCAATCTGACCGCCGACTCCCTGATGGACGAGAGCTTTGCCGATTTCGTCGCACGCCGGCTCGACCGCGCCCGTGTGCGCCCCCAGCAACTGTGCTTCGAGATCACCGAAACCAGCGCCGTCCACGACCTCGCCCGAGCCCAGCGCTTCATCGCACGGATGCGCCAACTCGGCTGCCGATTCGCGCTCGATGATTTCGGCACGGGTTTCAGCTCGTTCGGCTACCTGCGCGCCCTGGCGGTGGATTTCATCAAGATCGACGGCAGCTTCGTGCGGGAAATGGAACGCTCGGAACTGGCCGCCGCGATCATCCGGGGCATCACCGAAATCGCCCGCGTGCTCGGGGTATCCACGGTGGCCGAACATACCGCCTCGATCGACCTCTGCACCCTGCTCCGACGGACCGGCGTCGATTTCGCCCAGGGCTTTGCCCTGCATCGTCCGGAGCCGATCGAAACCTACTTCGCACTTCCGCCGCCGATCCTGCACCGTCGAACCGAAGTGCCGCTCGGCAAACTCGGCTTGCTATAATTTCCGGCTGTCTCTCCCTGGCCTGTCCGGGCCGAACATCATGTCCGACCACCGCATCGAAGTCGCCCGGCGGCGCACCTTCGCGATCATCTCGCACCC
>DIHI01000043.1:7718-8146 GCA_002420085.1 Lysobacterales bacterium UBA5700 | reverse complement strand
AAGACCACGCTGACCGAAAAGCTGCTGCTGTTCGGCGGTGCGATCCAGATGGCCGGCTCGGTCAAGAGTCGCAAGGCCGCCCGTCACGCCACATCCGACTGGATGGCGCTGGAAAAGGAGCGCGGCATCTCGGTCACCTCCTCGGTCATGCAGTTCCCCTACGAGGGCCGGGTGGTCAACCTGCTCGACACCCCTGGCCACGCCGACTTCTCGGAAGACACCTACCGGGTGCTGACGGCGGTCGATTCGGCCCTGATGGTGATCGACGTTGCCAAGGGCGTCGAAGAGCGCACCATCAAGCTGATGGAAGTCTGCCGGCTGCGCGACACCCCGATCATGAGCTTCATCAACAAGCTCGACCGGGAAGGCAAGGCACCGATCGAACTGCTCGATGAAATCGAATCGGTGCTCGGCATCCAGTGTGCCCC
>DIHI01000043.1:7194-7613 GCA_002420085.1 Lysobacterales bacterium UBA5700 | reverse complement strand
GTGACCTGGCCGATCGGCATGGGCTCGCGGCTGAAGGGCGTGGTGCATCTGATCAGCGGTGAAGTCCACCTGTACGAATCCGGCCGCAACTTCACCCGCCAGGATTCGACCATCTTCACCAGTATCGACGACCCGCGCCTGGCCGAGCGGATCGGTGCCGATGTCCTGGCCGAGCTGCGTGACGAACTCGACCTGGTGCAGGGCGCATCGCATCCCTTCGATCGCGAGCAGTATCTCGCCGGCCGCCAGACTCCGGTGTTCTTCGGCTCGGCGGTCAACAACTTCGGTGTGCAACTGCTGCTCGATTTCTTCGTCGAGCATGCCCCCGCACCGCGACCGGCGGAAACCACCTCGCGCACGGTCGATCCCAACGAGCAGACCCTCAGTGGCTTCGTATTCAAGATCCAGGCCAACATGGA
>DIHI01000043.1:0-7142 GCA_002420085.1 Lysobacterales bacterium UBA5700 | reverse complement strand
AGATCCAGGCCAACATGGACCCGCAGCACCGCGATCGGGTCGCCTTCATGCGCATCTGCTCGGGGCATTTCAGCGCTGGCATGAAAGCCACCCAGGTGCGCACCGGCAAGGAAGTCAAACTCGCCAATGCCCTGACCTTCATGGCTTCCGACCGCGAGATCGCCGCCGAAGCCTGGCCCGGCGACGTGATCGGCATCCATAACCACGGCACCATTTCGATCGGCGACAGCTTCACCGAAGGCGAGCGACTGAGCTTCACCGGCATTCCCAACTTCGCCCCGGAACTGTTCCGCCGCGCCCGCCTGCGCGACCCCCTCAAGCTCAAGCAATTGCAGAAGGGCCTGGCCCAGTTGTCGGAAGAGGGCGCGACCCAGTTCTTCAAACCGCTGATGGGCAACGAGTTGATCCTCGGTGCGGTCGGCGTGCTCCAGTTCGACGTGGTCGCCTACCGGCTCAAGGATGAGTACGGCGTCGAAGCCGGCTTCGAGCCGGTCGGCGTGGTCACCGCCCGCTGGGTACGCGCCGACGATGCCCGCAAACTGGAGGAGTTCCGTGACCGGAACGGACTGAATCTGGCGCTCGATGGTGCCGGAGAACTGGTCTACCTCGCACCCACCCGAGTCAACCTGCAACTGACCGAGGAGCGCTGGCCGGACCTGCGTTTCGCTGCCACCCGTGAGCACGCCCAGGCCCTGGCGATCGACTGAGCGCGCGTGAAAATTTTCCTGGGCTGCTGCGACCCGCCCATCGGCACCGCCACTGGCATCGCCATCAGCATTGGCATCGGCATTGCCTCCAGACCGCCGGCAGGGCCGGTCAACTGCTGATGAAGCGCTGGAGTTGATCGATCTCCCGGCGCTGCTCGTCGATCACCGACTTGACCAGATCGCCGATCGAAACCACACCGACCAGGGTTTCGCCATCCAGGACCGGCAGGTGCCGGAACCGGCGCTCGGTCATCAGGCTCATGCATTCGGCGACCGATGCCTCGGGCGTGACCGAGACCACCGGGCTCGACATGATCTCGCGCACCGGCGTGTTGGCCGACGCCTTGCCATGCAGGATGACCTTGCGCGCGTAGTCGCGTTCGGACACGATGCCCAGCAATCGGCCATGCTCGACCACCAGCAGCGCACCGATGCCTTCGAGCGCCATCAGGCGAATCGCTTCGAGTACCGGAACCTGCGGTCCGATCTGAATGATCCGGTCCGGCTTGTCGGCCAGCAGTTCGCGAACGCGGGTCATGACCGGACTCCCGGCCTGCCATCGATCGCCCCGAACCGTGCCAGGGCACCGGACTGCGACCCGAACCAATCCCCGATCCAGACTCTCGAATCCCGGCTCATGGAGCGTCTCCAACGACGGAGGGTCCGGGCAGTGTAGACCGAAATCAGCCGTTCGCGTCAACCCGACCGATCCGATCGCGGACCAGATACAGCGGCCTGGCCTTGGCCTCATCGAACAGACGTCCGAGGTATTCGCCGATCGTGCCCAGGGCGATCAACTGGACGCCACCCAGAAACAGCACCACGGTCATCAGCGACGGATAACCCGGCACCGGGTCACCATAGGCCAGCGCCTTGACGATCACCACCACGGCATAGACGAAGGCGACGAAGGCGGTCAGCACACCAAGATAGGTCGCCACCCGCAGCGGCACCGTCGAAAAGCCGGTGATCCCCTCCAGCGCGAAATTCCACAGCCGCCAATAGTTGAACTTGCTGCGGCCGGCGACCCGCGCCTCGCGGCGATAGGGAATTTCGCACTGCTCGAAACCGACCCAGGAAAACAAGCCCTTCATGAAACGCCGCCGCTCGCGCAGTCGGCCCAGAGCATCCAGTGCGCGGCGCGACAGCAGACGGAAATCGCCGGTATCGCGCGGCACCGGAATCTCCGACAGACGCTCCATCGAACGGTAGAACGCAGCGGCCGTGGCCCGTTTCAGCCAGGTCTCGCCATCACGCTGGATGCGCCGACCGTAGACCATGTCATAGCCCTGACGCCATTTTTCGATGAATTGCGGGATCAACTCGGGCGGATCCTGGCCATCGGCATCGAGAACCACCGCCGCATCGCCCTCGACGGCATCCAGGCCGGCGGTGAGCGCCAGTTCCTTACCGAAGTTGCGGCTCAGGCGCAGCCCGCGAACCCTCGGATCGGCCGCCGCCAGCGCCTGGATGACCGCCCAGGTCTCGTCCGTGCTGCCGTCGTCGATGTAGATCACTTCGAGATCGATATCGACCCCGTCGAGCGCGGCGACGATTCGCGGGTGCAGCAGCGGCAGTGCCCGGGCCTCGTTGCGAGCCGGGACCACGACTGCCAGACGGCCATTCGATGCGGAAGCGATTGTAGTATTCACGGCGCGCTATGGTACTGGCGATCGCAGCAAAGCGACAGCCCGAGTTGGCTGATCGCCGCGCGCCAGTCAGCGCCAGTCAGCGCCGATCGCCCCGATCCGCACCGGCCAGTGGTCCGCAGCAGGCATCCAGATAGGCACTGCCACCCAGTTGCCGGACCTGCCGCGCGATCCAGCGCTGGCGGCGACTGACATGGGGACTCGGCGCCTCGACCCGGAACAGTCGAGGATTGGGCAGCACCGCCGCCAGTCGCGCGCTCTCGGACGCACCGAGACCGGCTGCCGGAATACCGAAGAAGCGCTGGGCTGCGGCCTCGGCACCATAGATGCCATCGCCGAACTCGGCGATGTTCAGGTAGACCTCAAGAATACGTCGCTTCGGCCAGAGTGCCTCGATCAACACCGTGTAGCCCGCCTCCAGCCCCTTGCGCAGCCAGCTTCGACCCGACCACAGGAACAGATTCTTGGCGACCTGTTGGCTGATCGTGCTGGCCCCCCGCAACCGGCCGCCACGCCGCGACCAGGCCGCATCAATGGCATCCAGATCGAACCCGTGGTGATTCGGAAAATGCTGGTCCTCGGCGGCGACCACCGCGATCGCCAGCGACGGCGCAATCTCGGACAGCGGCCGCCAGCGATAGTCGATGACCACCGATTGCGCCGTCTCGCGCAGTCCGTCCAGACGCCGATCTATCATGAACGCCGAGGTCGGCGGGTCCAGCCAGCGCAGGCCGAGCACCTGGGCGACCGGCGTCAGAACCAGCACCAGGGCAAGGATCACCAGCCGGCGACGCCAGCCACGACCTGGCCCCCCCCCCGCAAACCAACCACGGCCTGACCCACGTGACCGTATCATCGTCCGACCTCGACGACCGAGACACCGACGTCCGACGCACGGCGGCAAGCGCGAGTTACCCTATTCATGCCCATGACTCGATCATCCCACAGCACCCCGACCACCGTCGCCAGCCCGGACGACACCGACACCGACTTCGCCGACCGCCTGAGCCGATTCGAGCTTGGCATTTCCGGCGTGCGCGGTGTACTGGTCCGCCTGTCGGCCAGTTGGCGCAGCATTCGCAGCCAGGGCGGCTATCCAGCCGCCATGGCCGCCCTGCTCGGCGAAACCACGGCGGCCAGCGCCCTGTTCACCGGCCACAGCAAGCTCGACGGCCAACTCAGCATCCACCTGCGCGGCGGCGGCGCCCTGCGCACCCTGTTTGCCGAATGTGCCAGCTCCGGCCGACTGCGCGCCATCGCCCGCTACCAGGAACCGATCCCGGAAACCCTTGGACCGCGTGATTTCGGCACCGACTCGATCCTGGCGATCACCATCGAATCGACGCCTCCCGGCGACCACGAACCCACCCGCTACCAGGGCCTGGTCGGACTGAATGCCGAAACCCTGGCACTGGCATTCGAGGACTACTTCAGCCAATCCGAACAACTGCCGACCCGGATCGCCCTGGCCGCCGATCAGCGACTGGCAGTCGGCCTGATGCTGCAACGCCTGCCCGGCACCGACCGCGATCCGGATGGCTGGAATCGGGCTAATCGCCTGTTCGACACCATCACCCGCCGTGAACTGCTCGAACTGCCGAGCGCCAGCCTGCTGCACCGCCTGTTCCATCAGGACGGCGCCTATCTGCTCGACCAGCGTCCCCTGCACTTCGGCTGCACATGCAGCCAGGAGCGGGTCGCCGCCGTGCTGCGCCAGATCGGCCATGACGAAGCCCTGGCCGCCGTCCAGACCGACGGTCGAGCCGAGATCACCTGTGAATTCTGCCACCGCGTCTACCGCTTCGACCGGATCGACCTCGAAGCCCTGTTCCACCCGACCCTGAGCCCGTCGCCCGGCGGCACCGAATCCTTGCAGTGATGCCGCCCGGCGATCGCAATTCCGTGATCCAGGCCGACAATCCGCAGCGCGCACCATGACCTGCGGCATTGGCAAGCCGCGCCGAAACGCTTACGATTGCACTCGGAGAACCCTCTCCGCAGCCTTCACGTTCGGCCCCGATGCCCCCCGCCCCATTCCAGCGCTGGCTACCCTCGATACTGATCGCCATGGCGATGGCACTGGCTTCGCCCGTGCTCGTGGCACAGACGCAGCCCGCGCCGATCGCTGCCGACATCAGCCAGCCGAACGAATCTGCTCTGTTGCCGGTGGTCGATCCGAGCAGCGGACGAATCGAAGTCATGCTGCTGCTCGAACCGATGCCCGGCTCCCCGGTCGAGCGCCTGCTGGGCATCGACCGCGTCATCGGTCGGCCGCGCGCCACGACCCTCAGCGACTGGCAGCGACCGGTCGGCCCCAACCTCGACATCTCGGCCTCGCTCAGCCTCGACAACCAGAGCAACCTGGCCCTGCTGTGCGATTCCGGCGCCGTCCTGCCGACCCTGGCCTCGCTGGCCGATCATTGCCTCCTGGCGCGCCTCGACCATGACGCCGACCCCTTGATTCACCGCCCCCGTGGCGGTGCCGCCGAAGCCCGCATCGGACTGTCCGGACAGAATGGCGCGATCGCCCTGACCCTGACCGGCGCCCGCCTGTACGACAGCACCGACATCCGCTTCGATTCCGCCCTGTCCGGCCACTTCGGCCTGCCTGGCCAGACCGGTCCCTGGGCCGACCCGTGGCTGACCATCGGCGACAGCCTCGCCGGCAACGCCCTGATCGGCAACCTCGGCACCGGCCAGTTCGGCATGCGCCACGACATCCAGCGCCTGGGCCTGACCGGCGTGATGCGCCTGGGGCGCAACGGCTGGATCAATCTCGGCGGCACCCTGGCACGCGCCCAACTCATTCCCACCCACAGCCTGCTGCCGGGGCCGCTGGCCTTGACCATGAGCGAACTGACCCTGGGTGGCGGCTACGGCCCGTTCAGTGGCGCAATCACCAGTCGGGTGATCGAACTGCCCGGCCAGACCCGCTTGAACGACCTCGACATCGGCCTGACCTGGCGCACGCCCTGGTCGGGACGGCTCAGCATCGGCGCCCGCAATCGCAGTGGCTCGACGGCCGGTGTCAATGCCTTCGGACTGCCCGAACTGGATACCCAGGGCGAGGATGAAGAGGCCACCATCCCCTACGTCCGCTATCGTCAGGATCTCTGACCGGCAGCCTCAGGCACGCCGGCAACCGCGTCTGTCGCACGGACCACCACGACCGGCGCCGATCACCGATCCAGGCCCGTGAACCAACTGTTGAAGGCGACCGTGATCCGCTCGCCATCGCCCTGGTAGGGCAGCACCTGATGATTCAGCCAGGACGGGAACAGGATCAACTGCCCGGCCTCCAGCTTGAATGCGTGATTGCCCATCCCGAACGGGCTGCCGATGCGTCGGTTTCCGGCATCGACGAACATGCCGGCCGACTGATGCGGATTGATGAACTGAAGCGCGCCGTTGTCATCGGTCGAATTGGGGTCGATACCGCCCGAATCGACGCAGTACACCCCCGACCATGACGCCATCGGATGGTTGTGAAACCCGAAGTAGCCACCCTTGCGGGTGATATGGAACCAACTGTCGGCCGAAATCTGCATCGCGTTCAACTCATCCTGACGGTAGCTGTTGAGTTGCGCGATCAGGTAGAACAGCGAGTTGAAACAGAAATCGCGCAGCGCCCGCACTTCGCGGTCGGGCCAGGCGAACAGGTCGAAACGACTCTCGAACAGCGCATGACTGACCCGCATCGACGGATTGACGTTGCTGCGCCCTTCCGCCTCACGGCGCAGGAACAGCGCCTTCAGATGCGGATTGAGCAGATCGGCGTGCTCGAACCGGGCAAACCCCATCGGCACCGCGAACATCGCCTGGACCTGGACCGGATTCATCGATCAGCACTCCGCGACCCACGACCGGGGATCGGCAGACCGAACCGAGTGAACAACACAGCCCACGGCGGTCAGAAGCTCACCTTGGGCGCCTTGCGCATCTCCCGCGATTCGATCTCCAGCAGGGCGGCCGGTGCGAACTGGAACATCGTGGCGACCAGACTGGACGGAAATACTTCCCGGCGGTTGTTGTAGGCCATCACCTGATCATTGAACGCCTGCCGGGCGAAGGCAACCCGATTCTCGGTTGACGCCAGTTCCTCACTGAGTTGCGCCATCGACTGATTGGCCTTGAGGTCCGGATAGGACTCGGACAGAGCGAACAGTCGGCCGAGCGTCTGGCTCAGCATGTTCTCAGCCCCCGACAGCGCCGCCATGGCCGTGGCATCGCCCGGCTTGGCCGCCGCCGCAGCCTGGGCCGAGACCGCGCCCGAACGGGCTGCGATGACCGCCTCCAGGGTCTGACGCTCGTGACTGAGATAGCCCTTGGCCACCTCCACCAGATTCGGGATCAGATCGTGGCGCCGGGTCAACTGGACATCGATCTGGGCGAACGCATTCTTGTACCCGTTGCGGGCCGTCACCAGGCCGTTGTACAGACTCACCGCCCAGACCACAGCGACCAGCACGATGCCAAAGACGATCAGATTTTCCATCATGGTCGGAGCTCTCTTGCGGCAGTGACGGAGTGTGTCGATTCTGGCACAGACCGACCGACAATTCTCGTGGCGCGGACCGACCGCCATCCCCGAGCGCCACCGCAACCCCGACGCCCAGCGCTCACCTGACACGTCAAACGCCGGACTGATTCGCTCTCCCCGCATCCTGCCAGCGAGTATGGCCCGGTCGCCGTTCGGTGTCGCGCTCATCCGGAAGTAGTCGAACACCAGTCGGGTGTTGCGATGGCGCCGACGAAGTATGGTTGCCGTGCTGTAGGTCCGGCTGAT
>DIHI01000110.1 GCA_002420085.1 Lysobacterales bacterium UBA5700 | reverse complement strand
CCACACATCAGGGCCGAGAGGTGGCGACTGTCATCGGGCATGTGCGCGTGCAGTTCGCGGGCGTCGCTGCGTCGGCCGACCACGATCAACACGTCGCCTTCGGCGCTGGCGCGCTCGGCGAGGTCGGCCCAGGTCGTCGGGCGGGTCAGATCGTCGGGCAGGTGGACATCGACGCGGTCGAGTTCGGCATACAGCCGATCGGGCTCGGCGATGATCTCGCGGCTGTCGTCCAGTCCGCGAAAGCCGCCGCCGAACCAGTCGCGGCTGGTCAAGGCCGGTTGGGTAGCGGTGGACAGCAACACGGTGACGCGGTAATGCCGGCTCAGCAGGTTGAGCACGTCGATGATCGGTTGCAGAAACGGCGGTGGCAGCAGTTGCGCTTCGTCCAGCACCACCACGCTGTTGACGATGTTGTGCAGCTTGCGGCAGCGGCTGGTGCGGGCGGCGAACAGCGATTCGAAGAACTGCACGGTGGTGGTGACGATGATCGGTGCGTCCCAGTTCTCGCAGGCGAGGCGGGAGCGGGCGTCGTCGTTGCCGTCGCTCTCGGTGTTGCTGTGGTGTTCGACCACGGCGTCGCCGAACACCTTGCGGAACACGTCGGCGGTCTGCTCGATGATGCTGGTGTAGGGGATGACGTGGATGATCCGACGCTGGCCGTGGCGCAGGGCGTGGTCGAGCGCGAAGGCCATGCCGGCGAGGGTCTTGCCGCCGCCGGTGGGCACACTGAGGGTGAACACGCCCGGCGGCAGGTCGGCGGCGGTGCGGCATTGGGCCAGGATGTCGGCGCGGGCGGCGTTTACTCGCGATGAGGTTGCTGTGCTGGCAAGTCGGTCGAGATGGGCGTCGAGCAGGGGCTTGAGCGAGGCGAGGTCGGGCCAGCCGCTGCGGTTGGCGGCCTTGCCCTCGTCCATGAATGATTCGGTGTCGAGGAAGTCGGCATCGACCAGACAGGAGAACAACAGCCGCAGCCACAGCGCGTAGGCGCCCGGCGTGCCGGCGCCGCCGGGCACGTTCGGTGGACCCAGTGTCGGCGCGGTGAGCACGTCGTCCGGTGGCGCTCCGGCCATGGCGGCGGCCAGGCAGTCGTGGTCGCGGGCGAGGCGCTCGGTGATGCCCTCGCCATCGTACAGGCCGGCGTGGTGGGCCATGATCACCTGTGCCAACACTTTGCCCATGGCGCCGAGGGTTTCGACGGCATGCAGGGCGCCGGCACTGGAGTGGTTGACCCGGCCGGGCCGGCCTTCGATGTGAGCGTCGGCGCGATCGCGGCCGCTGGCTCGGCGGATGTAGGACTGGAAGTCGGGGCTGTACTTGCCCAGATCGTGCCAGCGGCCGGCGGCTTCGGCCCAGGTGCTGGCGTCGAAGTCACCGGCGAAGTCGCGGGCGAGCCGGGCGACGCTGTGCAGGTGGTCGGCCAGTCCGTGGTCGTGCCAGGTGTCGGGGGCGGCGGGATCGGGGCGGGTGTGGGCGAGTGGCGATTCGCTGGGCGGCGCGCGTGGGCCGTCGTCGATGGGCCGATCGCTGGCGGCGTTGGCCGGGCTCATGCTGCGATCCGTTCGATTCGAGAGGTCATCCGATCCGGGCCTCGAAAAGGTCCGGACACGTCCATCCTGGACATGTCCGGATAAGCCGAGCCCGTCCGACGGCAGGTCGGGTCCGGCGCGCGCGCCGGCCTTGGCACGCGATGTGATCGGGGGGTGAGGAGTGCGGCGGTGGACGGTGGCGGTCCATGCGATGGCGATGGCGGTGGGGTGTGTGGGTCTTCCGTGGCGGGGATCGATGCGATTGGATCGGTGATGTCCGTTGTGCCGTTGTTCGAGCCTAGCACAAGCCGTGATGGCTATCACGAAATTTCCGTGAGACCTGATACTGTGGCTCAGGCCAGCCGCTGTCGCCCGCTGATCAGGTTGCGCGGCAGGGGCGGTCGTGTCGGGCTGCGCCGCGCCTGGGGTCGGCGACGGGGTGGCGGGCTGGCCGTCCGGGCCGCTTGCCGCGTGCCAGCGCGGGTCAGGATGCGCTTGCTCAGGTCGATGAGTGGCTGTCGGTAGGCGACGGCGAGCGAACTGGCGGGGGCGAGAACCAGCCAGAACGGCAGCCAGCCGATCCATTCGTGGTCGCTGCGGGCCGCTGGAACGAAAGCGACCAATGTTGCGCCGATGGCCAGCCAGAATTTCAGCGCCTGGAGGAGGCTGGTCGCGGCCGAGTCGCTACCGTGGTCGGCAGGCCGTGGCCGGGTGGGGCGGTGCTGCGGGTGGTCGGATCGGGACATGCGGGTGGCTCCAGGACGAACATCGAACGTGGAGCCATGCTGATCGGGCGGTGTCTCAAATCCTGCGACAGGGGGTTGAGTTTCGATCGGGGCATGTGGGGAATGCGGAGTCGCCGGTCGCCGGTCGGCGGCTGTGGCGGTGGTGTTTTTCGGTCGGGCTGTACTGCCGTTGACGCGCTGTGTACTGCCGACGGCCGACACTGTTCGGGTGAATTCCTTCAGTCCGACATGTACTCCGCTCCGCTGCCAGCGAGCCCTTCCCGGTCTGCGTCGGTCGGGTCCGGTTCGCGTCAGTTCCAGGTTGCCGTCGATTCGGTCTGCTGGGTGCGGATCGGGTCGGCCGGTCGATCGGTGGGGTGGACGATGAAGGCGATTCGATCGGTACCGAGGGCATTCGATCGCGCCCTGCCGAGTGGTCGCCCGCCGGTGCGGAGCGGTCGTCTGCTGCGCTGGTTGATGGCGGTGGTGGCGGTGGCGCTTGCTGCGGTGGTGGCTTCGTGTGCGACGCCGGGCGGTGGTCCGGCCCTGGCGGCCCACGCCGAGGTCGATCTGAGTCGGTTCATGGGTCGCTGGTACGTGATCGCCAATATTCCGTATTGGCCGGAGCGCGGCAAGGTGGCGACCCGCGATGAGTATCGTCTGCGCGAGGATGGTCGGATTGAGAACGTGTTCGTGTTCCGCCCGGATTTCGAGTCGCCGGAGCGGCGCTGGCGGGGGGTGTCGCGGGTGATGCCGGGCAGTGCCGGTGGTCATTGGCGGGTGCGTTTCGTGTGGCCGTTGGAGACCGATCTGCTGGTGCTGGCAGTGGCCGAGGACTATCGCTGGGCCTTGCTCGGACACCCGCAGCGCAAGTACGGTTGGATCTTCGCGCGGACGCCGGACATCACGGACGATGAGTACCAGTCGCTGCGCCAGCGCATGGCTGAGTACGGCTACGATCCGGATGCCTTTCTTCGCGTGCCGCAACGGCCGGAGCAGGTCGGTCTGGCTGGCTTCCAGTAGGCGGTATTCGACGGTCGCTGCGGGGGCGGGCTTCGGACGGGAGGTCAGCCGGCTTCCCAGGCGTCGAGGGCTTTTTCGGCGGCTTCGGCGCCGATCGCGATCATTTCCCGGGCGCGCCAGAATTCGTAGAAGAAACAGGCGTCGTGCGGCACCCGCACGAGAATGTCGGGTGGGTCGAGGGCGAGTTGCAGGCGGGAGATCTGGGCCTGCATGGTGTCGAGCGAGCGCGACATCAGTTCGAGCATGCCGGTCTGGCTGGCTGGTTCGGGCGGTTCGGCGTTCTTGCCGTCGTTCCGGTCCATGAGGGTTTCGACGAAGGTGGCGATGCGATTGCGCAGGCTGTCGCGGTTGCCGGTTTCGCTGCCGGGTTTGGGACGGGCTTCGGGCAGCGGCCGGGGCTCGGCGGGGGCTGGTCGGGGCGGGCGCCGGATCTGTGCGCCGACATCGACGGCCACCACCAGATCGACCATGGCCATGCGGGTGCCGGCAATCGGTACTGGGGCAAGCAGGCCGCCATCGACCAGTTCCCGGCCGTTGAGGGTGTGCGGGGTGAGCACCATGGGGATGGCGATCGAGGCGCGGATGGCGTCGAACAGGGGGCCGCGGGTCAGCCAGACTTCCCGCTGGCGTTTGAGGTCGGTGGCGACCGCCATGAACGGGATCGGCAGGTCTTCGATGCGGTGGTCACCGACCAGTTCGCGCACGGCATTGATCACCTTTTCACCCTTGATCAGGCCGGGATGGCCGAAGGCGAAGTCGAGCAGGCGGATCACGTCGCCACGTTCGAGTGCGCAGGCCCAGTCGCGGTAGGCGTCCAGCCGGCCGGCGGCATAGACGCCGCCGATCAGGGCGCCCATCGAGGAGCCGCCGATGGCGGCAATCCGGTAGCCGCGTCGATTCAGCACTTCGATCACGCCGATGTGGGCGAGGCCGCGTGCGCCGCCGGCTCCCAGAACCAGGGCGATCGCCTTGCCGTCGCCGCTGGTTCGGTCAGCCACGATCGCTCCGTTCGTACTGGCCGAGGGCGAGTTGCAACTGCGCCTTGGCCTGTTCACGCAGGGAGACCGGGGCGAGGATTTCGGCCTCGGCGCCGTAGCGCAGCACGTCCATCAACAGTTCGCGCGAGTCGCCGTAGGGCAGCTTCAGTTCGTAACGGCCGTCGGGCAGGAAGCGGCCTTCCTGCTTGGAGTGCCAGCGTTCTTCGGCGACCCAGCGCGCGGCACGGGCGGCGAACACGATCACCGCCAGATTGCGCGGGGTGCCGGAGAAGATGCCGTAGCTGGAGGCGAGTTGGCGGTCGAGTTCCTCGTCGGGGACGTCTTCGGCGATCTGGTCGAGCAGTCGGGCGGTGCCGATGCGATCGAGCGAGAAACTGCGCAGATCGTCGCGGTCGTGGTCCCAGGCGTCGAGATACCAGTTGTCGCGGTAGTGGGTCAGACGTTGCGGTGAAACCGTGCGCCGGCTGATCTGGTCGGTCGATCGGGCGCGGTAGTCGAAGCCCAGTCGGCGGCGCTCCAGCACGGCGGTGGCGACCTGTCGGAAAGCCTGTTCGTTGACCCGCCGGACGGCGGTGGCGATCACCCGGATGCGCTCGATCGGCCAGCGCTTGCCGCCGGACTGCTGGGCGAGCAGGCTGTCGATCCGGTCCTTGAGCGGGGCCAGGGCACTGTCGAGGACACCGGGTCCGGTACGGTCGAGCAGGCGATGGGCGGCCAGCAGGGCGTGCAGTTCTTCGGAACTGAGCCAGAGGCCAGGCAACTCGAATCGGGCGGCTTCATCATCGGCATAGCGGAAGCCGTGGTCGCCCTCGCTGTCGATCGGGGCGCCGAGGGCATCGCGAAGAAAGGCGATGTCGCGATACACGGTCGCTCGCGAGGCGTTGGTCTCGTCCTGCAAGCGGGCCATGGAAATCGGGTAGCGGGCCGACTTGAGCAGTCGGTGGATGGCGAGGATGCGTTCGTAGCGGTCCATGACGAATTATGGGCATGAATTCCGGTGATCGGGAGCCGGATATGGAATCGGATCGGGAATCAGATCGGTAATCGGATCAGGGGTGGGTTGTCGGAGCGGGGTGGCGATGACGGCTCGGCATGGGTGAGGATCAACGTTGTGCCGGGCCGGGCGGTGCATTCCGCCGCTGTTCGAGATGGCTTACAGTGCTCACCGTTGCCGTGTACGGGGGTTCGCGATGGTCCGAAGAGGAATGCCGAGATGACAGCCTTGGCCGATCCGCTGCGTCATCTGGTTCGTTCGCCGTGGCCGGCATGGCTGGTGGCGGCTGGCGCGGGCCTGGTCTGTGTCTGGCTGCTGGTCCGCTTGCTGCGGCTGATGGTGGTCGGGCCGGAGTGGCCGTCACCGGCCAACTCCGAGGCGGTGCAGGTCGCGGATGCGGCACCGACGACTTCGATCGCGTCCTGGCGCATCTTCGGGCAGGTCGATGCGACGGCACAGGCGGCTCCGCCGACGGCGCTGGCTCTGCACCTGCGCGGTACGGTGGTGGCCGAGGCGGGCCAGGGGCTGGCCTTGATCGCGGATGCCCAAGGTCGCGAGCGGGCCTATCGGGTCGGTGATGCGGTACTCGACGATGCCGTGCTGGACGAGGTGCATGCCGATCGGGTGGTGCTGCGCCGGGCTGGCGGGCGCGAGACGCTGCGTCTGCGTCAGGTCGAGGGTGCGCAACCCGGCACGGTTCGCCAGCGTCCGGCGCCGACCGCCGATCCGAGTGGTGGCTATCTCACGGGTGCGATGAACTTCGGGGCGCCCGACCTGGCGACGGCGCGTGCTGCCCAGACGCCTTCGCTGGCGGCGATCGCGGCCAGTGCCAATGTTCTGCCGGCGATGGAAAACGGCGAGTTTGTGGGTGTTCGCCTGGCGGTGGCCGATCCGGTGCTGCTGGAGCGGGTCGGTCTGCATCCTGACGACATCGTGATTGCGGTCAACGGTGCTGCGGTCGCCGACCCGGAACAGCGGACGGCACTGGAGGCGGCCTTGCGTGGCAGCGGGCCACTGGTGCTGACCGTGCGTCGGGAAGGTCGCGATCGACAACTGACCGTGCGCAATTGATCGGGCGGCGGCCGATGCGACCGTGGTTGCGGCCGGGCATCGCCGGCTGCTGGAGCGACGCTGGTGGGTCGGGATGACTGCTCCGGGAAATCCGCAGGAAATCCGGGCTACCATTCACCGGTCGCTGCCACCGAGGCCACCATGTACCGTCTTCCGATCGCTCTCGCTCTGTCCGTCCTGTTGGCGCCGGTCGCTGCCCAGGAGCCCGCCCCGATCCGACCGTTCGTGGTCACCAGCCTGCCCGATTCGAGTTCGGGCACGACCAGCGGGTCGGCCACACAGCCGAGTGCCAGTGCCGGTGTGGCGGTTGCCAGCGGTGAGCGGCACACGCTCAATCTCAAGGGGGCCGATATCGGGGTGCTGATCGAAACGGTCAGCCAGATTACCGGTCGCAGTTTCATCGTCGATCCCAGGGTCGATGCCAAGGTGACCGTGATTTCCTCGACGCCGATGGATCAGGCCGGTGTCTGGAGCACCTTCGAGTCGGTATTGCGGGTCAATGGCTATGCCGTGGTGCCGGCCGGTTCGATGTGGAAGGTGTTGCCTGAGGGCGTGGCGACCACCGACGGCGGTGTGCCCGATCGTGCCGACAGCCCGGATGCGCTGGTCACTCGAACCCTGCCAGTGCGCCATGTGCCGGCGGCCGAGGTCGCGACCCTGATCCGACCACTGTTGCCGCAGGCGGCGCAATTGTCGGCCCAGGGCGGGCAGATCATCGTCACCGATCGAGCCGGAAACGTCGATCGGCTGGAGCGCCTGATCCGCCGGATCGATGTCGCCGCCAGTGCCGAGGTGGAAGTGGTCGCCCTGCGGCACGCCAATGCCAGCGAGATCGCCCGTACCCTGGCTCAGTTGGAAGGCACGGCCACGACGACCGGTTCGGCGGCTCGGCTGATCGCCGATGCCCGTACCAATTCGGTGCTGCTGTCCGGCGACAGTGCGACCCGTCTGCGGTTGCGGACCCTGATCGCCCACCTCGACACGCCGCTGTCGGACGGCGATGCCTCGCAGGTGGTCTATCTTCGCTACGCCAAGGCCGCCGACCTGGTGCCGGTGCTGGAGGCGATCGCGGGTGTCGGCCAGGGCGAAGACAAGGCCAGCACTGCGGTGATCAAGGCCCATGATGAAACCAATGCCCTGGTCATCACGGCGGCTCCGGCGGTGTTCCGCGATCTTGCCGCTGTCGTGCGCGGGCTGGACATTCGACGCGCCCAGGTGCTGGTCGAGGCGGTCATCGCCGATGTTTCCGATGAATTGGCTGATTCCCTGGGCATCCAGTGGCAGGCGACGGGCGTAGACAACAAGCCCGATGGCAGTCTCGGCAGCGGCGTCATCGGTGGCACCAACTTCACCAGCGCCGGGGGCGGCGGCATCCTGGGCACCTCGATCAATCCGCTCGGGGTCGGTCCGGGGCTGAACCTCGGATACCTGGATGGCACGGTCAAACTGCCGATCGGTCCGGATGGCGAGATGGTCGATGTCCTGCAACTCGGCGTGCTGGTTCAGGCGCTGCGCGGCGATGGGCGCGCCAACATCCTGTCGCGGCCGAGCGTGGTCACCCTCGATCACAGCCCGGCGGTGTTCAAGGTGGCCCAGGAGGTGCCGTTCATCACCGGCTCGTTCACCTCGACCGGCCAGGGCGGCAACAACCTGCCCGAGAATCCGTTCCAGACCATCGAGCGGCGCGATGTCGGTCTGATCCTGGAAGTCACCCCGCACGTCAATGAGGGTGACAGCGTCCGGCTCGACATCGTCCAGGAAATCTCCTCGCTGGCGCCGCCGGCCCAGGGCGCGGCCGACCTGATCACCAACAAGCGGGAAGTGCGCACCTCAGTGCTGGTGCCCGATGGCGGCATGCTGGTGCTCGGCGGGCTGAACTCCGAAGAGGTGGCCGAATCGATCCAGGGCGTGCCGGGGCTGTCGCGCATCCCGGTGCTCGGCAACCTGTTCAAGAACCGCCAGACCACCCGCAGCAAGCGCAACCTGATGATCTTCCTGCGGCCCTACATTCTGCGCGATGCGGTCACCGAGGCGGCGCTCTCGAACGAGAAGTACAACTTCCTGCGCGGTGAACAGTTGCGCATGCAGGAACGGTTCGACGGCAAGGTGCGCGGCGGCCCGCTGCCGAGCCTGCCGGAGAATCCCGAGGATCTGTTCCTGAATCCGCCGCCGCCGCCCGCGCCGGTGGAGGCCGGCGGTGGCTGAGCCGCGTCCGGCGCGACCCAGCTTCGCCTTCGCCCG
>DIHI01000003.1:9057-21765 GCA_002420085.1 Lysobacterales bacterium UBA5700 | reverse complement strand
GACGGCAACTACCGGTTCGTCGATCTGCTGGCGGCCGATGCGGCCGGCTATCGGATCGACCAGGGCACGATTCCACCGGCGGCCGGCACCCTCAACGACGGCCAGAATCGGGCCGGCGATGCGAGCATTCCGGGTGTGGCTGGCACGGTCGGTGTCAATGTCACCACCGGTATCGGTCCGGCGGCAGGCCAGCAGGCGATCGGCTATCTGTTCGGCAAGTTGCAGGCGACCTCGATCCGAGGTGTGGTCTATGTCGATGCCGACCGCAACAATGCGCTCGACCCGAGCGACACGGTGCGGATTCCGGGGGTGACGGTCAGCCTGTTCGAGGGGGCCAGTTGTACGACCGGAACCCTGGTCGAGACCACCACCAGCAATGTGGCCGGTGTGTTCCAGTTCTTCAGCATCACCATCGGTCGCGACTACATCGTCTGCCAGACCCAGCCGATCGGTTATGGCAATGGCAATGCCCGTGGTGTTCCCGGCAGCAATGAGATTCCGATTCCGGCCTTGCCGCTGGCGGGCTCGGTCGGCAACGATTTCGGCGAATTGGTCGGCAGCATCGCCGGTTCGGTCTACATCGACGCCAATGACAACGGCGATCGCGATGCCGGNNCGGGCAGCAGTGTCATCTCGATCAGCAACTTGCCGGAAACCGGCTCGATCGGCAACGATTTCGGCGAGTGGCTCGGTTCGATCACCGGGCGCGTCTACCTCGATGCCAACAACAACGGCTTGCCCGATCCGGGTGAGCCGGGTTTGCCGGGTGTCCGGGTCGCCCTGGCCGGAACCGCGATCACCGGTGCAACCATCGACCCGGAGGCGCTCACCGACGCCGATGGCCGATTCCGCTTCGAGGGCCTGTTGCAATCCGACTCGCTCGGCTACCGGCTGACCGAACAGGCCGAGCAACCCATCGTTGATCTCGGTGGTACGCCGACCACCACCTTCGATGGCGTCACCCGTGCCGGTACGCTTTCCGGTGTGCCGCTCGGCAGTGCCACCCCAGTCGAGACCCTGCCGAGTGCGATCACGGCGATCGTCCTGCCGGCAGCGGGTGATTCGGTCGACAACCTGTTCGGCGAACTGCTGCCGGTGGCGATCACCGGCCTGGTATTCCTCGACAACGATGACGATGGCAGCCCGAATCTGCCGGAGGATGTCGGCTTCGCCAATCAACCGATCCAACTCGATGGCACCGACGATCTCGGTCGTCCGGTCAGCCTCGGTACGGTCACCGACAGCGGGGGTCGGTTTGCCTTCGAGGGTCTGCGCCCAGGCGTCTACCGTCTGACCCAGCCCGAGCAGCCAAGCAACACCATCGATGGTCAGGTGGTTGCCGGCAGTGCCGGCGGTACGCCCAGCGCGACCGGCACCACCCCGAGCACGATTGCCGACATCGATCTGGGCCTGCCCGGCCGCCGTTCTGACGACAACCGTTTCGCCGAGGTGCCGACCCGTGGCCTGATCGCCGGTCGTGTCTGGCTCGACCGCGACGACGATGGCGTGTTCGATCCCGATGAGCGTGGCATTCCGGGTGTCAGCATCGTCCTGACGGGAACCGATCTGGCCGGCAATCCGATCGAGCGGACCACCCGTACCGACGCGCAGGGCGAGTATCGGTTTGACGAGCTGCCGCCCGGCCGTTACACCGTCACCGAGCCGGAACAGCCGACCGACACGCTCGATGGCCGCACCCTGCCGGGTACGGGTGGTGGCAACGCCACCCCACCGGGCAGCCTGCCCAGTGAGATCCGCGAGATCGTCCTGGCGGCCAACCGCCAGGCGGTCAACAATGATTTCGCCGAACTGCCGCTCGGCGCGATCGCCGGTCGGGTCTACGCCGACAACGACAACGATGGCCTGCCCGATCCGGGCGAGCCCGGCCTGCCCGGCGTCACCGTGGTGTTGACCGGCATCAATGACCTTGGCAATCCGGTCGAGCGAACCGCGACCACCGATGGCGATGGTCGGTATCGGTTCGACGGGCTGCGCCCCGGCACCTACCGGCTGACCGAGCCCGACCAGCCGGCCGGCACCCTGAACGGCATCACCACACCGGGCCAGATCGATGGCACGACCGTCGGCAGCGCCACCGATACCGCCACCCTGCCTTCGGCGATCAGTCAGATCGTGCTGGGTCCGGGTGATGAGTCGGTCGAGAACAATTTCGGCGAACTGCCCGACGCGCCCGACCTCAAGGTCAGCAAACGTCACGAGCCGGCCCGGTTCACGGTCGGCAATCCGGGTCGCTACCTGATCTCGGTGCGTAATGCCGGACTTTCGGCCAGCCAGGGCGAGTACGAGGTGCGCGATCGTCTGCCGGTCGGCGTGGTTCTGGCTGGCACCCCGCAAGGCAGCGGCTGGCAGTGCCTCGGCGCGGCGGGTGAGGATCGTTTCCTGTGTCGCGCCAGCCGCGTGCTGGCGCCCGGTGAAACCAGTCCCGATCGCATCGAAGTGTCGGTCGTGGTTGGACCGGAGGCGCTGGCCGCCAGCCCGATCGACAACGCGGTACTGGTCGAAGGTGGTGGCGAGATCGACGCCAATCGGCCCGACGCCGATCAGCGCGATGCCTTCGACAATGCCCCGGAGACCTTGCCGGTCTGCGATCCGGACATCGTTCACGATGTTTGCCGCGATCCGGTCACCGTGGTCCAGTCGGCGGCCCTGTCCGGCTCGGTCTGGTTCGACACCGGCAGCACACCGGTGTTGCGCGATGTCGGCGACCAGCCGATCGCCGGCTGGATCGTCGAGGTGCTCGATGCCGATGGCCAGGTGGTCGGCAGCATCCAGACCGGCCCGGATGGCCGTTATCGGATCGTCGATCTGCCGGTCGGCGTGCCCTTGCTGGTCCGCTTCCGCGACCCGGAATCAGGCGTGGTCTGGGGTCTGCCGGTCAATGGTGAGACCGTTCCCGGTGCCCCCGCACCCTGCGACCCGGACGGCGCCGCCGCCAACGGTAGCGAAAGCTCCTGCACGCCGGCCGATCGGCCGGGTGTCAACGACACCAGCCTGGGCGTGGTTCTGGCCCCAGGTCAGGAACTGGTCGAGCAGAGCCTGCCGATTCAGCCGGGTGGCGTGGTCTATGACGCGCTCGGCCGCAGTCCGGTACCGGGCGCGGAAGTGTCCCTGTCGCCGGTCGGTAGCTGTCCGGGCTATGACCCGGCCCGGCACGTCGCCAATGCCGGGCTCGGCGGCTACCGGATCGAGGGCGAGCGGATCGCCATGACGGTCGGTGGTCTCGGCGTCTATCGCTTCCTGTTCCTGCCCGACGCGCCGGCCGCCTGTCGATTCCGGATCGAAGTCCGGCCGCCGAGCGGCTTCAGCTTCGTATCGGAACTGATCGCCCCGCAGCCGCAGCCACTCGATCCGCCCGGCACGACCGGTGGCCGGTTCGAGGTCCAGCCGCAGCCGACCCCGCCGACCGCTCCGGTCGGGCCGGGCACGGCCTATCACCTGGAGATCATTGCCGGCTCGGGCGAACCGGCGATCGTCAACAACCACATCCCGCTCGATCCGGCCACGCCGACCGGACTGGCGATCAGCAAGACCGCCGATCGTCAGATCGTCGAGGTCGGTGACACCGTGCTGTACACGATCACCGTCCGTCACACCGGCGGTGGTCCGCTGCCCTCGGTCAGCGTACTGGATCGACTGCCGGCCGGTTTCGTCTACATCGACGGCAGTGCCGCCGCCGATGGCCGGGCGATCGCCGATCCGGCCGGCGCGCCTGGTCCGCAGTTGGCGTTCGACCTGGGAGCGATCGCGCCCGGTGGCCGGATCGTCCTCAACTACCGGTTGCGGGTCGGGGTCGGCAGCCAGCAGGGCGATGGCGTCAATGTCGCGCTGGCTTATGGCTGCGGCGGTGATCAGGGCTGTATCGATCCGGTCGCACTGACCCCGTTCGTGGGTTCGATCGAATCCAACGTCAGTCGCTACCGGGTGCGCATCAGCGGCGGCGTGTTCACCGAGGAAGCCTGCGTGCTCGGCAAGATCTTCGTCGATTGCAACGTGAACCATGTCCAGGATCCGGAGGAACTCGGCATTCCCGGCGTGCGCCTGTATTTCCAGGACGGCACCTGGCTGATCAGTGATTCCGAAGGCAAGTACAGCTACTGCGGTCTGCGTCCGCGCAGTCACGTCATCAAGGTCGATCCCTCGACCCTGCCGCGTGGCGCCCGCTTGACCACCAGTTCCAACCGCAACCTCGGCGACCCCGGCAGCCTGTTCCTCGATCTCAAGATCGGCGAACTGCACCGGGCCGACTTCATCGAGGGCAGTTGCAGTGCCACCGTGCTGGAGCAGGTCAAGGCGCGCCGCACCCAGGGTGAGGTGAGCTATCCGGAAACCGAGGTCCGACAGGGTCCGCTGCGCTTCGAGAGCAAGCCGGCTGCGGCGCCGGCCCAGGCCACCGACAGTGCCCGACAAGGCCCGATCGTGGCGCCCCGAGGATCACCAGCCACCGATGGCAATGAGCAGGAGGGCCAGCCATGAACGCCTTCCGACCCACGGCCATGATCGCCCTGACCAGCCTGCTACTGGCCGTCGGCCTGCCCGCCACTGCCGAGAATGATCGGTTCGTGCCGGTGTTGGCCGACCCGGCGGCCCGCCTGCCGGATTCGCCCGGCCATACTGCCACCGCCGCGCCACCGCAGGCCCTGGTCGGCGCCTCGCCGACCGACCTCGACTACAGCGTCAATGCCGACATCGACCGGATCGTGGTCGAGGTCGCCGGCGATCATCGCCCGGCCGACGGCCAGACCCCGACCCCGGTACGGGTGTGGGCCTATGACACCGAAGGCCGGCCGGTCGCCGGCACCCGCTACGCCACGGTCGAGGTCAGCGGGGGGCGTCTGCGCCTGCCCGGCGCCGGCACCGACGAACTCGGCCCTGGTCGGCTCGACCTCGATCGGGCCACGCCCGGCACACAACTGGTGCTCACCGACGGCGAAGCCGAGTTCGAATTGCTGGCGCCGGCCGAACCCCAGGATGTGCTGCTGCGAGTCACCGCCGGTGGCCAGAGCGCCGAAGGGGTGATCGCCTTCGTGCCGGACGTGCGCGAAATGATCGCGGTCGGCCTGATCGAAGGGATCGTCAACTTCCGCGACAAGCGGCCTGGCCTGATTTCGCCAGCCCGGCGCGGCGATGGCTTCGAGCAGGAAATCCGCCGCTGGGAGCGCAGCTTCAACAACGGCAAGGCCAATGCCGCCGCCCGCGCCGCGTTCTTCCTCAAGGGCCGGATCAAGGGCGATGCCCTGCTGACCGCCGCCTACGATTCCGACAAGGAAACCCGAGGCCGGCTGCTGCGCGACATCCGCCCCGAGGAGTTCTACCCGGTCTATGGCGACGCCTCGATTCGCGGCTTCGATGCCCGCTCGGCCGAACGCCTGTACGTGCGCATCGACAAGGGCCGCGATTACCTGCTGTACGGTGATTTCCAGACCGGTGACGCGGTCAGTGCCCTGTCCGGCCATACCGGCGAAGGTGCGCCACGTGCCCGCAGCCTGGGCACCTACAACCGCACCGCCACCGGCCTGTACCTGCACAAGGAAACCGAACGGGCACGCGGCAATGTGTTCGCCTTCCGCGACTCATTGCGACAGGTGGTCGAGGAATTCCAGAGCCAGGGCAGCGGCCCCTACGGCCTGCGCAACAACGCCGTGCTGGAAGGCAGCGAGCGGGTGGAGGTGATCGTCCGCGATCGCGACCAGCCCTCGCGCATCCTGGCCGTGCAGCCGCTGGTGCGGTTCGCCGACTACGTGTTCGAACCGTTCTCCGGACGGATCGTGCTGACCCGCTTCCTGCATGCCTTCGATGCCGAACTCAACCCGCAATCGCTGCGGGTGAGCTACGAGGTCGATCAAGGCGGCGGACAGTTCTGGGTCTATGGCGGCGATGGCGAATTGCGCCTGCTGTCCTGGCTGGACGTCGGCGGCAGCTACGTCAAGGACGAGAATCCGTTCGCCGGTTTCGAGTTGGCCAGTGCCAATGCCAGCGTCCGGCTCGGACCGCGCACCGCCCTGGTCGGCGAGTGGGCGCGCAGCGAAGGCGAGATCAACACCAACCCGATCAACCGCACTTTCGGCGCCCTCGAACAGCGCAGCGGCAGCATCGCCGGCAATGCCTGGCGCTTGGAATTCGACCATCAGGGCGAGGTCTTCGATGCCCGCCTGTACGCCGGCCGCTCCGACCCCGAGTTCAACAACCCTTCCTCACCACTGTACGGTGGCCGTGCCGAGTACAGCGCCGACCTCGGCCTGCAAGCCAGCGAACGGGTGCGCCTGTATGCCGAAGCCCTGCGCAGCGAGGACCGCTCCGAAGCGGGCGGCCATCGCACCGCCGTCGGCGCTGGCGCCCGCATCCAGGCCAGTGAGCGGCTCAGTCTGAACGTTGGCGCGCGGGCGCTCGACGAGACCACCGGCCGGCTCAACAGCTTCCTGGGCACACCGTTCTCGGATCGCAACGGCCTGCTCGGCAGTGTCGCCACCGGCGCGGCCGGCGGCGCGCTCGGCTTCGGTCAGCAGGCGATCGACCCGATCAGCGGCCTGCCGGCGATCAACAACGGACTGGCTGGCGGAACGGGCAGCGGTCTACCGGTCGGCACTCGACTCAACAGCGAGACCATCCACCTCGGCCTCGGCTACCGGGTCAGCGACCGGCTCGATCTCGCCGCCGAAGCCGAAACCGATGTCGGCGGCCGCGATCGCGAACGCTACGCACTGGGTGCCGATTGGCGCCTGCGTGAACGCCAGCGGGTCTATGCTCGATACGAAACCCAGACCGGCCTGATCGGCCCGCTGGCAATCGCCGACGGTGACAACCGCGCCGACGCCTTCGTGTTCGGCACCGAACAGACCTACCTGCGCGACACCCAGGTCTATGGCGAATACCGGCTGCGCGATGCCATCAGCGGTCGCGACATCCAGGCCGCCTCCGGCGTGCGCACCGGTTGGGACATCGACGAGGGCCTGCGCCTGACCGCCGGTGCCGAACACGTCAATGTCATCACCGGCCGCAGCGGCGATGCCACCGGCGTGTTCTTCGGCATCGACTACACCGCCAACCCGCTCTGGCGCGGCTCCACCCGGATCGAACTGCGGCGCAGCGGCGATGTCGACGACACCCCCGACGACGAGCGTTTCGACACCGCGCTCTGGCAGGTTACCGTCGCCCGCGCGTTGGATCGCGACTGGACCCTGCTCGGCCGCAACTACCTGCTGCTGACCGACTACGCCGCGCGTGGCGACGTCTTGCAGAATCGCAGCCAGATCGGCCTGGCCTACCGCGACAACGATCGCAACCGGGTCAATGCCCTGGCTCGCTACGAGTACAAACTGGAGAACGACCGCAGTGGCCTCGCGCTCGGCGGCCTGCCTCCGGCCCCGGTGACCAGCCCGACCGGCGGCGATTTCCGCGTGCGTGCCCACATCGTCTCCGCCCACAGCGATTGGCACCCATCGCGGCCCTGGTGGCTGACCGGACGGATCGCCGGCAAGCTCCAGCGTGACCGTTTTGTCCGGCCAGACAGCGACGACAGCCTCGACGACAGCTTCCGCGCCCTGCTGCTGTCCGGTCGCGTCGTCTACGACATCACCGAGAAATGGGACATCGGCGTGCTCGGCAGCCTGTTCGGCGATGACGACGGCGCCCGCCAGTACGCCTATGGCCTCGAACTCGGCCGCCTGCTCAGCGAAAACCTGTGGCTGTCACTCGGCTACAACTGGGCCGGCTTCGAGGGCGACGCCGACCTGACCGGCTACGAATACACCCAGCGCGGCGTGTTCATCCGACTGCGCTTCAAGTTCGACGAAACCCTGTTCAAGTCCGATCCGCACGGATCGGCGGACCGCTAGGAGTCAGCCATGGATCATCGCCCAAACCCGCTTCTCGGCATCGCCGCACTCGCCGCCGCCTTCGGCCTCGGCCTTCCGGGCAGCAGCCCGGCGACCGAACTGACCCCGCCCGAGCAGCGCATCAGCGACGAACGCATTCATGCCGATCACCGCACCTTCGAGTCCTGGCAGGAGCGCATCGAAGCGGTCGCCGGCAGTGGCCGCGCACTGACCGACTACAGCCTCGCCAAGGCCCAGTGCTGGCTCGATGCCGCCTTCCACGAATACACCCGCAACGACCGCAGCGACTTTCCCGAGCGCGCCCTGGGCGAGGCCGCCCGCCTGATCGAGGCGATGGAGCAGGGCAGCGAACCGGAGCGGAAAACTCCGCTGATCGGCCTCGATCGCCCGTTGCGGCCAGACCTGTGGCGCCGCCTGCAGGACGTTGATCAGACCGCCGGCCGAACCTGCGCCACCGCCCTGATCGCCTGCGCTGAAGT
The DNA here is from genome assembly GCA_002420085.1 of Lysobacterales bacterium UBA5700. Classification (GTDB taxonomy): domain Bacteria; phylum Pseudomonadota; class Gammaproteobacteria; order Xanthomonadales; family Xanthomonadaceae; genus UBA11164. The sequence continues at coordinate 13,433 of DIHI01000003.1, read as the reverse complement.
CGAACTGGTCCATGCCGGCAACGAATACGGCCAGTTCAAGTGGCGCCACGCCGCACCCTATGTCGCGATCGCCGAGGATCTGATCGGCCGGGCCGAAGCGGCTGCCGCAGACTGTCGGACACCCGCGCCCTGATCGGACCCGTCCTGATCGGATCCGGACATGCTGCCGGGCATTCCGAGCGGCGTCGTGATGGTGTAGCGTGGCCGAACACGCCCGGTTGACTCCCGCCGGGCACGACCCAGGCAGCATCTACCGCCGTCATCGCCAGGCCCATGCAGTCGGCGAACGGTGACGGCTCATCGTGAGTGCCATGACGTCCGTGATCGACCGCCAACACCTGCACCGCGACGGCTACGCCCTGCTTCGCCAGGCGATTCCGGCCGAATGGCTCGAAGCGCTTCGCGCCACGTTCGATGCCGGCGTCATATCCTCGGACCAATGGCCGGTGCCGCGCGGCGCGGATTGGCGCCATTCGCAGTTGGATCTCGATTCGAGGGTGCAGGCCGTCTGCCGGTTGCCTGCACTGTTGAGCGTGGTCGGCGCATTGATCGGTGAACGATTCTTCCTCGCGCAGGTCGAGGGACGTGAACCGCTCGCGGGCGGCGGCCAGCAGAGCCTGCATCGTGATCGGTCGGCACAGCGGCCTGGGGATACGGTGAACGCGCTGGCGTTCTTCGACGATTTCGGGCCTGAGAACGGCGCGACCCGCCTCGTGCCCGGCAGCCATCGCCCCGCGCCGGACGCGCCGCCGCTCGATTGCGGCGACGAATCGCGTGCGATCCAACTGACGGGCACCGCTGGCGACATCCTGGTGTTCGACGCCGACCTCCTGCACGCAGCCAGTATCAACCGCACTGGCGCGCGGCGCCGCTCCATCCTGATCGGCTATTTCGCGGAACCGCGCCATGCTGCGCACCTCGCAACGGCCCATCTGCGCAACGTCCGGATGGACACCCATGAGCGGTTCGACCCGTAGGCTCCAGCGGTGGATCTCGAAAAATCGCGAACGAAGCGCGATCCAGCGCGCGCTGGTTCGACCGGCACGGGTCCAGGCATGTGCCGGAGCCGTTGATCCGAACGACTGCCGCCGGGGCATTTCGCCGGGCGCCGTGATGGTGTAGCGTTGCCGAACACGCCCGGTTGCCGTCGGCACCGGGTACGACGAAAACCAGGTCGGCAAGGACAAGGCATGACACGAAAAGCCACAGGGGACATCGCCGCCGGACGGCTCCCGCCCGAGGTGTTGGCGCGCAACTTTGGTGAGGTCGAGGCACCGCTCGATCGCCAGGCCGCGCTGATCGAAGCCAATCGCTGCTACTACTGCTATGACGCGCCCTGCATCCAGGCGTGCCCGACCGGGATCGAGATTCCGCGCTTCATCAAGCGCATCGCCAGCGAGGACCAGCGTGGTGCAGCGCAGGCGATCCTGAGCGCCAACATCCTCGGTGGCATGTGTGCCCGGGTCTGCCCGACCGAAATCCTGTGCGAGGGTGATTGCGTGCGCAATGCCGAGGGCGACAGCCCGATCCGGATCGGTGCCTTGCAGCGTTATGCCACCGATTGGGTCTATCGTGATGGCGCGCAGTTGTTCACCCGGGCAGCGGAAACCGGCCGGCGGATCGCTGTGGTCGGCGCCGGTCCGGCCGGTCTTGCCTGTGCCCACGCGCTGGCCAGGCACGGCCACCAGATCGACATCTTCGACGCCCGCGCCAAGCCGGGTGGGCTCAATGAGTACGGTATCGCTGCCTACAAGGTGCCGGACTTCGCCCAGCGCGAGATCGACTGGCTGCTGTCGATCGGTGGCATCGTCATCCACACCGACCGACGGCTCGGCGATGACCTGCACCTCGCCGATCTGCGGCGCGACTACCACGCTGTGTTCCTCGGTCTCGGCCTGGCTGCGGTCAATGCCCTCGGCCTCGATGGCGAGGACAGCCCCGGCGTGTACGATGCCGTCAGGTTCATCGCCGATCTGCGACAAAGCCCGGACCTGTCGGCCCTGCCGGTCGGTCGTCGGGTGGTGGTCATCGGCGGTGGCAATACCGCCATCGACGCTGCCGTCCAGAGCAAACGCCTGGGCGCCGAACAGGTCACCCTGGTCTACCGGCGCGGCCCCGAGTCGATGAGTGCTACGCCGGCCGAGCAGGACTTCGCCAAGTCCGAAGGCGTCACCCTGCTGCATTGGCTGCGGCCGCACCGGTTGCTGACCGAGGGCGGCCAGTTGAGCGGCATCGAACTCGAATACACCCGACTCGATGATGCGGGCCGTCTGGTTGGGACCGGCGACCGACTGACCCTGGCTGCCGACAGCGTGCTCAAGGCGATCGGTCAGAGCTTCGCTCCGGATGGCCTGGCCGGTGACGGTCCGACCCTGGTCAATGCCGATGGCAATGGCCGCATCCGGGTCGATGCCGAGTATCGCACCCGTGTGGCCGGCGTCTGGGCGGGCGGTGACTGCATCAGCGCCGAACACCTGGTCGGCAAGCAGGATCTCACCGTCCAGGCGGTCGAGGACGGCAAGCGTGCCGCCGCCAGCATCCATCGCGCGCTGACCGCTTAGCCAGCGCCCTCGCAGCACTCCGCCAGCGCAGCCCGCACGCGCCCGCAAGGACACCCAGGAACACCGACATGGCCGATCTTCGTTGCAATTTCGCCGGCATCCACTCGCCGAATCCGTTCTGGCTCGCCTCCGCTCCACCCACCGACAAGGCGTACAACGTCAATCGTGCCTTCGAGGCCGGTTGGGGTGGTGTGGTCTGGAAGACCCTCGGCCTCGACCCGCCGGTAGTCAATGTCAGTTCGCGCTACGGCGCGGTCAAGCTCAACGGCCAGCGGATCGCCGGTCTCAACAACATCGAACTGATCACCGACCGCCCGTTGGCCACCAATCTCGCCGAGATTCGCCAGATCAAGCGCGACTGGCCCGATCGCGCCATGATCGTCTCGTTGATGGTGCCATGCGAGGAAGACGCCTGGAGAACCATCCTGCACCAGGTCGAGGACACCGGCGCCGACGCGGTCGAACTCAACTTCGGCTGCCCGCATGGCATGTCCGAGCGTGGCATGGGCTCGGCGGTCGGTCAGGTGCCCGACTACATCGAAATGGTCGCGCGCTGGGTCAAGCAGCATTCCCGCCTGCCCTGCATCGTCAAGCTCACCCCCAACATCACCGATATCCGCCATCCGGCCCGAGCCGCCTTTCGTGGCGGCGCTGACGCGGTCTCCCTGATCAACACCATCAACTCGATCGTCAGCGTCGATCTCGACCTGATGGCGCCCACCCCGACCGTCGATGGCAAGGGCACCCACGGCGGCTATTGCGGCCCGGCGGTCAAACCGATCGCCCTCAACATGGTCGCCGAGATCGCCCGTGACCCTGCCACCCGAGGCAAGCCGATTTCCGGCATCGGCGGCATCGGCACCTGGCGCGACGCCGCCGAATTTCTCGCCCTCGGCGCCGGCTCGGTGCAGGTCTGCACCGCCGCCATGCACTACGGTTTCCGGATCGTCGAGGACATGACCGCCGGCCTGTCCAACTGGATGGACAGCAAGGGCTACGCGACCCTGGGCGACGTGGTCGGCCGTGCCGTCCCGAACGTCACCGACTGGCAGTTCCTCAACCTCGACTACGACATCAAGGCGCGCATCGATCAGGATCTGTGCATCAAGTGCGGCCTGTGCCACATCGCCTGCGAGGACACCGCCCACCAGGCGATCCTCAGCCAGAAGGACGGCCAGCGCCACTTCGAGGTCGTCGATAGCGAATGCGTCGGCTGCAACCTGTGCATGCACGTCTGTCCGGTAGATGGCTGCATCACCATGCAGCGGGTGGACGATGGCAGCCGCTACCGCAACTGGACCACGCATCCGAACAATCCGCAACGGTGAACGCGGGATTCAGAAACACCCGAGGATGGCCTCGGCAGGGGAGCGGGGTGGCCCGACCCTCCCGCCGCACCGGTCGAAACGGAACCTCACAGAAAGTCGCCCACTGAGCACGGCCCATGAACGCACAGCCACACGCCAACCTGCCAGCCGGCGACGCCGATCTGGTCAATGACGACCTGCTGCCCACTCCACCCGAACAACGCACCTGGGGCTGGCCAGCGATCGCCGCGCTGTGGGTCGGCATGGTGGTCTGCGTACCGAGCTACATGCTGGCCGCCGGCCTGGTTGCCGAGGGCATGTCGCTGACCCAGGCGGTGCTCACCATCTTCCTCGGCAATCTGATCGTCCTGGTGCCGATGCTGCTGATCGGCCATGCCGGCACCAAGCACGGCATTCCGTTTCCGGTCCTGCTGCGTGCCTCGTTCGGCACCCGGGGTGCGAAATTGCCAGCGGTTCTGCGCGGCCTGGTCGCCTGCGGCTGGTTCGG